>JBBQPO010000017.1:0-41694 GCA_038217285.1 Chthonomonadales bacterium
ACGAACTCGCCGACGTTGTCGCGTCCGGCGGCGATATAGCCTATATCATTAAAGAGTATTTCGCCAACTACTTTTTGCATATGTCGGACGTCACGCTCGATTTCCGCACAAACACCACCACCGTGCACCAGCACAGCGCAGAGCCATGGAGAGTCACCCTGGTGGATACCGGCGAAAAGACCCAGACAGGCGGCCGGCTCGCCCGTGTGCGCGAGCATCTGGACGACGAAACCTTCTGCATGACGTATGGCGATGGCCTCGGGAGTGTCGATATCGCCGCCCTTTTGGACTTTCATCGGGAGCACAAAACGCTAGCGACCTTGACGGCCGTCATGCCGCCGGGACGCTTCGGCGTGCTGGATATGACCGATGAGAAGATCAACCGCTTCGAAGAGAAGCCGCCGAGCGGCGACGGCTGGATCAACGGTGGGTTCTTCGTTCTGGAACCTCCCGTGCTCGACCTGATCGAAGGAGACGGAACCCTGTGGGAGCGGGAGCCGCTGGAGGAACTGGCCCGTCGTCACGAACTTGCGGCTTATCGGCACACCGGTTTCTGGCAGCCGATGGATACCCTCCGCGACAAACTGCATCTGGAGGAGCTCTGGAACTCCGGAAACGCGCCATGGAAGGTGTGGAAGTGAATCCGACCTTCTGGCACGGCAAACGTGTCCTGATCACCGGGCATACGGGCTTCAAGGGCAGTTGGCTTGCACTCTGGCTGCAGGGCTGTGGGGCGGAGGTCGCAGGCTATGCACTGCCGCCCTCCACGCAACCCGCACTCTACGAAGCGGCCTATGTAGAGGCCGGGATGCATTCGGTTTACGGCGATATCCGGGACACAACGCGCTTCACGGCCCTGATGACGGAGTTCCGACCGGAGATTACGTTTCACCTGGCAGCGCAGGCCCTCGTCCGAGAGTCCTATGCCAACCCGGTCGAGACGTTCAGTGTGAACGTCATGGGAACGGTCCATTTCCTCGAAGCGGTGCGGCAGACGCCCGGTGTGCGGGTCGCCCTGGTCATCACCAGCGACAAGTGCTACGAGAATCGCGAATGGGCGTGGGGATACCGTGAAAACGAGCCGATGGGTGGGCACGACCCCTATTCGAGCAGCAAGGGCTGCGCCGAGTTCGTGACGGCCGCCTACCGCGCGTCGTTCTGTTCAGACAGGGCGGAAACGCTGGTCATCGCGTCGGCACGGGCGGGCAATGTGATCGGCGGCGGCGACTGGGCGAAAGATCGGCTTGTCCCGGACATCGTCCGCGCGCTGCAGCAGGATCGCCCCGTGCTCATCCGCAACCCTTACGCGATCCGTCCCTGGCAGCATGTCCTCGAACCGCTGAACGGCTATCTGAACCTCGCGGAGCACTGTTGGGAGGAAGGCGCAGCCTGCGCGGAGGGATGGAACTTTGGCCCCGACGATAGGGATGCACGCCCCGTCCAGTGGATCGTGGAGCGGATGACGCAGAGATGGGGAGCAGGGGCTCGGTGGGAACTCGACGGCAGTCTGCACCCGCACGAAGCCCACTATCTGAAACTGGATGCCTCCAAAGCGAAAAGCCGGCTGGGCTGGCAGCCGTGCCTCGATCTCTCCACTACGCTGGACTGGGTCGTCGACTGGTATCGCCGCCACGCCCAGGGCGCAGAGGCCCGTGCCTTGACTCTCGAACAGATCGAACGTTTTCAGCAAAAGATCGAGGAGGCTCCCCAATGAAGTTTACGCCGCTCAAGATACCAGGCGCATTTCTGGTCGAGTTGGAACCGCGCCACGACGAGCGCGGCTTCTTTTCACGTAGTTTCTGCGTGCGCGAGTTCGAGGAAAACGGCCTTAATCCTGCGGTATTGCAGTGCAACGTCTCCTTCAGTATTCAGACCGGTACGCTGCGCGGCCTGCACATTCAGGGCACTCCGCATGAGGAGACGAAGCTGGTACGCTGCACCCGCGGTCGCCTCTGGGACGTGATTGTCGATATCCGAAAGGATTCTCCAACCTACTGCCAGTGGGTCGGCGTCGAACTGGATGCGGACTCCCGCAAGGCCGTCTATGTGCCACAGGGCTGTGCGCACGGCTTTCAAACACTGGAGCCCGATTCCGAAGCGTTCTATCAGGTTTCGGCATTCTACTCGAAAGAGTTCGAGCGCGGATACCGCTGGAACGATCCCGCCTTCAAAATCGACTGGCCGATCGCAGACGCCGTTCTCTCAGGCCGCGACCGTGCCCATAAGGATTTCGTACCGTGACGCTCGCGAACACCGAAATTTCCGATACGGCTCTCATTAGTCCGCTGGCGCATCTCGTTCCTTCGGTGCGCGGCACACGGCTCGTCATTGGCGCACGGACGGAGGTGATGGAGTTCGCCGTCCTCAAGTGCATCGGCGGGACCGGCGACATCGTCATTGGGGAGAACTGTTACATCAACCCACACTGCGTCCTCTACTCTGGCAACGGAATTCGAATTGGCAACGATGTGCTGCTGGCGCCGGGCACGATCATCGCCCCCGCCAATCACGCTATGTCCCGCCGCGATGTTCCTATCCGGCTCCAGGGCTTCATGCCTTCGCGGGGCGGCGTGGTCGTGGAGGACGATGTCTGGATAGGTGCGAACAGCGTCTTGATCGACGGGGCGCATGTTGGAAAAGGCGCTGTGATAGCCGCAGGCAGCGTGGTTACCGGCACTGTCCCTGCCTACGAAATCTGGGGCGGTGTTCCGGCGCGTAAGATCAAGGATCGTCCGGAGAACGCAGAATGATGACTGAGATGTCGCCTCTTGACGCGTCTGTAAAACTCTATACCGAAGGGCGGACGGCGCTTGCGAACCTGCCCGAACTGGCGCAGCTTGCAGGGCAACGTGTCGCCATCGTAGGGAGTACCGGGCAGATCGGCAGCGTCCTGATCGAAACGCTGCTCCGCGCCAACTCCACGGTTCTCACCGAGAATCCGATCCAGATCTACGGCCTGGCACGCACGGCTCCCGAGATGACCGGGCCAGGCTATACGTTTCTGGGTGGTTCGGTTGCCGATCCAGGGTTTGTAGGCCACCTACCATTTTTCGACCATGTGATCTATGTTGCCGGAACTGCCAGCGACTATCTTCGAAGACGCCAGGAGACCATCGCTACGCAGGTTGTCGGGCTGGAGGCGTTCCTGTCCAAATACTACGGATCCTACAGTTTCGTTTTTGTCAGCAGCACACGGGTCTACGGACGGGTTTCGGACGGATCCCCCATCGCCGAAGACGCCCAGGCTTGCATCCCCCCCATGCATACCGACAATGTCTACGACTCCGCCAAGCGACTGGGCGAAAGCCTGTGTCTCTGGCATGCCCGGTTTGGCCATTCAACGGCGGTCGTAGTCAGACTGAGCAATATCTATGGGGCGCAAGACTCCCAGCGCTCCGAAACCGCGATCAGCGATTTCGCCCGACAGGCCGCCGGAACCGGGACCATTGCCCTGAAGGGCCATCCGGATTCGACACGCAACTGGACATGCGTACTGGATATCGCCCAGGGGATACTGCGGGCGTTGATCCATGGCACACCGGGAGAAGCGTACAATATAGGGTCCGAGGAGCATCTCTCCTCCCGGCAACTCGCTGAAATGGTCGCGACCACCTTTCCCAACAAGGTTTCGGTTCAACTGCCGTTGCCGTCGCCCGAACTCTCCCTCCAGACCATTTCTATCGAGAAAGCAAAGCAGGAACTCGGTTTCCGCCCGAGCTTTGCGTTCGCCGATCTTGCACCCCTGGTCGTCGCAAAGGCGCTGAGGAACAGTCCATGACCCGAAAGTCACGTAAGAATTCAGGTATACTGAAACCACAACCCAACGAAGGAAACCCACCCTTGAGTCTGAATAGATACGATATGTTCCCACACATGGAAAACTGCCTGACCACGACCTACCGGGAGTGGTTCCTCTTTCACAACGTGATGCATCGGCACTACACGCACTACCTGGGATACAAAGTGCTGAAATCGCCGTTCGACTGGATCGTGATGCAGGATGTCATTTTCGACACCAAACCGGAAGTCATCATCGAGATCGGCTCCTGGGAGGGCGGGATGGCGCTGTGGATGGCGCACTACCTGGAAAACATGGGATCTGATGCCCAGGTGATCTGCGTCGATAACGTCGATCGCCCCCAGAAAGCGCTCCATCCCCGCATCCACTGGGTGCACGGGGAGGCGACGGACCCGGCAACGGTGGCGAAGGTGGCTGAGATCGTGGGTGACAAACGCGGGATGGTGATCGAGGATTCCGAACACAAGTATCATATCACCAAGCAGTTGCTGGAGCTGTACTACAAATTCGTTGCGCCCGACTGCTACTTCCTCGTCGAGGATACGTGGGTCGAATTCCTGCAGGTGCCGCCGTTCCCTGGTCCGCTCAACGCCGTCAAAGAGTTCGCGGCCGCCCACACGGAAGACTTTGTCATCGACCGGACCCGCGAGAAATACATCATTACGTATAATCCGATGGGCTACCTTTTGCGCCTCAAATAGACGCGCTGATGACTGCAGTCAAACGTATATCCGCGCTCTCCCTGACCCGGCGAAACGTCCTCGCGACGTTCGCCGGGAAAATGTTGACGGCGCTACTGAGCCTTGCCTTCATCCCCCTGTTCAGCCGGCTGTTGGGGATGGAAGCGTACGGGCTTATCGGCTTCAGCATCACGCTGAATGCGGCCCTGAACCTGCTCGATATGGGGTTCAGCGCGACGATGAACCGGGAAATGGCCCAGTTGACGGTTCCTCTGATGGCAGGCGAGATTCAACCGATGGACGGCTTCAGGGTCGAAATCCCGGTGGAACGAGCGCAAGAGGCCAGAACGCTGGTGCGAACGCTGGAGCGTATCTACTGGCCGATCTGCCTGCTGATCGCCCTCGGGATCGGAGCGCTCGCTCCGATCCTGGCGCACCACTGGGTCCATGTGCAGCGACTGCATCCGGCCACCGTACAGCGCGCAATTATGCTAATGGGCCTCTCGCTTGCCTTGCAGTGGCCGTTCACGCTCTACGAAGGCGGGTTGATGGGTCTGCAGCGCCAGGTGTTGCTGAACGGCATCTCCGTCGCGGTGGCCCTGTTGAGAAACGTCGTGCCGCTGGCGATTCTGGTCTACTCGCCTTCGATCCTCACCTATTTCCTGTGGCAGTTGGTGGTGAGCGCAGTGATGACGGGTTCGGTCTGGTGGTCGCTCTGGCGCGCTCTGCCCCCCTCGCAGGAGACGCCGCGCTTCGACACGGCAGTTCTGCGGCGGGTCTGGAAATTTGCCGCCGGGATGGCCGGAATTACAACGGTAAACCTGATCGTCACACAGGCGGACAAGGGCGTGCTCAGCCGCGTATTTCCGCTCGCGACGCTGGGCTACTATACGCTGGCGATCGGAGCGGCGGGAGCGCTCTACTATCTCGTCTCCCCGCTCAATAACGCCCTGTTTCCGCGCTTTGTACAGTTGGTCACCCTGCAGGATAACGAAGCTCTGGCGCGTCTGTATCACGCGGGCTGTCAGGCGATGTCGGTCATCATTTTGCCGGTCGGCCTGGTGATGGCGGTCTTCTCGCGCGAAGTGATGCTGCTCTGGACGCACGACGCGACGACGACAGAACATACCTATCGGCTGTTCGCATGGCTGGTCGGAGGCTTCGTCTGCAATGGTATCATGACGCTGCCCTTCTCGCTGCAGACTGCAGACGGACGGCTCCGGCTGCTTTTAGTCGTCAGCGCCGTCTGGGCCGCGCTGATCGTGCCCCTGCTGCTCCTTCTTACCCACTATTTCGGTCCGGAAGGCGCAGCGATGGTGTGGTTCGCCATGAACTTCAGCCACCTGTTCACGATTATGCCGTTCGTGCACCGCCGTCTGTTGCGGGGTGAACTGGCACGCTGGTACCTGCAAGACATCGCCTTTCCGGCCGTGGCCGGAACGCTGGTCGTGCTCTTGTTCCGCCTTGTCCCCCTGGTCACCGGGAGCAGGATAGGCGCACTGTTATGGCTCGCCGTCGTGTGGTTCTGTGCTGCAGGCGCGGCCCTGCTCGTCTCTCCGCAGGCCCGTTCCCTGCGAAAACAACGCACGGTGGCAGAAGGAAGCGCGATTTGAACCGAGATCTCTCTGTCGGCCGGCCGTCTGTAACGATCGGGCTGCCCGTCTGGAATGGCGAACACTATATCACCGGATGCATCGAGGCGCTGCTGGCCCAGACGTTCCAGGACTACGAGCTTATCATCTCGGACAACGGTTCGACGGATCAGACCGGGGAGATCTGTCGTGGGTACGCGGCGCACGACCCTCGCATCCGTTATATCCGGCAGCCGGAAAACCTCGGCCCCTTCCGCAACTACAATATTCTGCTGGAGGAGGCGGTGGGCGAGTTTTTCATGTGGGCTCCCTGCGATGATCGCTGGAGCGCTAACTTCGTCGAAGAGCTGCACCGGACTCTGACGGTAAACCCGGATAGCGTCGGCGCACAGGGGGACTGGCGCATCATCGGCCCCGATGACGAACCCCTCACAGAGCCGGACGTGTTCGAAGAGATGCAGCGCGAATCGCGCCTGGGCCGCATCCTGCCGCTGGCATGGCGGCACTACATGGGGCTGCTGTTCTACGGCCTGTTTCGCACGGAGGTTCTCCGACGATTTGGGATGCGCTCGCTGCCGCTGGCCAAAAACTACGCGCGCCACTGCGAATATCCGGTGCTCTACTTCCTGGGATCGGTCGGCAAAATACGCACCAACCGCAACGCCCATTTTCTCTATCGGAGGCACCCCGAACAGGACAGCAACCGCAGCTATCCCCTGCGTGTCTCACTCGCCCTGGAACTGGGATTCATCATCGGGGTGCCTGTCGCCGTCTGGGAAGGCTGCCATTCGCCGTGGGCCGCCTTCCGCGCGTGCCTCGGAATTACCGGCAAGCGCCTTTCGTATCTGGGAGGACAACTGTTGCAGTTGCCTCATCGCCTGAAACGACTGAGTCGTTTACGCCGAACGCCGTCGTCAAGTCTGTAGCGCATCGACGCCGCTACCGGAAGAGCCATGAGCCAGGAAACCGTCTCTCTACTTACCCTCCTCTTCAGCAGCCTGCCTGTCGCCTGGTACTCCCGCAAGGCGATCCGAGAGGTTGGCTTCGGCCTGTGGATTTTTTCGCCGCTGCCTATTTTCTGGTTCGCGTTTATCATCGCCTTCGTGGTGCGGCCTATACTGGATGCGCAGATCGGCCTGCGGTACCCGAGCACCGAATACGAACCCGGTAACTTTCTCTATGCACAGACTTTGGCGACGCTCTCCTGCTACCTCTTTGTATGGGGTTACAGCCTCGTCAAGAGCCGCAGCGTCGGCCTGCCCACGGCTGCGCCTGCCACCTATGTTCCCTCCGAATCGGCTATTCCTGCGCAGCGCGCCGCGTTTCTGCTCTCCGCGCTCTTCCAGAGCGTCCTTGCGGCAATGCTCTTCGAAAACAACGCCCTCACGTTCAGTCTCGCGCAGAACCGCGCCAGCTACAATAACATCCAGGTCGGGGGCGGGCAGATAACCCTGATTGTCGGTTTGGCCTCGATATTTCTCTTCATGGGCCTGATGATGACCCGCTGGACCGACCGGTGGGGACGGCTCGGCACGGCGACCGCCCTCGGCTATCTGGTGATCAACGTCCTGGTAACCAACCGCGCGTTCGTGGTGACCGAGATGATGATCTGCCTCTTGATCTATTTCGTCGTACAAAACCGTAAACGCCGCCGCGTCGCGCCCATCAAACTGCTGTTCGCCCTACTGACCATCGCCGGTATTGGTGTCGGACTGAGCCTGGCTCGATTTATCGGAGAACCTGAGCAGACGGATCAGAGCAGGCCCGCCCTAAGTCCCTATATCGCACCCATCGCCTACCTTGCGGTGACCTTCGACATGTCCGAAATGTTCCAGGAGACGATCAAGAAAACGAATCACTACGAGTTGGGTTCGTCCTGGGTCGAAGACCTCTTCTACACCTATCTGCCGCGCGCCATTTTTCCGGATAAGCCGATTAAATACGGTGTATTTCGCGTTCAGGACGAGGTTGTTCCGGAACTGACCCCCGAAAGCGGTACCTTCACCAGCTCCTATCCCATCGGCGCCTGGGGCGAATCCTATATCAATTTTGGGCCTCTGGGGGTACTGTTGACAATCTTCGCAATGGGAGCGTGGCTCAAATACCTCTATGCGCGCAGCCTCGAACTCCTCTACGACAGCGAGATCAACTGGCCGAGCATCCTGTTCATGATCGTCTATGCCACACTCGGTCTGAATCCGGTGGTCTATATGCGCTCCATCGGGCAGTTCATGTTTGGGATACTCTATATGAACCTCGTGCTCTGGGGCAGCCTGCGGACGGTCCTCGCGCTCGCGAAGTTGATGGATGCCCTCGTCCCCGTGCGGCGCTCAACAAAGAACGGGATTGTACCCGCCCCATGAGGGAGGAACCGGTCCCGCATGCGCCGTCCCTCGACCACGCTCCTCTCGCGCCAGGCGCCCTCCCCCCATCGGGCGCGCACCTCGATTTCCTGGACGGCATCCGGGGCGCGGCGGCGCTCTACGTGGTCCTGCATCATATCGCGAAACACCTGCCGCTGGAGAGTGCCGCCCGTCCCGTCCGGCTCCTGGCGCTGCTGTTGAACTTCGGTCACTACGCCGTCAGCGTGTTCATCGTGCTGTCAGGGTTCTGCCTGATGCTGCCGATCGTTCGTGGGGACGGCACGCTGCGCGGGGGGGTCGGGGCCTTCTTTCAGCGGCGGGCGAAGCGCATCCTGCCGCCCTACTATCTGGCGCTGGCGCTGGCGCTGGTTCTGATCGCGACGCTGATCGGAACAAAGACCGGCACCTGGTGGGACGGATCGGTGCCCGTGACAGGGACCGCCGTTTTCACGCACCTGCTCCTGTTACAGGACTATTGTGACAGCACGAAGATCAACCACGTCTTCTGGTCGGTCGCCACCGAGTGGCATATCTACTTCCTGTTTCCGATTCTTCTGGTGCTGTTTCGCCGTTGGGGAAGTGGCGTAGCCACCCTCGTTGGAGTCGGAGCGGCCTATCTGTGCAGTGTTTTGACGGTGCGACAAAACCTGCACATCGAGATGCTGGGGCAGTTCATTCTGGGGATGTTCGGCGCCACGTTGGCGTACAGCAAGGAGCCGCGTTGGATCGCGATGCGAGACCACATCTCCTGGAGCGGCCTGGCCGTCCTGGCGCTGGTTCTGACCCTCGTCCTGGGCGCAGCGGGGCATAAGCACTACGGCATCACGATCTACCTGGAGCCCCTGGTGGGCATCAGCACCGTCGCCGCAATACTGCACGCGCTCCGCCCCGGCGTCAATCTCTTGCGCAGCGTCCTGGCCTGGAAGCCCGCTATCGTGCTGGGCGGGTTCTCGTACAGCCTCTATCTGATCCATGCCCCGCTGATTCAACTGATCTGGCAGGTTGGAGTCGCGCCGCTGCACCGGGGAGCGGCCGCGTCGTTTCTCCTGTTACTGGCATTCGCCACTCCGCTCATCGTGGCCGCCGCCTGGCTGTTCTCCCTGGTCGGAGAACGCCCCTTTATGAAGCGTTCGACCCAAAAATCGGCTTAGCCGATTCGGCGTATCCAGAAGCTGCCGCCCCAGTCGTTTTTCGGCTTGTAGGAGGAGAACGCCGCCCGCACGAGATCCGGATGGTGCAGGTGCATATAGTGGCGTCCCCACAGGACCTCGTATTTGTCGTTATGCGTCAGAAACGCCTGAAGAATATACTGCTCGGTAAAGAACATCCGGTCCTGCATGACGAGTTGCGCCGGATATTCGGCGGGCAGGCAGATATCGTGGATCTGGGTGATGACACCCTTCGCCATCCGGGGCAGAACCTCCACAAACTCGTACCAGACGTCGCTGCCGGTCTTGAGGATGTGGCTGGAATCGATAAACAGGATATCGTTCTCGCCCAACTTCTCGAACTCCGCCATCGGCACCTTCTGGACCGGCAGTTCGATAAGGCGGGAGAGGCCTGGAAAGCCGGTCTTCAGATAGTCCTTGGGATACGGCTCGATGGCGATGAGTTCGCAGGGGTGGCCTTCTTCGGCGTTCTTCAGCACCGCCTTGGCAGCGAGACGGGTGGAAAAGCCGGAGCCGATCTCCATGATGCGCTTGGGCTTGAAGTGCCGGATCATACAGTAGTAGATCTCCGCATCGACCGGCCCGAACATCTCGTTGTTCATATAGAAATCCGTGGGAACTCCCGTCGGATCTCGGGGCAGGGCCTCATACTCTTTCCGGTAGTCGGTTGCGAAGGTATCCAGCAGCGCAATCTGACCGGATTCATTCATCGAGGCGCCAACCATCTTCGTCTCGGTCGTGAAAAATTCGGGAGGAAGAGTCGAGGTATCCGGAACGGGATGGTAGAAATGGTTGGGTACGATATGGATGCCAAGCTTTTGCCAGAACCCGAAGGTGGTGCGGGTAAACGCGCGAACGAGACGGAACTGTATCTTGGAGAGAGTAGGATGCATGCAGGAGTCCTTTGGTGAAGTGTTGGCAAACGGCGTCTGGCCGAGGGCTTGACCGTGGGCACAATTGTAACACAACGCGGCACAACTGTCAATTGACTGACGAGCAGTTTATCGCACCCGTTTCCAATAATTACTATCTATTACCTTATCGAGGGATCTGATGAAAATCCTGTTCGTCCACCCGGCCATCCGAATATATCATGAGCCGTTGTTCAACCGTCTCGGCGCTTACGGCGTTGAGTTTCTCTTCAGCGCGGTCAACGCCCCACAGACACACATGGGAATCGAAACCGCGCAGGTGCTCGCTCGCTTTACGCATCCTTACCGACAGGCGAAAGAGATACAACGCCTGCCGTTTGGAAACCTCTCGTTCGACCTGTGGCGTGTCTTTCGTTACGACGTGGTGATGTTTTCGTTCCTCACCTCGATTCCGTTCCTCCTATGCGCTCTGCCGCTGAAGCTCCTCGGCAAAAAGGTGGTGCTCTTCGACGAGACGTGGCGCTATCCCTACGATGTGAAGCGTTACAAGCCATTTCTGCCGCTGGTGCGGTTTCTGGTCCGTAGATGCGTCACGTCGTTCGTGGTCGCAAGCAGCAACTCCAAGACCATGTTTACGCAGGAATTTCAGGTTCCTCCCGAGAACATATCCGTTGCCTATCATTCCACCGTGGATTTTGGCGCGTTGCCGCGCGATCCGGCCACGATGGCGCAGATCGGACAGCGTATCCGAGACGTCAGCCACGGGCGTCCGGTCGTTCTCTACCTCGCCCGGATCGTCGAGTACAAAGGTCTCGATGTTCTGATCCGCGCCCTCGCGTTACTGCCAGAGCCTGCCTGCCTGGTCGTTGTGGGCGGCGGTCCCTTTCAGGAGGAGTGCGAGAAGCTGGTATTCGAACTGAATCTCGAGAACCGTGTACATTTTCTGGGAAGCTGCCGGTCCGATGAATCGCTTTACTATCATCTGAATACCGACATTTTCGTCCTTCCGTCGCGTTTCATGCCCGGCGACATCGTCAACTGCGAGATGTGGGGCAACACCGTCAACGAAGCGATGAGCCTGGAGGTGCCGACCGTGCTGACGGACGCCGTGGGCGCATCGGCAGACGTTATCGAAGACGGGATCTCCGGAATGCAGGCGCGGCAGGGCGATCCGGAAAGCCTGGCGGCAAAACTGGCCTTTCTGCTGGAGGACGATGTCCGGCGCAAGGCGATCGGTAAGAGAGGCCGCATAGCCTTGTTGGAAAAATGTAACTACGACCAGAATTTCGGCGCTCTCGAACAGGCTCTCCATCGGGCGAGCCGATGATCAAAGTCGTTCATATCATCACGGGACTCTCGGTCGGCGGCGCGGAAAACATGCTGTTCAAGCTGGTGGCGCGTATGGATCGAACCGAATTCGCTCCAGAAGTCATCTCACTCTCCGGAATCGGTCCCGTCGGGGCGATGATGCGCGAGGTGGGCATTCCCGTCCGCGCACTGGAGATGCGCCCGAACCTTCCCAACCCGGCCCTGGTGCTGCAACTGGCGCGGTGGCTTCGGCAGAGTCGGCCCCAGGTCGTTCAGACCTGGCTGCACCATGCCGACCTCCTTGGTGGCATCGCGGCTCGAATGGCCGGGCGAATCCCCCTGGCATGGAACATTCGGCATAGCAATCTCGACCCTGCCACGATCAAACGTCAGACAATTTTGATTGGTCGCGCCTGCGCCCGACTGTCGCATACGCTGCCGCAACGCATCGTCTGCTGCTCCGAAGCAGGCCGTGAGGAGCACGCCCGCCTGGGCTACGACGCCGACAAACTGTTGGTGATTCCCAACGGCTTCGATCTCACCGCCTATCAGCCGAGTAATATCGCGCGGCACACCGTTCGCACTGAGCTTGGAATTCCGGGGGATGCCCCCTTGATCGGTCTGATAGGGCGATTCCATCCGATGAAAGATCATGCGACGTTTATACAGGCCGCGGCGCTCTTACACAGGCAGAGGCCGGACGTGCATTTTCTCTGCTGCGGCGAAGAGATTACCTGGCAGAATGAGGCGCTGGCAAGCCGGATCCGGGAGGCGAATTTGTCGGACCGGTTCCATCTGCTCGGGCAGCGCGGCGATATGCCGCAGATCGCCGCCGCCCTGAGTATAGGGACGCTCTGCTCCCTCTATGGAGAAGGTTTTCCCAACGTGATCGGAGAGGCGATGGCCTGCGGGGTTCCGTGCGTCGTCACCGATGTCGGCGATTCCGCCACTATTATCGGGGAGACAGGACGGGTGGTTCCGCTCCGCGCGCCGGAAGCCCTGAGCGCCGCGTGGAAGAATCTTCTGGACCGCGCTCCGGCAGCCGTGGAACGCGGCGCGGTCGCAGCCCGACAGCGCGTGGAGACCCTCTTCGCGCTCGATGCGGTCGTAGGTCGCTACCAACAAATGTACAAGGAGTTGATTCGTGCCTGAAAACGCAGATAAAGAGGTCATCGAGGGATTTGGGGATGAATGGACCCGATTCGACCAGTCGGAGCTGAGTCCCGCAGACCGAGAAGCGATGTTCAACGAATATTTCGCCGTCTTTCCGTGGCACCTTCTGCCTCCAAACGCTTCGGGGTTCGACATGGGTTGCGGCAGCGGGCGGTGGGCCACACTGGTCGCTCCAAAAGTCGGAGAACTCCACTGCATCGATCCCAGCGAAGGCGCTCTGAACGTCGCGAAGCGAAATCTGGCACCCTATTCCAACTGCCGTTTCCATCTCGCGGGCGTCGACGCCATCCCATTGCCGGATGCGAGCCTCGATTTCGGCTATTCTCTGGGGGTGCTGCACCACATCCCCGACACGGAAGCCGGCCTGAAGGCCTGTGTGGCGAAACTGAAGCCCGGCGCTCCGTTTCTCGTCTATCTCTACTATGCGTTCGACAATCGCCCCGGCTGGTTTCGCCTGCTTTGGCGCGCGACAGAGGCCGCTCGTTTTCTGCTGTCCAGGTCGCCCTACCCGCTGCGTTTCGCGATCAGTCAGGTCATCGCGGCGACCGTCTACTGGCCTCTGGCGCGGCTGGCACGATTGGCCGAAAGGAGGGGACGTCGTGTTGACACCTATCCGCTGGCCTACTATCGGGATCGCGCCTTCTATGTCATGCGGACAGACGCCTTAGATCGGTTCGGGACGCGATTGGAGAAGCGATTTACGCGCAGACAGATCGAAGCGATGATGACGGCGGCCGGATTGCGCGACATCACGTTTAGCGATCATCCGCCCCACTGGTGCGCTTCCGGGGTCAAACGCTAGACCTTTGAAAGGTGAATGAACTGCCTTGTTGTTGGCTTCGTCTATATGTCAGACGGCTATTGCGGCCATCGAAGTCCCACTGTACGGTAAGACGAAGCAAGAAAAAAATGATAAAGGTCGTTCATATCATCACCGGTCTGACGGTGGGCGGCGCGGAAAGCATGTTGTGCAAGCTGGTAACGCGTCTGAACAGCCCGGAGGTGACTCACGAGGTTGTCTCCCTGAGTCAGATCGGTCCCCTCGGTGAGCGGATGCAGCGAGCCGGTATCCCCGTCTATGCGCTCGGGATGCAGCCGGGTCGCCCGGATCCCCGCGCGATCCTTAAACTGGCGCGGTGGCTACGGGAGAGGCAGCCGAACCTGATCCTCACCTGGCTCTATCACGCCGATATGGTTGGCGGCATCGCAAACAAAATGGCAGGCAATTTTCCGCTCGCGTGGAATATCCGGCGAAGTTACCTGGATCGAGCGACTCTAAAACGGTCGACGTATATGCTCGGCAGAATGTGTTCCAGGCTCTCGCACTATCTCCCGGAGCGAATCCTCTGTTGCTCGCAGGCTGGCCTGGAAGAGCATCTGCGCCTGGGGTATGATTCGACGAAGATGGAGGTCATACCCAACGGGTTCGACACCGAGACTTTTCGGCCGGACTTTTCGGCTCGAAAAGCGGTGCGAGAGGAGCTTGGCCTGCCGATGGACGCAATTCTGATCGGAATGATGGGGCGATTCCACAGGATGAAAGACCATCGCAATCTCGTTCAGGCCGCGACCCTGCTCCACCGGACTCATCCAGAGGTACACTTCGTCTGCGCCGGTGCCGGTGTGAACTGGCAGAACGTCGAACTGGCCCACTGGATTCGCGATGCCGATCTCTGCGATAATTTTCATCTTCTGGGTCCCCGTAACGACATTCCAACGCTAACGGCCAGTCTCGATATTGCGACCTTGAGTTCGCAGTATGGGGAAGGCTTTCCCAATGTGGTAGGCGAGGCGATGGCGTGCGGCGTCCCGTGTGTCGTCACCAATGTGGGCGATTCGGCGTATATTGTCGGAGAGACAGGCTTCGTCGTTCCGCCACGATCCCCCATCGCGCTGCGGTCCGGTTGGCAAAGGGCGCTGGCTCTCTCTCCTTCAGCCCGCCGCGACCTCGGAGCGCAGGCACGTCAGCGTGTTCATGCCGAATTTGCGCTCGATACGGTGATCGACCGCTACGAGCAGTTTTTTGGAGAGATGGTGCGTGCCCCGATCCTCCGATAGAGCGACCATGATTATGCAACGTTTCCTGTGGGACGCCTCTGCCGCCCCCCACTGCATCTTCCCCTCTATTGTAACGATCACAACCGGAAGGGAACCCAGGACCGATGTGTGGATTGACAGGATTTTTAGATACGACGGCAAGTTTGGACTGCGATGCCCAGCGTACCATCGTTCTCCGTATGGCGTCCAGGATGCTCCATCGCGGTCCGGACGATGGCGGCGAATGGACCGACGAGAAGACGGGAATCGCGCTCGGGTTCCGGCGTCTCGCTATTGTCGATCTCTCTCCTGCCGGACACCAGCCGATGATCTCCGCATCGGGCCGGTTTGTCATGGCGTTCAATGGAGAAGTCTACAATTTTGGCGCGATCCGGAGTGAGCTTGAGGCCGCAGGCCTCGCCCCGGAGTTCCGCGGCGGTTCGGATACGGAGGTCATGCTGGCGGCATTCGAGGCGTGGGGCCTCGAAAAGGCGGTACAGCGTTTTGTCGGAATGTTTGCCATCGCACTATGGGACCGGGAAAACCGGACGCTGCATCTGGTGCGCGACCGCCTGGGCGTGAAGCCGATGTACTACGGCTGGGCGGGTAAGACGCTGCTGTTCGGCTCGGAACTCAAGGCGCTGCGGGCTCATCCGGGTTTCGACGGCAAAATTGATCGTGACGCCCTGGCGCTCATGCTGCGCTACGACTATATCCCCGCGCCGTACAGCATCTATCGCGGTTTCTACAAACTTCCCGCAGGCTCCATTCTCACCCTGAACGCAGACGGCAAGCCGCCGGAAGCTCCGGTCGCCTACTGGAGCGCGAAATCCGTGGCGGAGGCTGGCGTCCGAACGCCCTTTGGCGGCTCGGACGCGGACGCCATCGCGCATCTGGACGGTCTGCTGCGCGACTCCATCGGGCTGCGCATGATCGCCGATGTTCCTCTGGGGGTCTTTCTTTCGGGAGGAGTCGATTCGTCTGTCGTCGTCGCCCTCATGCAGGCCCAGAGCAACCGTCCGGTGAAGACGTTTACGATTGGTTTCCGCGAAGAGAGTTACAACGAAGCCCATCATGCGCGCGCCGTGGCACAACATCTGGGCACCGATCATACGGAGCTGATCGTCTCTCCCGAAGAAGCGATGGCCGTAATTCCGCGCCTCCCCACCCTTTACGATGAGCCGTTCGCGGATCCCTCGCAGATTCCGACCTTTCTGGTTTCCCAACTCGCCCGCAAATCTGTCACGGTCAGCCTCTCCGGGGACGGCGGCGATGAGCTGTTCGGCGGCTACAACCGTTACTTCTGGGGGCGCAGCCTTTGGAAGCGAATGGGCAATATACCTCGCTCGGTTCGAGGTATAGGCGCTGGGCTGATGAATGCGCTGCCGCCGGCGGCATGGGACTCCCTCTTTCGCCTGGCGGGCCCCCTGCTCCCTTCCGGCGCGAGGCAGCGCAATCCCGGCGATAAAGTTGCCAAACTAGCCGAGATCATGGGTGCGGACGGGCCGGATGCCCTCTACCTGGCGCTGGTGTCCCATTGGAAACAGCCGACACAACTTGTCGCGGGCTCGCAGGAGCCGCTCACGCCGTTCACCGACCGCACCCGGTGGGCCGATCTTCCCGACTTCACGCAGCGCATGATGTTCCTCGACACGGTCTCTTACCTGCCGGACGACATTCTGGTCAAGGTGGATCGGGCCAGCATGGGCGTGAGTCTGGAAGCCCGCGAGCCGCTCCTCGACCATCGCATAATGGAGTTCGCGTGGCAACTGCCGATGGAGATGAAGATCCGGGATGGGCAGGGCAAATGGCTGCTGCGTCAGGTACTCTACAAATACGTGCCACAGACATTGATCGAACGGCCTAAAACGGGGTTTGGTGTCCCCATCGACGAATGGCTCCGCGGACCGCTGCGAGACTGGGCTGAATCCCTACTCGCAGAGAGTTCTCTCAAGCGTCAGGGAGTTTTCAACCCACCGCCGATTCGCAAAAAGTGGGCAGAGCACCTGTCCGGCAGGCATAACTGGCAGTACTACCTCTGGAACGTGCTGATGGTGCAGGCCTGGCTGGAAGAAGAGGCGACAGGCGGTACGGCCTGAAGTGATACGTGAAGGACAGGAATTTTGATGGACAGCCGCTTTACGTCCGAGAGACAGTCTACGTGAAATCACTCTGGTGGATCTGAACCATTGCCGTAGGGTTTACTTTGCCTATATAACGTGCTAGAATACCTACCTCTGCTGGCCGGTCAGGGCAGGTGGCGTCCGTTCGGGTGTGCGATGCACAGGGGCGGGAAGACCGACGCTATAAGGGGGCCCAGGGGAGGCAACCGCAGTTCCCAGCACATCACGCACCGGTACTGGCCCAAAAAAGCGGCTGTCCTCGGATACGCGCAGATTATCGCCGATCACGACGATATAGCCTTGCGGCACAATGTAATGGATGCGTCCGGCCCGTTTGACGTGTTCGTAGTAGTCGCCTAAATTCATTGTCAGCGTCATCGGAAGGACATACGGGAAGGTATCATCGATCTCCTCACCTTCCAGCCGAAAGACCCTTTTGATGATAACATCGCGATCCTTCCGCAGCAGCACCACATCGTTGTGGTGCAGAGGCGGACTGTAACCGTGGCGGCGGCTTACCAATACGATCTGCCCGTCTGTGTAGGTCGGAGTCATGGACTCTCCGCGAACGACTCCCATGCGAAACAGCACGAGAAACACAAGGACCATCAGCAGAAAAATTCCGATGAGCACGGACTGACGGCGCGGTGCGCGATGAAGCATGGATGAAACTCCCTGGTCTCTGTGGAATGACTGTCTTGGCGGTGAGTATACCCGACCCTGGAAGAAGAGGCATTTTGTTCGAAAACGTTGTGCATAGTCTACGCGGGGGTGACACCCTGGCGACCCTGACGCTCCTATTGACGGGTCTGATGCTGTTGCTCCTGTTCGGCTGGCTAGCCCTGCTGGTACGTTTGCATCGGTTGCAGCGCCGTATCCACGGCATGACCCGAGGAATCGAAGGCAACCTCGAGGAGATGCTCCGACAGCATCTCGATACCGTTCAGGAGACTTCCCGGCGCATGGATGTGCTGGAACAGACCGTGGCTGTCCTCCAGTCTCAGATGCCTGGCTGCCTCCGGCATGCGCATCTCCTGCGGTATGATGCGTTCGACGACGTGGGCGGCGAACAGAGCTTCTCCCTCGCCTTACTCGATGCCCAGGGCAGCGGACTGGTCCTTACAAGCGTCTACAGCCGGAGTGACGTGCGTGTCTACGCAAAATCGATCCAAGACGGACGCGCCAGCCATGCCCTCTCGCAGGAAGAGGAACGTCTATTGCGCGAAGCCATTGCCCGCTGACATCCGCACGCACCCTTTTTGCACAGACGGAACGTCCCGTGCCTGCGACTTGCAAACGCAACACCGCCTCGGAAAACTATGGCAGAAATCAACGACAAACTGCTCATCGATCGCTGTAAACGCGGCGACCGTGACGCCTTCGACACCCTCGTTCGTACCTACGAAAAGCGCGTCTATAATCTTGCCTACCGTCTTAGCGGCAGCTACGATGAGGCCAGCGACATCAGCGTCGATGCCTTTCTGAGGGTATTTCAAGCGCTCAAACTGTTTCGAGGCGAGGCCAACTTCTCGACATGGCTCTTCCGCATCGTCACGAACGTCTACCTCGACCGGCGCAAACGCACCCGCAACAAACAGCATCTCTCCCTGGAAGAGTATATTGAACTCGACGAGAACAGTGTCGCCCGCCAGGTAGAAGACCCCGGCCCCACGCCCGATGTCATCGCCGAGGGGCATGAACGGACAAACATGCTGCAACAGGCCATTGCCGCTCTGCCGGACTACCAGCGCACGATGATTGTTCTGTACCATACGGAGGGTCTGGCCTATGATGAGATCGCCGAGGTGTTATCTCTGCCGATCGGCACGGTAAAGTCCCGCCTGAATCGCGCCCGCCTGACGCTCCGCGAAAAACTTGAGCCGCTCAAGGAACTATTCTGAAACAGGTGTCGTCGAAAAACAGACGGGAAATAAAAACGTAAGGTTTCCCAGTCTGCAGCGATCGGAAAGACCTTTCCAGGCGCCGACGACTGTTTCTTTTCCGATCCAACGCCTCGATGGAGGTCTGAGATCGGTCGAGCGCCACGGGCGCTCTCCGAAGTGACGGGACGAACAACATGCAGTGCAAACAGGCTCAAGAACTATTTTCCGATCACGTGGCCGGTCATCTGGACCGTGCTCTGAGCGTTAGTCTGGACAATCATATAGGCTCCTGCGCGGGGTGTCGCGCAGAGGTTCTCGGTCTCCGCCGGGTCTGGACCTCCCTCGAGGCGTTGCCCAGTGTCGAGCCGCCCGCTTTCTTCCATGATAATTTAATGCACCGTATTGGGATGGAGCAGGATAAAGTGGTGGAGGCCGCACAGCGACAGCGTGCAGGCTGGAACTGGCGCGCACTTTTTCTGCCGCGCTCCCCGGTGTTCGCCGGAGCAGCGGTCCTGGTTCTCGCGCTCCTGGGTATGGGTGGTCTGCATATCCAGCATGCCTCTCTCGACCCGCTCGGCGCCCTCTGGCGACTGGTTAGCCCCGCGAGCCACATGAATGCGGCGCCCCCTGCACTCCAGACCGCCCGCGCCCAGTGGCATCCGAATGGACTGGGAGGCGGCACCCTGACAGTCTATGCCCAGGCTCTCCCTGGAGCGGCGGTCAGCGTCAAAGCTCTGAACTATCAGGTGGGTGACCGGAAACGTATCGCCGTACAGAACGATGTTTCGATCTCCTCAGATCACGAGACGACACTGGAGATTTCTATGGTCGCTCGCCCTGCCGCCGCTATGACGCTGACTTTGAGCGCCCCCGGCGCCGACACAGCGACGGTTCCCGTGACGCTTATGGAGCCGGTTTCCGCCCCTTCCGACGTTCGCTAATCCTGCTGTTAATCGAGACGAGAGGCCATCCTTTCCCATGAGGATGGCCTCTCGTCATTTGAGGGCCGAAAACCAACCAGCAGTCCCACGAGAAAGGTCTGCTGCTTCTCAGGGCGAGTTGGGAGGAGCCGCGAGGGGTGCCGGAGCATGGTCGAAATGAACGCTGCGCAGTATCTGGTTGATGGAGTTTACATACCGCGGTTTGGGTGTCGTGGGAGGCTGAAACATAAAGGCGACGACACGATCATAAACAGGAACGAGAAAGAGGTCGCTCCTGTCGTTACCCAGACTGGCCTGGACCTGCCATCCGGCGTGCCCATCGACCGTGACGTTCGGCTTCGCACGTTCGCTCACAGCGCGTACCTCTTCGGGCAGTTGAGGATCTTCGCCGCTGTCCGCGATGTGCAGACGCGTTCCATCCGGTGCCTTCCAGGTCAGGACTCCATCCGCCGACTTCCAATCGGTTGGAATCCCCACATGCCACCACAGATCGTCTTTTGAGCCGATCCGATAGGGGTCGAGGGGTGGGTTCATCATCGCCCATTGCCACTGTTTGAAGCCTGCCAGTAAGGTTATAAGTACCACGCAGGCACAGGCAACAGAGAGAAAGGCATTGAGAGCGGGATGCGGTCGCCGGTCCGCGATCGCGTCTGGCATCAAGAACAGGGCGACGATTGCACCGCCTGCCAGGCCACCCATATGCGCCCAGTTGTCGATCGAAGGCGTCGTAAAGCCGATAAAGAGGTTGATCGCTGCGATCGGCAAAATCTGACCCAATATCTGGCTGGGTGCGTCGGCGGGCAACAGAGAGCGAAATCGAATCGGAAACATCAGGCCCGCGCCGACGAGCCCAAAAATCGCCCCCGAGGCCCCAAGCGACAGCCCCGGCATATGGATATAACTCGCAATATTGCCTGCCACGCCGGCCACGAAGTAGATCAACAGGTATTTCCTCGCTCCATAGAGCCTTTCGATACCTCTCCCGAACCAGACCAGCGAAAGCAAATTCGAGCCCAGATGCAGCAGGCTGCCATGCAGAAAAATAGGCGTAATGAGCCGCCACCACTGCCCATGCTGGATCAGGACATTGACTTTGGCCCCGAACATTTCGGCCACGCTGTCGATATTATCGCCGTGGCGACCGACCGCCATCATCATCAGGAAAACGATCACATTGATTGCGGTCAGCACGTAGGTCACGTACGGAACCGGTTCGCGCTCGGCAGGCTCCTCGACAAGCCGTTGATTGTGGATGGTTTGGGGGCCGCGCTCGCCCGCGCCGAATAGAGCGAAAAGGGGTCGCCCCTGCCCGGTCGCTATCTCAATTTGTCGCATCAGTTTGCCGTCTTTTCATTCTATAGGGTAGACTTACACACGTTTTCGGTAGGAAGGACAAGGCGTTTCCCTCACCTGAATGCTATGCACTCGTACGCGGCGAAGAGGCGCTATGGTTCCTTTCTATGCCCAACCAGACATTTCCCTTGACCACGAACGGACTATTCAACACCGCCCATTTTTATGCCGCTGCCGAAGGGGCTTTCACCGTGGTGATGCTGCTGCTGATCGCCTATTTTGCCAGTTGTACGCTGTGGCTATGGCGTTTGCTGATCGCCGCTCTCCGTTGGCACTCCTGCCCGACAAGGCCGATGGCTGTCACGGCGGGGCCAGTACCACGTTTTGTCATCATCGTACCCGCGCACGATGAAGAACTGGTTCTGGAGGCGGCGCTCTCCTCCTTGCGCAGGCTGGACTATCCACCGGAGGAGTTTCACATCGTCCTGGTGGCCGACAACTGCACGGACCAGACCGAAACCATCGGGCGCAGCGCCGGGATCACCGTTCTGGTGCGCACGAATCCGCTGGAGACGGGCAAAGGCTATGCCCTGGAGTACGCCCGCCGCTGGCTTGTCGGGGAGACGCGCGGCGAAACGCCGCCTCCACCGGAATGGGATGCGCTCGTCGTATTAGACGCGGACACCATCGCCGCACCGAACCTGCTGCAGGCGTTCGCGTCTCAACTGAATTCGGGCGAACAGGCGATGCAGGCCCGCTACGACGTGCTCAACGCCCAGGAGAGTTGGCGAACGCGTCTGATGGCCGCCGCACTCGCCTTGAACCACGTTGTCAAACCGCTTGGGCGGGAACGGCTCGGCCTGTCGGACGGACTGAAAGGCAACGGGATGGCCTTCTCCCGTGCCGTCGTGGAGCGGTTCGCCTGGCCACAAGACGCGCTCACCGAAGACATCGCGTTTACGCTGATACTGTGCCGCGCCGGAGTACGCGTGGCGTTCGTGCCGGAAACGACTGTGCAGGCGCAGATGCCGACCACGGGGGTGCAGGCAGCCCCCCAACGCCGGCGCTGGGAGGAGGGAAGGTATCATCTGATGCGCTCCGTCGCTCCGGGACTGCTGTGGGAAGGGATACGCAACCGCGACCGAATCATCCTCGACCGTGCCTTCGACCTGCTCATTCCACCCTTCGCGGAGAGGGTCGCCATACCCGCCGTTTTTTTGTCCGTCTGTCTGCTCTGTACGTCGCTGTTTTCCTGGCACGGGGTCGTTGGCCTGTCTGTCGCGTGGGTCGTCATTCTCGCGCTGGAGGCAGGCTACCTCGCTCTCGGCCTTCGGGTCGCAGGCGTTTCGCGGTCAGTCGCGCTATCGGTCCTATTCGCCCCGGTCTATATCGTGTGGAAGTTCAGCCTCTATGCCTTGGCCTTGCTGACCGGCCCCACGCGCCGCTGGCAACGCACACAACGCCGCCGAATGTAGAGTAGTGACTTATGCGCAAGTTAGTGGGGATTCTCGGAACCCCGATAGACAATCTGGATACGGCGGAGGTGTTGACGCGGATGGAGCAGTTCGTCGTGGAACGCGGCTTCCATCAGGTGGCGACGGCGAACACCGACTTTCTCATCAATGCCCTTGATGACCCGGAGTTGCAATCGATCCTCCAGGCCGCCGATCTGGTCACGCCGGACGGAATGCCCGTCGTCTGGGCATCACGTCTGCTCGGCGCTCCGCTGCCGGAGCGCGTGACGGGGGCCGACATCGTGCCGTTACTGGCAGAACGGGCCGCGCAGTACGGCTGGCGCCTCTATCTGCTTGGCGCACAGGCGGATGTCGCAAAGCGGGCTAGCGCGCGCTTGGAGGCCGACTACCCCGGCATCAAGATCGTAGGCTGTACGTCGCCTCCCATCGTGCCGCTGGAAGAGATCGACAGCGCGTCCATTCTAGCGGATATAGAACGTGTCCGCCCGGACATCCTCCTAGTCGCCTTTGGCAACCCCAAGCAGGAGAAATGGATCTACCGAAACCGCAAACATCTGCAGCGGGTACCGCTTTGTATAGGCGTAGGCGGCACTTTTGATTTTCTCGCCAGGCAGACGCGTCGCGCGCCGAACTGGATGCAACGGCGTGGCTTGGAATGGCTCTTCCGGCTCCTGCGCGAGCCGGGGCGGCTGTGGAGACGCTACTCCCGTGATTTTCACCGGTTCGGGTTGGCCTTGATGAAACAGGTCTTCGCGATGCGCCGCTGCCGTCGATCCGGACATTTTGCAATGCAATCCGCCGACCTATTCGGCTGCACCTTGCTGACGTTGCATGGGGATATCGAGGCGGCCTCACTCGCAGAGTTCCATTCCGCCGCGTGTGCGGCCCTCGATTCCGGGTCGAACCTGGTGCTCGACCTGCATGATGTGGTCTCGATGGATGGTGCGGCTCTCGGTGCGTTGATCGCTCTGCGGAACCACGCAGACCGCGTGGGTCGCCGGATCCAGATCGCGTCCGCCTCCCCGCTCATCGGTCAGTCGCTGCGACACAGTCAACTCTTCGAGAGCCTCTATACCGCAGACCTCTCCCTGGCCGAAGCGCTGGAGGAGTGCGGTGCGGTGCCATCTCAGTCTCTGCCGCCGAAGCTCCGTGTGGTCGGCCGCTGATGTCGAACCAGCCGCCCTACCGAACCGCTTTCGTGCTAGAGCAGACGCTTGGTCACGTCACCCACGCCATGAATCTGCGCCACTTCGCCGATCAGGATACGATGATCGATCCGGTCTGGCTCGAGGTGCCGTTTACGAAGCGCGATTTGTGGGAACGACTGCCCGGCGTGGGCCGGAACTGGTCTCTGCGAGGCAGTCTGCGAGCCCGACACAGCCTTGAGGAAGCCTTACAGAAGGCTCCTCTTTCGGCGCTCTTTGTCCATACACAGACGGTCGCCCTGTTCTCTCTCCATCGGCTTCGGCAGATTCCCTCCCTGCTCTCCCTGGACGCCACCCCCTGCAATATCGACCGCCTTAGTGCAGGCTATGGGCATAAACCGACGGGCGACAGTGCGCTGAACCGGGCTAAATTCGCGTGGAATCGCGCCAGTTTCCGCGCCGCCCGCCATCTCGTTGCCTGGAGCCGCTGGGCGGCAGAGTCGCTGCAGACGGATTACGGCATAGAAAGCGCGAAGATAAGTGTCGTTCCCCCCGGCATCGACCTAACGATGTGGAAACCGGCAACACAGGTGTCCCCGCCTGGCGAGAAACTGCGGCTGCTCTTTGTTGGTGGAGATTTTGACAGAAAGGGAGGTTCGACGCTGCTAACGGCTTTTCGAGAGGGACTGAATAGAGACTGTCTCCTCGACATTGTGACTCCGGCTGGGGGCGAGGCAACGGGCATTGCCGGGATAAGCGGCGTCCGCGTGCATCCCGATCTAACGCCCAACAGCGCGGCCCTGCGCGCCATGACCGCCCAGGCCGACATCTTCGTCCTTCCAACACGGGCGGACTGCCTGCCGCTCGCCGTCCTGGAAGCGATGGCTTGCGGTCTGCCGGTGATTACCACATCCGTCGGAGCACTGTCGGAGGCGGTGATCGCGAATACAAACGGACTGCTGATTCCGCCCGACGATCCGCATTCCCTGACGGCTGCAGTGCGGGTTCTCTCTTCCGACGCGCCGCGCCGACGCGCGATGGGAATCGCAAGCCGACGAATCGCAGAGACTCGGTTCGATGCCTCTGAAAACTATGGCACGATCCTTGCAATGGTTAAACAGTTAGCGAGCGGTGCGCGATGAACGCCTGCCTGAAACTCTGCGCGGTAGAGCCGTCGTGAGTACGACGTCTTCCAGCGCCAGAACTCTGCTTTTAATTCCCGGCCTCTGCCACCCTAACGGCCGTGAGGAGGCGCGCCTGGATCGGTCCCCTCTTCCCGACTATCTGGCGCTTCAGGCAGAACTCAACGCAGATATTCTGGACTACGGCGCACTCGACTCTGAACACCGCCCTGCACTCGTTCAACTGGCCCGCCGGGCTGGGAAAGACGCCGCTCTGGCGGCACTGGGATACAGTTACCGGTCAGATTATGATATAATATTCTCGAATGGGGAGAATGTCGGCATTCCACTTGCACTGTTGCTGGCGCGACACCGCCGCCGACCAGGACACATCGTGATTGGGCACCGGCTCTCCGCCCCCAAAAAGCGGCCCTTCTTGCGCCTGCTGCATCCCCTGATGGACGCACTTTTCGTCTACGCAACGCGGCAATATCGCTATGCGGTCGAGTCGTTACATATACCGGCCGAAAAGTTGGTTCAGATACCGTTTCATGCGGACCATCGCTTTTTCCGTCCCTTACCTGCCGCATCGGACGCCCCTTCCCGAATAATCAGCAGTGCAGGCCTGGAGTGGCGTGACTATCCGACCCTGATCGCGGCGACCACGAATATGGATGCAACAGTGAAACTGGCGGCGGCAAGTCCCTGGAGCCGACACCGCGATGTTACCCAAGACCGTCCGCTTCCGACCAACATCACGGCCCGACGTTATGCCTATCCGGAACTTCGACAGCTCTACGCCGACTCACGGATTGTTGTAGTGCCACTGAGGCCCACCGATTTTCAGGCGGGTATCACAACGATCCTCGAAGGCATGGCGATGGGCAAGGCCGTCGTTACGAGCCGTACCGTAGGACAGACCGATGCCATCCGCGACGGAGCCAACGGGCTCTATGTGCCTCCCGAAGACACCGAGGCTCTACGTCGGATTTTAGAGCGGCTCCTGAATTCGCCGGAGGAGACAGAGCGTCTGGGCCAACAGGCACGCCGCGACATCGAAGCCAAATATACGCTCGACCACTGGGTAGCCAACATCGCGCGCGTTCACGATGATGTGTTTCGGAAACGACGGAGTCTGTCGAATACGTAGTTACTATAGTTTGCCGCTCCCGCTGCTTCGCTTACCGGAAGACAGCTCGTCTGCCGGCTCGAAGAAAGGATGAATTCATGCGTCTATTAAGACCTCTGATCGTGTTCGTTCTGATCCTGTCAGTTGTGTTCAACGTTGTTCTCTGGATGCGCTATCGTAATAAAAAGACGATTTTCACGCTCAACTCCGAGAGCGTGACACGTGCAGACATGGACGACTATCTGGAAAAACAGTTCGGACCGACGTACAAAGCGATGATGGCGCAGCGCCTGCTTATCGATCAGGAGGCTCGCGCCAAAGGCGTCGCTCCGTCGGAGACCGAAATTTCCGACGAGTTCACGCTCAAAAAGGAGCTCGACTGGCAGTTCGCGTCTCGTATCGCGACCAGTCCGTGGCTGGCAGAAGAGAGCCGACAGGAGATCAAACAGCAGTTGGAGCAGCAGAAGCTGTTGGCGCAGGACATCTCCGTCACGGAGGAAGAGGTTCGGGAGGAGTATAACGCCCATCCCGCGCTCTATGACGCTCCCGCGAAGGCCCATACCGAGGTCGCCGCGGTCCTCAACGAAATCCATCTGGAAGACATCCGCAAACTTATGGATCGCAACGATCCACCCGTGGGCGCCAAGACGATCATGCAGATGTATCCTCGTGAAGTAGTCTTCATCGGCGACGATGACAAGTTCACCTTCGTGCAGGCCTATAATACCGAAATGAACAAGGATGTCTTCACGATGGGTCCGCACGAGGTAAAAGTGATGCTGCCGGGGGATCTGGGGCAACAGGGCGCGCGCCGCCTCGTCGTCAAGATGCTCGATATCTCGCCGGGAAAGAAAGCCAATCTCAACGATACGAAGACGTTGAACCGAATTAAAATGAATGTCGCCTTGCGCCGAACCCGTCCGGCTTCCGAAATGCTCGCCGCTCTATGGGCCAAAGCCAATTTCCAGAGCGCGGATCCCGGCGATAAGGCTCAGATCGAGCGCATGTTCTTCCCCGAACAGGCCCGAACACAAGCGAGCCCCACTACTCACTGACAGAATCAATCGGGGGAGCCAGAAATCCATTATGAACGAAGAACATACCCCAGCCGAGCGGCCCAAGATACCCCTGCCTTACCTGTTGCCATTCGCCATCGGTATCACTCTGATCATTCTGCTCTATATGCCGGCCTTTCGCTGGTGGTGGGAAGAGTGGATGATGCCGGGCAGTTTTTATGCCCACGCCATTTTCGTGCCGTTTTTCGTCGCGGTCATGATCTGGCGTGACCGCAAAAAACTGGCAGAAACGCCTGCAGAACCGTCATGGAGCGGCATGTTCCTGGTGGTGCCTGCCATGTTGCTCCTCCTGGTCGGTAAGCGCCTGGATGTCACCGTGCTGCAATCGTTTTCTTTCATGCTCATGGTATTCGCAGTGGCGCTCCTGGTATTCGGGAAGGCTAAAACACGGCTGTTACTGTTTCCGCTGTGCTTCATCATTATGATGATGCCGCTGATTCCCGACCAGTTGATCATCAACATAGCCTTCCCAATTCAGATGTTGTCCGCGAAGCTCGCGGCACTCTTTCTGAACCTGATGACGCTGCACTCCGTGCAGCAAGGCGCGATGATCAAGATGGACAACTATCTGATGTCCGTCGAGTTGCCCTGCAGCGGATTCAAAACTCTGATCTCCCTGCTGACCTTTACGGCGGCCTTCGCCTATCTCGTCGACGGCGCGATGTGGAAACGCTGGGCCCTCTTCCTGGTGACCATTCCGCTCAGCCTCTTTATCAATGCGATGCGAATCACCATGATCGGCATGGTCGGTGAGCTGATCAGCCCGAAAGCCGCCGGAATCTTTCATGACTATAGCGGCTTTATCGTCCTGACGCTCGCTTTCCTGTTTCTGTTCAATTTCGCCCGCTTCCTCCGCTGCTCCCGCTTTCTAGGCATTCCGCTCAACGACGAACAGCAGGCGAAAGACGACGCCGAAAGTGCAGACAGTGTGCAGGAGCCGCCCTGGTGGCAGGTGATCCTAGCGTGGCGGCCAACGGGCCCACAACTGCGACTGGCCGCGCCCTATGTCATTGCCATCAATGTATTCCTGCTGCTGGCGTACGGGGTGACTCCCACGCTCACGCACGGACTGAATCCGCAGCCCCCGATCGCTACCTTTCAAGTTCCGACCGAAATGAGTGAAGGAGGCGTTACCTGGGCCTCTCCACCTTCTCCGTTGCGAGACAAACTGACGAAGGAAGTCAACGAAGTTCTGAGTCCGATGCGTGTCATCAACCGCGACTACGGTGGCTCGGACGGCTCACATATCAACCTCTTCATTACCGCTGGCAGCGGGCGTAAAACGTTCCATGATCCCCACACCTGCTCCCTTGGGAGCGATGCGGTCCTGGAAGATGTCGGCCCGCTCACGATTCCGCTGTTGCCAGACTCGCATCCGGGACTGCCCCAAGTTACGCTCAGTGAGCATCAGTTCCATCGCAATAACGACACCGACCGTTTCGAATTCATGATGTTCTATGTCGTTGAAGGCAAGGTCATCCAGACCCCGACTGGCGCGCGTAAGGCCATCCTGCGTCAGATGTTCTATGGAGACGCCGGCAAGCCATCCTACTTCGTCCGCATCACTCAGGAATCGGTCGGAACGGATGAGGAGCATCGGCAACAACTAGTGCGTTTCACCGCAGCCCTGTGGAAACACGCCGGTCCTATTCTCGCGGGCCTCGAAAAAGCTGCCAAAGACAAACCCGTCGAGATTCTCGAAGAGCCGAAACAACCCTGAAACCGTCCCCATCGAGAAAGCCCCTCCAACCAACCGGTCGGAGGGGCTTTCTCGATTTGACGACATCAGCATCGGACGAAAGTCTGTTTACTATTGCCTTCAGATGCCCTGGTACACGCTGGAGATCCGAGGTTCAATGCCGGGTCAGCGGTCCAGCGATAGATCAAGCGATTCGACTTTGCCGTTGCGTCGGACGCCCAGGATCGGTGCGGACGCCACTTCAGGAATGAGTTTGGCGCGCTCTTCGTCGTCGAACGTGACCTCACGCGGCTGTTTTTTATAGGAGACCTGGTACATCGCCTCTTGGTGACATTTGCAGACGACGAGCGGTATCTTATCTCCCTGTTTTTTGACCTGCATCGGGTACCCTGCGGTCATCCATCGAAAGCCGTAGGTGACGACCACCGCCTGTCGGTCCAGTTCGAAACCACCCTGCTCCAGGCGCAACCCGAGCTTTCCCAAACGTACCGAGGTAGGACACTCGAGCAGGCTCGGCGACGGGATATACTTCGGGATCATCTCCTGAATCGAACCAGGCTCCGCGTTTTTATGGTCGGCCTTGTACTGCTTCCATGCCCTATAGAACAGGGCCAGCCGCGCCTTGCACTCTGTACGTTCGCCAGCCTCCGCTGCGGTTTCTGCGGCGGCGCGGGCCGAAATGTCCATGCCTTTCTTCAGGCGGCTCACCCCATACGCTACCGCAACGACGACCACGAGAACCAGAAATATAACGCCAGGCATTTTGGATTTCGACATAATCTCCTCCACGAGATGAGTGTTGTTCGCCAGCGCCGA
This sequence comes from Chthonomonadales bacterium, assembly GCA_038217285.1. Taxonomy (GTDB): domain Bacteria; phylum Armatimonadota; class Chthonomonadetes; order Chthonomonadales; family Chthonomonadaceae; genus JANXLO01. The sequence goes on from JBBQPO010000017.1 coordinate 29,695, forward strand.
TTTGGCTGGGACAACGTATGATAAATGACAATGGCGACAGGCCCGCTCCTCAGTCTCCGAGGGAGATTTTTTTAGGGCCCAACCTTATCGACGACTGAGGCGGGGATCCGGCACACACTCCGCGCCTTCCGTCCACAGGTAGTACCGGTCGGCGGCCAGGTTCGATACCTGCTGATGCAGACCGGAGGGCCAGGCGATCTCGATGCGATCCACCCTACCCGCCGTACCAAGGCCGAAGAGCGGTCGAATATCGCTATGGGAACAGTAGCTGGAGCCACTATGTACGACACGGATCTGTCTGTTGCGCCCGGACCAGAGCGTCAACTGCGCGCCAACCCCATCGCGATTACTGCGCGTTCCCTGCACGCGAAATCCGATCCAATGTCGGTTTTTCGCGCCCGTATTGCAGTAAAGACCCAGGGGATCTCCCGGCCCGCTGACCAGAACCGCAGCGCGCCCGTTGTTCAGATAGTCCCCGACGGCGAGGCCACGGGTGGTGCGCGGTCGGGACAGATCACCGACGTTCTCTCTGTCCTCCGTGAACCGTCCATCGCCTCCATTGTGCAGGAGCTGTTGCGGCTCCCGGTAGGTGACCCCGGCTCCGGACAGATCCACATTGTCGTTGATATGGCCGTTTCCGACGATCAGGTCGAGATGCCCGTCCAGGTCGTAGTCCAGACTCTCGACACCGAATGCAAGGTAGGGCTGCGTCGCGTCCCCAACTCCTCCCCACGAACTGGCCCAGCGAAAAGTACCATCACCGTTGTTGAGGAAGTAGGAGCGCGGCTGATGACTGAAGTTGCCTGCAAACAGGCTTTCGCGCCCCGTTCCGGCGAAATCCCCGACGGCGACTCCCATCCCTGAGAGTGGCAGGCCTTCCGGCCCCATCGCGACACCCGCCGCGACTCCGACCTCTTCGAACGTGCCGTTGTGCCTATTGTGTAGCAGCCAGTTCGGGGCAAGATCGTTGGTGAGGTAGAGATCCGGCCAGCCGTCCCCATCATAATCCAGACTGACCGCGCCCAGGGTTCTCCCTTGCAGATCCGCGAGGCCCGCCTTCCGGGTGACATCGGTAAAAGTCCCGTTACCGTTATTATGATACAGCACACACGTGTCGCAGGGATAGAGTGTCGGCACACAGTACATAGGTCGGCCGTCCTGATCGAGACAGGGCCGGTCTACGTTTGGAAACCAGGAAGCGTAATGGCAGACCAGCAGATCAAGCCAGCCATCCCGGTCACAGTCCAGCCACACAGCGCTCGTGGCCCAGTGCGGTTTGCCCTTCTGAACCAGGCCTGCCTTCGCGGTCACGTCGGTGAAATGACCGTGATCGTTGTGCCATAGATGTACACCGCCATACCCCGTGACAAGCAGATCCGGCCAGGAATCGTTGTCGTAGTCCGCAACGGCGACTCCCTGACCGTAGCCCATATCTCCGGCTAGCCCAGCCTGCGCGGTGACGTCCTCGAATGTTCCGTTCCCTCGATTGCGGTAGAGGACGCAAGGCGGCCGGCGTTGCGGGCTGCTGCCGGGTTCTGCACCGCTCTGGACCGCAAAAATATCGAGATGTCCGTCGCAGTTATAGTCCAGAAATGCGACTCCGCCTCCCGTTGTCTCGATGAAATGCCGTTCCGGGGTGACGCCGTTCTCATATCGAAAATGCAGTCCTGCCTGTTGCGTAACATCCTGAAAAGCGCCGGTGATGACGGCGGCGTTCGGCGTTCGGCGGCCTCGGCTCACAAGGAGCGCTGCCAACAGCCCGGCGGCTCCAATAAGGGCCGCGTAACGCCATATCCCGGTTTTCACGTCAACCCCTTCTGAACCAAACTTAGCCCACGGTCATCGTCGAGTAGACGGCGGTAAAGACCTCTTTCGGAGTAGTCAGGCCCTGTGCGATCTTGGCATATCCGTCTTCGAGCATCGTCCGCATGTTCTGCTTGGTGCGAACATAAGCGGTTATATCCATAATGGACGCGCGCCGCGCGATCATCTCACGCAACTCGGGCGTACTGATGAGGATCTCGAAGAGGCCAAGGCGGCCCTTAAAGCCGGAGTTGCGGCACTGGTCACATCCACGGCCCTTGTAGAAGGGCACACCCTTCATTTTATCCGGATCGAGCCCGATTTCCAATAGTTCGTCCGGATCGGGCGTGTAGGCCGTCTTACACCGCAGGCAGATGGTGCGAACCAGACGTTGCGCCATCACCGCCTGCAGAATGGAGGCGATGAGGAAGGGTTCGCCTCCCATATCTATCATACGGCCGACGGTTTCGATGGCGTTGTTCGTATGCAGTGTGCTGAGCACAAGGTGGCCTGTAAGGCTGGCCTGCATTCCAATGGCGAGAGTCTCGGCATCACGCATCTCGCCGACGAGCATCACATCCGGATCCTGCCGCAGGAAGGAACGCATGACACGCGGGAAGGTGAGCTTTTCGGTAACCTGCACCTGCGTGATATGGTCGGCAAACTCGTATTCGACCGGGTCTTCGACGGTCACGATGTTCCGTTTGACACGCTCCAGTTTGTTGACGGAAGCATAGAGCGTCGAGGTCTTCCCGCTCCCGGTCGGACCGGTCACCAGCACCATTCCGTAGGAGGACTGCACGGCGTTTGTCCAGCGCTGCAGGACGTCCGGAGCCATGCCCAACTTGTCCAGCTCCACCTTGGCGCCCAGCGGATCGAGCAGACGCATGACGACTTTTTCGCCGTTTAGCATCGGCAGGCAGGACATACGCGCGCTGAGACGACGCGGCCCATACTCCATATCGAGGCGTCCGTCTTGCGGCTCACGGCGTTCGTCGATATGCATCCCGGCTGCGAGTTTAAGTCGGGCAAGAATGTTGGGCACGATCTCCAGACTATACATGCCAACATCGACCATGACGCCATCCATCCGGTACCGGACCAGCAGACGGTTGCGCTCCGGCTGTAGATGGATGTCGGACGCGCCGAGGTCGAGCGCCTGCTTAAACAGCAGATCGACCGCACTCACTGCTTCGGTGAGGTCGCCTCCCATCTCGCGTGCGATACCGGCCTCACGCATAATCAGTCGAAAGTTGCCCTGACGTCCTGCCATCTGAGTCATCGTGCTCACACTCCTACTTGCCGAGGAACTGGTCTACATTATCTCTGGTGACGATCACCATGTCCGTCTTGACGACCTGCTTCGGAGTCTTCCCGTCGAAGACGTCCTTCATGGTATCGATGATAGTCGCGCCGATCATCTTTGGCTGAACAGCCAGCGTCGCGGTCAGTTTCCCGCCCGCCTTGATGTCTTCCAGGCTGGTCTTATTGCCGTCGATGCCGATGGTCAGCAAGGGATGTCCGGCTTTCGTCGCGGCTTCCGAGGCGCCCTGAACCATCGCATCGCTGCATCCGAAAACGAGATCGAGGTTTTTGTACTTCTGAAGCCAGGTCTGGGTGATCTGCGAGCCGGATTCACGACTCCACTTCCCATTCTGCTCATCGGAAACCGTGATGTTCGGGTAAGCCTTCAGCGCGTCCCGGAAACCTCCAGCGCGCTCGGTCGTGTGGTCGCTCGGCTCCCCGTCGAGAATGGCCACGGTGCCTTTGAAGTCGCCGTTTTTCGCCTTCAGCAGTTCCGCCGCCTTCTGCCCGCAGAGCTTGCCGCCTTCGCGCTCATCGTACCCGATATAGGCGACGACCTGCCCCTGTTTGACGGGTGTGATCTGGTTATGAACGTAGACTGGAACTTTGGCGTCGTTGCAAAGCTGCACGATGCTGTTCAGCGCGTCGGGGTTGATGCCGCACACGCTCAGTGCATCCGGCTTTTTTTGAAGCACCGTCTTAACGAGCGCGACCTGTGCCGTGTAGTCGTCTTCCGCGCCAGGAGCCTGGTCGATAATCTCATTCCATCCCAGTTTCTTCGCCTCTTCCGCCGCCCCCAGGGGAAGCTGCTGATGAAACTCACTGGTCTTGGCAGGAGAGATAATGGCGATCGTTCTCGCTCCCTTCGACGGCACCCCTGCGGTACCGTTGCTGCCAGGGGGGCCACCGCTGGAGGGCGGCGCACCGCCAGCATCGGGTTTGTTGTCTCCGCAGGCGGTCAGCGCCAGACTGCAGAGCGCGGCCAAACCAACCCCGGCGAAAGTTAGACGCAGACGCCTTCCCTCATTGGAAAGCGCGACATTCGTTCTCATGATCGGATCGTCCTCCTCTTTTGAAACTGGTCGAAACCTACGGCGACCATGATAATAGCGCCGATAGCGACGCGCTGCCAGTTGGAGTCGACGGCGCTCAGAATGAGGCCGTTGCTTATAGTCTGCATGAGCAGCGCGCCCGCGAAAGTGCCCGCGAGGCTGCCCCGCCCTCCCGTCAGGCTTGTCCCGCCTATCACCGCAGCAGCAATGGCGTTAAGCTCCAGATCTTTGCCCGCATCCGGCACCGCCGCGCCAACGGTTCCCACCGCGATCAATCCTCCAAGCGCCGCGAGCAGGCCGCCGACAAGATAGACGATGATCTTGACACGCTCTACATCGACGCCGGAAAGGAGGGTAGCGGTTTCGTTGCCGCCGGTCGCATAGATGGAACGTCCGATGCGTGTACGGGTCAAAATCAGATGCCCAGCGACGAATACGAGGCCCATTACCAGTACGGCGTAGGTTAGGTTGGTGTGCGAACCGTCCGCGTTGACCACGGACTTCAGGTTGGAAGCCGTAAATTTATAGTGGTCCGGCAATCCGGAGGAGATTCCGGACCCCTTGGAGACCAGAAACGCCACCCCGCGCACGATGCTCATCATGCCCAGCGTGGCGATGAAAGGCGGAAGCCGAAATCTTGTGATAGCGAGGCCGTTGATGGCTCCGACCGTTGCTCCCGCGACGAGTGCGACGGTAATCCCGAATCCGGCAGTGGCGGCCAGTCCCCCAAACCAGTCCGGGTGCTTCGTCATCACCCAGGCCCCCAGAAATGGCGCCAGCGCCGCGACGCTGCCGACGGAAAGATCGATGCCTCCCGTCAGGATGATGGCGGTCATGCCGACCGCGACGACCGCGATCTCGACGGACTGGTCGAGCACATTGAGAAGGTTGGACGCTTGCCGGAACTCCGGCAGTTTCACGGCAAAGATGAGAATGACGACGACGAGGGCAATATAGGCTCCCGCGTTGCGCCAGAGATTTCGCATAGTGTCCTCGGTAGGGAATCTGGATCGTGCGGGAAGAAGGCTGTCCGTCTGTAGGCCGGCGGTGTACCAACGTTATATTGGATTATAACATATCGTGCGAACGGCGTCAATCTGCCCCTTTCCCCACGGGCGGTGTCGGCCCCCACCTCGGCGAAAGCGCGGTTGACAGCCCCGGAAAGTACGGATACAATGAGGACGCAGATTGAACCTCTCCCAGACCATCCATTCGTAGGAAGGGTAGGCAAGGTAGGTCACAGGAAGGGACGGCTATGCAAAGAGTATGCGTTTTTTGTGGTTCGAGTCCGGGAGCCGACCCTCTCTATATGCAGGTGGCGCAGGGCGTCGGAGCTTTGCTGGCGCAGCGCGGAATCGGACTGGTCTATGGGGGAGCGCAGGTCGGCCTGATGGGAGCCGTCGCGGACGGCGCCCTGTCGGCGGGCGGCGATGTCATCGGCGTCATTCCACATTCGCTGGTTCGTAAAGAAGTCGCGCATTCGGGCCTTGGCGACCTGCGCATCGTCAGTTCCATGCACGAACGCAAGGCCTTGATGTCGGATCTTTCGGACGGTTTTCTGGCTCTACCCGGCGGCTGCGGAACCTTCGAGGAGTTTTTCGAGGTAGTGACATGGGCGCAGATCGGCATTCATCGCAAGCCGTGCGCACTCTTGAACGTCGCCGGCTACTACGATCCGCTGTTGGACCTGTTGCACCACGCGGTCGCCGAACGTTTCGTGCGCCCGGAGCATCTCGGCCTTGTCCTCGTTGACACGGATGCGGGCCTTCTGCTCGACGCGATGAGTCGCTATGTCTCCCCGATCCTCGACAAATGGATGGATCGTAAACAGACCTGAAAGAAGAACCATTATGATCGCGCAGTTGACTGGAACCATCGTCCGGATCGAGGGGAATGTTGTTGTCCTGGACGTAAGCGGCGTCGGGTACGAAATCGTGGTGCCGATTCCGACACTGGCAGGACTACCCGAGGTCGGAGGTAAAGCGACCTTACGAACCCACCTTGTCGGCCGCGTTCAACCCGACTTCGACATGACACTCTACGGATTCCTGGACGCGCAGGAGTTGCGGGCCTTCCGCGTCCTGCTCGGAGTCTCCGGAGTCGGGGCAAAAGTCGCACTGGCGATGCTCTCCACGCTCAAGGTGGACGAACTGGCGCGGGCCGTTTCGACGACCGATACCAAAACGATCACCAAAGTCCCGGGTGTCGGTCCCAAACTCGCCCAGCGCCTGTGCCTCGAACTCGGCGACAAAATGGCGGCCTTCGTCTTCGAACAGAAGGTAGATCGCGCCATCGCCGGTCAGCAGACCGCCGAAGAGAACGCGATCCACGAAGATATTATCGATGCTCTGGTCGGACTGGGATACGGAAGGCCCGACGCGCGCCGCGCCACCGATATGGTGTTCGCCAAATCCTCGGACAAGACAAATGCCAACGCCCTCATATCTGCGGCCCTCCAGTTTCTCACCTCTGCAAAGCGATGAATCTATTCGGATGTTTAGCACAGGCGGTACTGAAGCCGATAGAGAGCGCGGACAGAAGCCAAAGCAGTTGGCAAGCGCAGGCCCTGATATCTGTCCGTGAGAAGACCGGCTAGACCGTCCGCCAGAACTATTTCAGGGCTTTTCCCCTAAATGTATGGGTCTGGTGAAAAAAAGCCCCTAGATGTACTTGTCAAAACGCGACATATCGTCTATGATAGAGATGTGGAAACTTTCCACATCGGGAATCGGTCTTGATAAGTGTAGAGTACATCCGTACAGTGACGCAGCGCCTGATGGCCTGCTGTCCTTCCGCCGCGCCCACTGTCCTCCGGTCGGACAGGCGCGACTTGCGTCCCCGCCGCAAGCGGGACGCCTTATCACTATCGCGGGCTTAACCCGAACAACAGGGTCCCGGTGTTACCGGATGCAGGCGACATTTCGTCTCCTCCGGAGAACCCTATAAATCCCTGCGGGGCTTTCGTCCGCCGCCCTTTGCGCCCCCTCCGGTAGTGAGCGCAAAAAGGAGTGGTCCGAAACCGTTCCATGACTATACAACAAATAACCCCGCACTTCAATGCACCTGCATCTTCCGGCCCCGGGCTTATGCTCGTCACGCCGGAATCGGTCACCCGCTCGCCGCTCGCCGCTCGCCAGCACCATGTCACCGACAACCTGGAACAGCTTCTGGACGCGTTGCCGCGGCCCCTTCGAGTCCAAATCGAAGCCGGAGGGAACACGGACGATCTCCTGGAGATCGTGATGGATCTCGGACGCATCCCCGAAGCTCGGTATGCGGAGAGTGTGCTATACCTCGGAACCGAGCCTATCACGGCCGAAGACATCGCCTATGTGATCGAAAGAGTCGGGTCTTTCGGAAAAGACAACCGCGCTGGTATCGAGCGCACACTACACCGTATCTCCGCGATTCGCAACCGCCAGGGGAAAGTCGTCGGACTGACCTGCCGCATCGGTCGCGCCGTCTACGGAACCATCGACATCATTCAGGACGTTGTCGAGAGCGGCAAGAGCATCTTGATGCTCGGTCGGCCCGGTCGCGGCAAGACGACCAAACTGCGTGAGGTGGCGCGCATTCTCTCGGAAGAGCTGAAGAAACGCGTCGTCATCGTGGATACCAGTAATGAGATAGCCGGGGACGGTGACATTCCGCATCCTGCCATCGGCAAAGCGCGCCGAATGCAGGTGTCCGCTCCCGAACTCCAGCACAGCGTCATGATCGAAGCGGTCGAAAACCATATGCCCGAGGTCATCGTGATCGATGAGATCGGCACGGAGCAGGAGGCGTTCGCGGCCCGTACCATCGCCGAGAGAGGCGTACAGTTGGTCGGCACCGCGCACGGCAACAGCCTGGAAAACCTGATGATGAACCCCACCCTGTCCGACCTGGTGGGCGGCATCCAGGCCGTGACCCTCTCCGACGACGAAGCCAAACGGCGCGGGACCCAGAAGACCGTACTGGAGCGCAAGGCGCCGCCGACCTTTGACGTGATCATCGAGATCATGGAGGTCGACAAACTCGCCCTTCATCTCGATGTCGAGCGCACGGTAGACAAACTCCTACGCGGTATACCGCCCCGTCCGGAGATACGCATCCGCAATGCGCAAGGACAGATAGAGGTCATTCAGAAAGCGGATGAGTCGTTCGGTATTCGCGAAATGCCGGAGCGGACCGACTACCGTGAACCCAGCGGGCGCGGCAGGCCGGAACGTGGCAACAGCCAAGCACCGACCAACCGCACTCGACAGACCGAACCACGGCACGATGCTCCGGAACGGTCCCCATCGACGGCCCGCCTTACACCGCGCCCGGCTTCCGTCGCGGCGCAAAGCGGGACCAGCACCGCACAAGGGACGGAAGCGGCGGCAACCGCCCCTGCGACAAAGCCCCTTCCGGCGACGGTCCGTATCTTCCCGTATGGGGTCAGCCGGAGTCGGCTCGATCGGGCGATCATCGAAAGCCATCTCCCCGCGTATATCGCGCGTGACATCGCTGACGCGGATGTGGTCATCGCCCTGAAAGCGACGTACAAACGCGAACCCGGCAAGATGCGGGAGGCCTCCCAGCGCAGGCTGCCTGTGTCGGTGGTCCGCAGCAACACCTACGCGCAGATCGCCAACAGTGTCCGCGAGATCTTTGGGATGAAACCCGACGTGATCGAGGAGCACGAAGACGAGCTCGACGAAGGACTGAATGAGGTCCAGGACGCCGTGGAACTGGTGAAACGCAACGGTGAAGCGATCGAACTGGCCCCGGCCAACTCGTACACCCGCCGCCTGCAGCATCAGATCGTGGAGCGCCACCAGCTCACGTCCGAAAGCGTGGGGGTCGATCCGCAGCGGCGCGTCCGAATCCTTCCGATAGGCAGCTAAGGAGTTAGCTCCGTGGCACACGCAGGAAGAGCCTCAACCGGCTCTTCCTGCGTCGTATTTAACAGCTTGCGCCAGCAAACCTTTCCATCGGCGACTACCACTCGGAGAAAAGATGTCCGGCCTGTTCATTACATTTGAAGGCGTAGAGGGCGCGGGGAAGACGACTCAGATCGCGCTTTTGCGCGCAGCGTTGGAGCATACGGGCAAGAAGGTCTGCGTCACTAGGGAGCCGGGGGGCGATGCCCTGGCGGAGGCCGTCCGCAGGCTCGTGCTGCATGAAGAGATGACGCCACGGGCCGAACTCCTGCTGTTTCTGGCCTCGCGGGCGCAGAACGTCGAACGCGTCGTGCGTCCGCATCTGGAGGCCGGCGACGTGGTTCTCTGCGATCGTTTTACCGACTCCAGTCTGGCCTATCAAGGCTACGGGCGTGGGCTCGGGCGCGATGCCGTACACCTTCTCAACACCTTCGCGACGGGCGGTCTGTTTCCGGATCTGACGTTTCTGCTGGATCTGGAACCGAAGGTCGGTCTTGATCGCCAGAGTGATCGCAATCGCATGGAGGACGAAACGCTCGCGTTCCACGAACGCGTTCGGAAGGGATTCTTGACCGAGGCGGCGAATGATAGGCAACGCTTTTGTGTTCTAGATGCCACGCAGACCGTCGAGGCTCTCCATCAACACATCTGGCAGCGCATTCATCCGATCTCCGTATCCGCCGGCGGCTCTTGACGGTCGGGAAATATTTCCATCGAGGGGGTAGTAGCATGAAACTGGTCATTACCGTCGTCCACGACCGCGACAAGAACAAGATTACGGAGGCACTGCTGCGCAACGGCTTCAAGTTCACCAAAATCGGCAGCACCGGCGGATTCCTTCGGGAAGGCAACGTGACGCTGCTCATCGGAGTCGATGGCAAAGAGGTCGAACGGCTGGTGCAGGTCATCAGCGACAGTTGCAAGACGCGGGAACAGTTCGTCAACGTTCTGCCGCCCGACGCCGCACCGGCGGGAACGTTCATGCCCAGTCCCGTCAAGGTGCAAGTCGGCGGCGCCGTCTGCTTCGTCATGGATGTCGAACGCTTCGAAAGGTTCTAACGAAAACCACTGATGATACTCGTCATTGACAACTACGATAGTTTTACGTATAACCTCGTGCAGTATCTGGGAGAGTTGGGAGCCGAGGTCGTCGTTCACCGCAACGACAAGATCACCCTTGATGAGATCGAGGCGATGCGGCCCGAACGTATTCTGCTCTCGCCCGGCCCCTGTACTCCGGCCGAAGCGGGAGTCTGCGTGCCGCTCATCCAGCGATTCGGAAGTCAGTACCCTATTTTCGGCGTCTGTCTCGGACACCAGAGCATCGGTGCGGCCTTCGGAGGTGATGTCGTTCGCAACGACCGCATCATGCACGGCAAAACGTCCATGATCCACCATCGGCATCAGGGTGTCTTTGCGGGACTGCCCGACCCCTTCCAGGCGACGCGTTACCATTCCCTCGTCATCGACCGCTCCACGATGCCCGCCTGCCTGGAAATCACGGCGGAGACGTCGGAGGGCGAGATCATGGGCGTCCGACATCGCGAACTCCCCATTGAAGGCGTCCAGTTCCATCCCGAATCCGCCCTCACTCCGCAAGGCATGAATATCCTTCGGAACTTCCTCAAGATGGGGTTTTTCGCCCATCGCACTGGAAAGGTATAGTGGGGCATCACGCCGGGCGTGCAACAACGCGATTTGCAGGGATCTGTAGCAATCCCTGAATAATGGCCTCCACATTGAGCAGGTCAGGCTGCTTTTGAAACTCATAACGCCCGTGTTCTACCAGGCAATGGGAGAGACCTGTGCGGTCGAAACTCTGTGGAGCAACGACTATCGCTACACCCGTTTGCTTGCCAGTAACCGTTGCGAGGGCTGAGCCTACGCAGTGGTTCTCAGGCCGTGCGCTTCAAGCAGAACTCGTGCTGCCTCCTTCGCCTGTGAGCCGCACTCTCTATCCCCCATGACATGCGCCAGTACAATGGCCCCCTCGGCGATCAGTGACAGGTGCGTGGACAGGGCCTCAGCCCCACTTGCTCCGCTCGACAGACCCAACTCATAAATGTAGTCCCGAATGGCCCGTACATGGTTGGACGCGATGCAGTGCGCCGGATGTTCTTTTTCAGAGAATTCTGCGGCGGCATTAATAAATGCACATCCGTAGAAATCTTCCTGATGGAACCATTCTCCCAGGGCGTCATAGATCGCGAGAAGCCTCTCTTGAGGGGTTGCTGCCAGAGTCTCGATACGGCTTCTGAACCAGTCCATCCACTGCTGATCCCGCCGATTTAAGACCGCCAGAACCAGTTCGTGCTTGGAAGGAAAATGCCTGTACAGCGTCATTCGGGTCACACCCGCTTCCTCAACCACTCGATCAACCCCCGTGGCATGGATCCCGCCCTTGTAAAAGAGCGCAAACGCCGCGTCCAGTATTTTCTCTCGCACGTTTGATTTTGTCATCCTGATCTCCAACTGAGGTAGAACGTTCTCTCTATTCTATTCATACGCTCTTTTTTCTTATCTGATGCCTTCCACTCCCCATTTGTTCGGAAGAAACGTTCGGCGGAAACCCAACTCGAGGTTCGGTGTTTTGCCTTTCTCCCTCTCAAAGGGCCATGGGAGAGGAGAGCATGGGGGGAAAAAAGATGTTTTCAGGCGGTGGGAACTAATGGAGTGGCGAATGCGTTTATGACAGTGAAGATGTATATAGAACGTTCTTTCTACATAACAAGAAAATGATCTCGGGCAGTTTCTTGCCCATGTCGGTCTGAACATCTTCACCAACTATTTCAATCTTGTGGCGCAGGCCGGAATTGACTTTCCCGTCGTCACCTGGCTTCAAGGAAGATGGAAAGAGGTTAGCGATGGCTACACCGCTCCGCCCCCCCTTTACGGCGGAAACCGCCAAAGCAAAAGTGAAAGCGGCGGAAGAT
>JBBQPO010000018.1:0-41016 GCA_038217285.1 Chthonomonadales bacterium
TGTGTTTGCGATCTTTGTCGCCTACGGGCTCCCCGCGCTTATGTCGCTTTTGTCTGGTTCCGTCGTCATCCTTTCGGACAAGGGCGTTAACAGCAACAAGCGCGTGGGCCTGGGATGGGCGATCCGCTTCTGGGCGTGGGAGGAGATCGCGTTCTTCAGTCTTGACGATGATATGATCGGCGGGAGGAACTATCGGATATTACGGGCGCATGATGCGCACGGCGATTTGCTCGTTTCGGTCGTCCTCGGTCAGGAGCCGACCGAACAGGAGATCGAGCGCTGCCTGCAGGCCCACGGCAAGCCTCTACACGATGCAGGTTCCGTCTCCAGGCGGTAGTCGTCCACCGGGGCTGGCGGACTCCGGTACAGTATTGTCGGTTTCCAGTCGAACTAACCTCGGTATTCGGTTGCTAAGGCAACTCCCAAGAATTACTGCTCCACATTCGGACCCCTTCTGACTTCAACCGAGGCGGAATTGTGGAGCGATAATAGTTTGGCGGTTCCTAAAGCTGCATGCGCTCTTTGACTTCGAGGTAGCGGTTGACGAGGGCGGCGGAGAGTTTGTCGGCGGGAGAATCGACGACCAGCACACCGCGACGAGTCAGCTCGCTTGTGGCGCGGTCCCGGTCTTCCAACACATGCGCGGCGACGGCGCGATTGTAGACGGCGTCGGCGGAGACGCTCTCCTGTGCCGCCGCGCGGAGAACCTTGGTGTCGAGGAGGGTGACGGCGGCGACCAGATGCCGGGGCTGCAGCGCGGCGAGCTCCGAGATCGTGACACGGGAGGAGTCTGGATCCCACAGATCGGTGAAGCAGACCATGAGGGAGCGTTTGCGCCAGCGCGCCTGCAGATAGGAGAGCGCGCCGCGATAGTCCGGCTCTGCCAGGGTCGCTTTGGCGTTGTAGAGGGCTTCCAGAATGGCGTAGACCTGCGCCCGGCCTTTCTTCGGCGGCAGATAGGACTGCACGGTGTCGGCGAAAACCAGCAGGCCCACCTTGTCGTCGGCCAGCGACGCGACGTAGGCCAGCAGCAGGGCGGCGTTGATGGCATAGTCCAGCTTCTGGATGCCGTCGATCTCCGCCAGCATCGTGCGGCCCACATCCAGCACGAGCACGATGCTCTGCGACTTCTCCACCTCGTACTGCCGGGCCACCAGTTTGCCACGCCTGGCCGTAGCCTTCCAGTCGATCCGCCGCAGCTCGTCGTCGGGCATGTAGTCGCGCAGGCTCTCGAACTCCCGCCCCGCGCCCTGCAGTCGCGCCCGCCGAATGCCCATCTGCTGCAAGCGGCCGCGCCGCGCCATGAGGTTGAACTTGGCGGTCTCCATCAGGTTCGGATAGACTTTGATCTCCTGCGGCATCGCCAACTGCGTCTTCCGGTAGACCATGCCCAGCCGCCCGCGCACCCGCAGATGCAGCGCACCGAACCGGAAGTCGCCGCGTGTGTGTGGCGTGACGTGATAGAGGGCGGCGTGACGGGCGTTCGGCTGAACCGTAAAGCGGAACGGCTGCTCGTCCAGATCGGTCGGCATCGATTCAGGCGGCGTGTCGAACAGCTCCACCTGCAACGGAATGGAGCCGGCATTGCGCAGGCGCACCTCCACCGGATTCTCGACGCCAAGCGACAGTTTGTCCTCGATCACGCGTTCCGCCGAGAGCGTCTTTTCCAGGTCCGGCAACAGGAACCAGTCGGCCAGAGCCAGCCCGACCAGCAGTGCATACCACCCCAGGGCGACCAGGAGAAAGTTCGGCGCGATCCCTGTCAACAGCAACGGCGCCGCCCCCACGGCAAACAACCACAACCAGGTTCGCGTAAACGTCAACTCGTCTCTTCCTTTTCATCGGACCGTCTGCTGTCCGCCCGTCTTCATTGAGTTACATGGAGATATAGTTCCGTAACCGACTGTGAATTCCTGCTCCGTCGGTCGAGCAGAGCGGATTCGGATCTCTCCAGGATCGGATACGTCGAGACTTCTCCAACGGCTCCTTAGCGCTTGACAATTTTTTAGGCTTGCATTATAATGGAGACGAGTGGAAACAAAACACCGCTTCCTCACTCTGCTTCGCACTGTTGCTTCTACCCATTGCCGGGTTCGCATTGACGCCTCCACCCATTGTCGGGCCGTTACACAGACAGTATCACCGTTTTTACCCATCACGCCCTGCACGCATGTCGCCTGCGGACATTCTACCTGTCGTACTTTTTTCCGTTTAGGGAGGGTTCAACTCATGTCTGGCACCGCCAAACGAGCGTTTACGCTCATCGAACTTCTCGTGGTAATTGCGATCATCGCAATCCTTGCCGCGATTCTCTTCCCCGTTTTTGCCCAGGCCCGAGCGCAGGCCCGCGCCGTCTCCTGCATCAGCAATGTCAAACAGGGCGCCCTCGGTGTCCTGATGTATGCGCAGGACTACGATGAATCGATCCCGATGATCGACAACAACGGCTCCACTGCCTATGGATGCTGCCCGGGCGGCAGTTGCACTCCGGACTGGGGAACGGTCGGCTCCGATCCGAATGAGCCCAGCGCCATGTTCATGGGCGTCGTCCAGCCCTACATCAAAAATCATCAGGTGCAGTACTGCCCGGAGTCCGGTACCACCAACTGGAAGAGCATCATGGGACAGGGCTGGCTCGATTCGAGCCCGTATGTCGCGGCGCTGGACCAGAAGGGCGTCTATACAGATACCTATTCGCAGATGGCAGTCAACATGCTGCTCACCGAGTTCGGTCCGGGCGCCAGTTGGGCCGGCTGCTACACGAAGCCCTTTACGGGTTACACGGCGGCTTCGGGCAAAGTCGCTGCGTGGACGCGGCCAGCCGAGTTGATGCTCCTGACGGCAGATAGCGTCTGGGGAGAGGGGATCAACGGCGACGCTTCTCCACAAAACGGCGTGGGAAATATGGCCGTATGGCCCAGCCATACAACCGCTTCCAAAAGCTGCCACAACTGGAACGGGGGTCTGGAAGGCAACGGCTGGACCTGGTACGTCCACAGAGGAACGAGTCACAGCGGCCATTTCGCCAACGCGGCCAATACGAAGTTCGACGAGGGCATCAACTCCGGACGGGCCAATGTCGCCTTTTGCGACGGGCATGTGAAGTCCATGAGCTTCAACAATCTGGAGCGCTGCGACTACAACACTGTCGGGAACGTCTGGACCTACACCTACTGGGATCCGCGCTACTAGAGTGACCCGACGCAGTGCAGGGGACGGAAGTGATGGGCCGCCCTCTGTGCGTGTCATGCCTCTCTGTTTCCACGCTTCTCGCTTTCCAATGGAGAATAAAATCGCTATGTGTACCCGCTGGCTCCCCGTCCTGCTGCTCCTGGCAACGACGACCTGGATCGGCTGCGGCTCGAAGCCGTCCGAAACCTCGGACGGCCCTCCCCCCAACGCGCCGATCGACAACAACTCGCCCGCCGCCAAAAGCGCGCCCGCCGCGCCCGGCCCAGGTCCGGATGTCCCGACCCCCGGTGGCGGAAAAAAACCGCACTAGTTCGGGACGCGCCGTTTCACCCTCGCAACCCATGTCGCCTCCGTAACGACCGGCAGGTCGATCCTGCCGGCCCCTCTCATAAATTGACCCGCCGTCAGATTTCTGCTATACTTTGTGTGGAGGGAACGCCGTCATGGTCAAAGTACCGCGTACTCGTCGCGCTGTTGCACCGCCGCCAAACCGCCGGACGCAGGACATCTGTGGCCTGGTGCTCTTTTTTCTGGGCGCCGCCGGGCTGCTCTGTCTCTGCTGGAACCAGCCGGGCCTGCTGCCCGCGCAGGTGGATGCGTTGCTGCGTCTGATCGCCGGCTCCGGCTCCTACGCCATTCCCCTCTTGATGATGTTCGCCGGGGCCATGTTCCTGCTCGGCTACGAACGGCTCAACCTCACGCACTCCTCCTACGGCTCGGTCCTGTTGTTCGTGGTCTTCGTCACCGGACGACACCTGATGCTGACGCCCGACCCGGCCCACTGGGAGATCGGGACCGTGCGGATGGCAGGCGGCGTGGTGGGCTGGCTGTTCGGCGCCCCCCTCTATGCCCTCGTTGGCAAACTGATCAGCACCCTTTTCCTTGTGATGGTGGCCATCGTAGCGGTGATCCTGCTGGTGGATCAGCCCTTTATCGAGATCGTGCGCCGTCTCCATGCGCGCGGGCGGGACGGAGCCTCGGCCCTGCAGCGGTTCGGCTTGATTCCGACACGGGAGCGTGCCCCCGCCCTCGCCGGGGAGCGCACCGTTCGCACGCTCCCGCGCCCTCTACCTGCCCTGGAGGAGCCGGACACCGACCGGGCCGAACGCGCCGCCCGCGTTGTGGAGCGGGCGCTGGCCCCGACGAAACCCTCCCGCCAGACCACACTCGATCTCACCGAATCCGATCCGGAGACAGAGCCTGTCGATCCCGAAGAGGGGACGACTACCAATAAGCTGTTTCGCATGTTCGCGCTGAGCCGCAACTGGCGGAATAGCCACGGCGAGATCGAACACGGCGACGAAACGCCGCTCGAGCCGCCGTTCCACGACGCGCCCACCGACCGCGCCAGCGCTCCCCAGAGCAAAGCGCCTCCCTCGAAACGCACCGCGAAGGCCGCGCCCATTCTCGATCCTGAATCAGACCCGAACTCTGCCGCGCAAGACTCGGAAACGCTGCCTGCTGCGCCCACAAGGCCCCCTGTCCCGGCCCATCCGTTCGTGCTGCCGCCGTTGACCCTGCTGAAAGAGTCGCCCCTCGCGGTTTCGAAACGTTCGCAGTCGGAGCTGACCGACCGGGTCCAGACCATCGAGCGCACCCTGGAGCAGTTCAATATCGGCGCGAATGTCGTCGAGGTGGCGAGCGGACCGAGCGTGACTCGCTACGAGATCCAACTCGCCCCCGGTATCAAGGTCAGCAAGATCGTCAGCCTCGCCGACAACCTGGCGATGAGCCTGGCCGCCATCGATGTGCGCGTCGAGGCCCCTATACCCGGCAAGTCCGCGATCGGCCTGGAAGTGCCGAACGTGACGCCGGTGACGGTCAGCCTGCGGGAGTGTCTCGATCAGGACGAGTTCAAAAACGCCACGTCCAAACTGACCGTCGCGCTCGGCAAGGATGTCGCCGGGCAGTATCGCTACGCCGACCTGACCCGCATGC
Organism: Chthonomonadales bacterium; assembly: GCA_038217285.1. Taxonomy (GTDB): domain Bacteria; phylum Armatimonadota; class Chthonomonadetes; order Chthonomonadales; family Chthonomonadaceae; genus JANXLO01. Next base: position 5,131 of record JBBQPO010000018.1, read on the forward strand.
CCCACCTCCTGATCGGCGGCTCGACCAACAGCGGCAAGTCGGTCTGCCTCAATGTTCTGATCGCCAGTCTGGTCTATCGCAACACGCCGCGCGACGTGCAGATGCTCATGATCGATCCGAAGCGCGTCGAGCTGAGCCTCTGGAAAGACATTCCGCATCTCATGCACCCGGTTGTGACCGATGTCAAACAGGCCTCAGGAGTGTTCCGCGCCGCGCTGAAAGAGATGGATCGCCGCTACGACATGTTTGCCGCGCTCGGCACCCGCAACATCGACGGTTACAATGATAAGGTTTCCAAAGACGACTGTCTGCCCTATCTGGTGCTGATCGTCGATGAGCTGGCCGACCTGATGATGCAGCAGGGGCCGGAGATCGAGACGAGCATCTGCCGCCTGGCGCAACTGGCGCGCGCGACCGGCATCCATCTGGTCATCGCCACCCAGCGCCCCTCCGTAGACATTATCACCGGCACGATCAAGGCCAATATCTCGTCGCGCATCGCGTTCGCGGTCGCGTCGCAGGTGGACAGCCGCACGATCCTGGACATGACCGGCGCGGATCGTCTGATCGGGCGCGGCGATATGCTCTTTATGCCGATAGATGCCGCCAAGCCGGTCCGCATCCAGGGCTGCTACCTCAGCGAGACGGAGACCAATGCCCTGGTCGACTACCTGAAGGAGCAGAGCAAACCGAACTACACCATCCTGGTGCCGGAAACCACCAATAGCGGCGGCGGTGACAGGGGCGGCGAGGCTCCGGACGACGTGGACGACGCCTTTTTCGAGCAGGCCGTGCGCCTCGTCGTGAATAACGGACAGGCCTCGACCTCGATGCTGCAGCGTCGTTTCCGAATCGGCTATACCCGCGCCGCGCGGATCGTCGAGATGATGGAAGAGAAAGGCATCGTCGGCGCGCTTAACGGCGCCAAGCCCCGGGAACTCCTCGTCAGCAAAGACCAGGTCGAACAGATGTTTCGGCCCGGCAGCGCCATTCCCAGCGTAGAATCCTACCAGGACAACGAGTAGAACTGCGCCATTCGGGGCTCGTGACGCAAAATCTGCCGTTAAGAGGACGCCCTTTCCCAGCAACCGCTGTATAATGATGAACATCGAACCCCTTGATGGACCGGAAGCCAGAAGCTTCCGGTTTTCAACGTTGGCGCAGGTGCGGGCGGACTGTCTATTATTTCACACCGGTTGATCGTGTGCAGGAAGAAAGACATCGATGTCGAAAAGTCCTCTTGACAGTTCAACCGGTCTGTTGTAAGGGGACATGCAGAGGGGAAACGGATGTCAAGTCAGATCAAGCCAGAAGCAGAAATGATCCAGGACATGCTGGCCGTCAAGCGGCGGGTAGACGCCGGTAAGCGCGAGCGCAGACGGCTGGAAAAGGCACCCGCACGGCGGCGTAAGGTGCTCTTCATCCTGGCGGCGGCGGCAGTGACGGCGCTGCTGGGGCTCATGTACGATGGCGACCAGAACGCGCAGGCCGAAAAGTATGCGGAGATCTCCGCACTGCTCCGACCGACCGCGCTCTATCGACCGGCGACTAAGAAGAAGAGCGCGGCGGAGCTGCACGAGACAGTGCTTTCGGAAGATGAAGTGCTGACCGGCAAGGCGGCGGCGGCGCATATCCGCTTTCCAGACGAAACCGTCATCAAAATCGGACCGAACGCCAATTTCAAAGTGCTCTATAACACCTACATTCGCACAGAAGGCGCGCGCCGACGGGGCTTTTCGCTCAGTGTCGGACGTATCTGGACGCGGGTCAGTAAGTTTCTGTCCGACAGTTCCGAATTCAAGATCGAGACGCCGACCGCGCAGGCGGCGGTGCGCGGCACCCGCTTCAGCGTCCTGGTCACCAAAAATGGCGCGACCTATATCTCGGTCTACGAAGGCAAAGTAGACGTCCTGGTGAAACATCTGGGGCCGCCTGCGATCTCCGTACTCGCCGGCCAGGAGATCACCGTCAATCCGGCGGCGAAGCAGTCTCCAACTGTCCTCACGATGCGCCTCTCCGAGCAGCAGGTCTGGAAGAAGCAGCAGACCGACGCTCTGGGGCCGCAAACCGATGTGCTGGCCGAGCCGACCCATAAATTTCGCCACGCGCTGATCGATTTCGAGGAGCAGCACATTCTGCCGATCACAGCCCGACTGGCGGATAAGGTGCATCTGAACCGACTGGCCGGACACGCGGCGGACGATCCGGATCGGGCCGCGTATGCCAGAGCTCTGCATGCCGCCCGCGCCCTCCAGACCGCCATCGCCTCCGCCGACGACTCCACCACAGGCTACCCCGCCGATGTCGGTCTGACGGATCTGCAGGGCTTGAGCGCCGATGCGGCCACCGTGGCTTCGATCCTCAACAACATCGATGGCGGCTGCCTGCTGAAATATGAGAAGACAACAGATGGGTTTCGGGCGCGAATTCGGGCCCACTCGCCCAGTAATGCTCTGATCGAGGTGAGGCAGGACACGATCAAGACGCTGCCCGACGGATCTTTGTGAGCGCCAACGAGGCGGGTGCGGGTGGGGGGGCAAGGCTAGCCCTGGTTCCGGCCGTCATTGCGGCCATCGCGGCGTTCGCGGCCTTTCAGTTTGTTCCGCCGCTGCGAAGTTACGAGGCTGCCGCACAGGACTACCGGTTTCGTCTGCCGCACCGGCGGCGTCTGGACGCGCGTATCGTTATCGTCGCGCTCGATCAGCAGACGCTCGATGCCGAAGGCAAAGCGAATCGCGCCCATCCCCGCCTGCGCCACGCGCTGCTGCTGCGGCGGCTCCAGGCTGCGGGAGCAGCGGTCGTCGGATTCGATGTGCTCTTCGATCAGCCTGCCGCCGACCCCACCGATGACGCCGCCTTCGCGCAGGCGATACGGGGGAACGGCAAGGTCGTGCTCGGCCTCTATCAGCGCGCCAATCGCGGGGAGACGGTCAGCGAGAGCGAGCGCACGGTTGTGCCGGATACGGAGGCGCAGCAGTGGCTGGCCGCCCACGACCTCAAACTTCCGGTGCAGACGACCGATATCCCCATCAATGCCTACACACTCGGCCTGCCGACCCTGCCGCTGCGCGACGCCGCTGCCGCCGTCGGCGCCGTGGATATACCGGCGGAAAGCGGGGTCTATCGCAGTGTGCGGCTCTTCACGCAAGACAACCAGGGCCACTGGTGGCCGGCGCTGTCGGCTGCGATGTTCGGACAGTTCGTAGCACCCAACGGCTCGGCTCCCCAGGATCGACTCCTCTGGCAGCAGATCTGCTCCGATCCGGACCGCATCATGCGGATCGACTTCACCGGCGTTCCCGGCACGATTCCGCATCTCTCCTACAGCGACATCCTGGACGACCGCATGTTCCACCCGGAATCGGTGCGTGGCAAAATCGTGCTGGTGGGCGAAACGCACGGCACGGCCGACGACAAGCCCAACCCGACCTCTCCGATCGCGAAGGGCGTCGAGATACATGCCAACGCGATCAACGGCCTGCTTGCCCACCGTTTTCTTCGGCCCGTTCCCCGGTTTGTAGAGCTAGGGCTCGATCTCGTTTTCGCGCTGGCGGCAGGGCTCTGCCTGCTGCGGCTGCCGACGGCCTGGGGCGCGACGGCGCTCACGGGCCTGGTAGGCGGCTATCTGGTACTGTCTCAGGCCCTCTTCAGCGGCCCCGGACTGCTGCTGCCGGTGCTGGGACCACTGATGGCAGGTGCCCTCGCTGCCTGGAGCGGCATGCAGACCCGCCTCGCCGAGGAGGAGACGGCGCGGCGGCGTGTGGAGGCGCACTGGCGCAGCTACGTCGGCCCGGACGTAATGCAGGAGATCCTGAACAACCCGGAACTAGCGGAGGGGCGCGGCATTCAGGTCAACGCGACCATTGTCTTCTCCGATATTCGCGGCTACTCCGGCCTCTCCGAAAAGCTCGCCCCGGAAGAGGTGTTCCTACAGATCAATGAGCATTTCGACGAGATGGCACAGATCGTCTTCGCCTTCGGCGGCACGGTTCTGGGCGTCACGGGGGACGGGCTGCTGATGGTCTTCGGCTGGCCCAACGCCTATACCAACCATGTGGATCGGGCGGTACTGGCGGCTCGGGAGATCGCGGCCGGACTGGCTCCGCTGAATCGGCGCTGGACGGCGGAAGGTCGTCCGTCCATAGACATCGGGCTCGGTCTGCACTGCGGCTCCGTGATCGCGGGGCGGGTCGGCAGCGAGGAGGGCAGTCAGATGACGGTGATCGGCGATGCCGTGAATGTCGCCGCCCGCGTACAGGATCTGAACAAACCGCTCCAGACACGTGTTCTGGTGACTGACGAGGTGCGACGCAAACTGACGGTCACGGTCGCATTCGGGAAGTCGGAACAGGTTCCAATCCGAGGACGCGAAGAGGGGATGATCGTCCACGAACTCCTGCCCGCCGCGAGCGCGCCCGCTGCCTGAGGTCGCTCGGCTCAGTTCCGTTTCTCCAAGCCGGAACAAAGTCCGGTCGTTTTGCGTCTTTTGCTCAGCATGTTGCCGCAATCGGGCCGGACTACGCCCGTCCTGCGGTCGGGCAATAACCGGCAATCGCCCTAAATCACAGACGAGGAAAATAGCATATGGCTGCCCAGGAGATCGTTCCCGCCTCGAAACCCATGACGCTGGACGAGTGGAAGGCGAAACGGAAGCCCCCTGTCGATATCAATCAAGAGCACGAGGACAGCATCAAAGGCCTGGAGCGCGTGGCCGTGTTCGTGACGGAAAGAGTCGGAACGATGGGCTTTTTCCTGGTCATTCTGGTCTGGACCATCCTCTGGTGCGGGTATAACATCCTCGCCTCGGAAGTCCACTCCCTGCACTGGAAAGCGTTCGATCCCTTCCCTGCCTTTGTCGCCTATCTGCTGATGAGCAACGTCATCCAACTCCTGCTGATGCCCCTCATTATGGTCGGTCAGAATCTCCAGGGCCGTCATTCCGAGTTGCGGTCCGAACACGACCTGGAGGTGAACGTCAAAGCGGAAGAAGAGATCGAAGTGATCCTCATGCATCTGGAGGCTCAGCAGCGGATTCTGATGCAACTGGTCGAGGCCCAGGGCATCAAGGTGGATGCGATCCTTCAAGAAACCATCGAGGAGAAAACAACGCCTGAGACCGCCAAAGCCGGGTAGAATCCCTCCTCAGGCAGACCTACAGAACAGACGGCCCGCAGCAGAGGTATGCTGTGGGCCATCGTTCTCTATCTGTGTGCTCCAGGGGACTTGGAGGCGCTGCGATCCAGGCTTACTTGTGGGCGCAGCGGCGGCGGATCAGAAAACCTGCGCCGGCAAGGCCGGAGGAGACGAACAGGGCATAAGCGCCGGGTTCGGGGGTGGTCGTCGATAAAACGACGCTGTCGACGCCGAACTGAAAAGCGCTCTGGTCGTCCGCCTCGGCAATGCGCAGGCGCAGCGTCTGCCCTATGCGGCCGAGCAGCAGACTGGATACATCCGCGCTCCGCGCCGTGTAACCGGAGGTGAGGGGATCGCCGGGCTGGGTTCGAAACACGTTGAGAAGAACATCGCCATCGATAACGCTGAAACGATCTGCGGTGGTGGTCATGATGTCGATGCGTGCCTGTTGATTCGGAGTACCGGTAGAGAGCGTATCGGGGCTGAGAAAGGCGGCGCTACTATGAAGATACGTGCTGAAACTCAGCGCCGCACCGTGAAGGTCGCTTGGAACAACGAAGTCCTGATAGAGCACGTGCGACCCAGGACCGGTCGAGTCCGTCATGGCGGCAAAGGCGCCTTCCGGCGGAACTGGCACCGTAACGGTGTTCACGGGAGCAGATGTTCCCGTCTGGACAAACCAGGTTCCGCTTCCCGGCCCATCGAAAACGGTCCAGGAGATGAAGGAGTTTGTACCCACTCCGTTATTCGTTTCGAAGCCGCCGTTGAGGATCAGGTTGTCTGCAGTGGCTGCAGAGGCGAGGCTGATAACTGCCAGACCGGTCAGTGCCGGAGTCAGGCAGGAAAGAAAACGTTTCATCGAATGTCCCCTTTGCAGGTATGAGAGGGTACCAGGACTCGTTGTGGAACATCGAATACGACAACGCGCCTTCAACCTCCTGGTTGGTCTGTCCTTATTGTATCGGTCCGACCGGCGAAAATACATCTGCGAAACGGCATATTTTGCCGCCTCTCCTCAAAAAGTGAGAACGCCGATTCGAATGCGTTGCGAGGGAACTATAAAACAAAAACCCCTTCTCTCGCATAAGAGAAGGGGTCAAAAAGGTGGTCGTCGCCCCGTCAGGCCGCCATCAGAATCTCTTGCTGGGGCGCCAGTCGCTCACGCAGCATATTACGGGCGCGGTTCAGTCGCGATTTAACGGTTCCGATAGAGAGGCCCGTCGTCTCCGCGATCTCCTCATAGGATTTGCCTTCGGTATGGTACATACGGAGCACCTGACGCTGGTAGGCGGGAAGATGCTGGATCGCCTTTGCCAGCATCGCGGCGACTTCGTTGTCCATGCAGATCTCTTCGGGCTGCGGTGAGGGGTCCATAATGTCGCGAGCGATATTAGGTTCGCCGTCGCTGTTCGTGCCAGCGTCCAGGCTCAGATGACTGCGGTGGGCAGGGCGGACGCACAGATCGAGATAGGTGTTGCGAACGATCCGGAACAGCCATGAAGTGAAGCTCGCCTCATAGCGAAAGGTATGCAGATTCTGGTAGAGGCGCAGGAAGACCTGGCCCGCGATGTCGCCGGCCTCATCATGGTTTCGGCAGAGGGAGTAGGCGAACTTATAGACTGATTTCTCATAGGTACGGATGAGCGTGTCCCAGGCTTTCGCATCTCCGGATTTGCATCGTTCGATGAGAACGTTCTCGGCAGTCGTGTTGCCGGTTTGGATGGCGGGCGGAGCGGTGAGCGTCGAGTTCGTTTCGGAAGCGGTCGTAGGCTGGGTCATCGTAATCATGGTCGTTCTTCTCCTGGACATAGGCTGTGCATTACAGTGGTGCTGTCTTGCGTTAGGCGTTATGGGGTTGACAAGCAACCCGCAGACGTTCCTGGCCTGCCATAGAGCGACACACATTGCCGCAACTCAAACTCTATTTTATTGTGTGGGAAAATGCAAAAGACGTCTTCACCACGCCGCTCACGCAAAAGGCTTTTCTCTCACCCGGAGGGCAAAGAAAAACATTCGCAGAGCAACGTAACAAAGACGTCATGTCTCTCTGGCATCGACGGTCATGGCCGACGCACAGGCATTTATTCGATTGGTTATTCGCGCGCAAAGAAATCTCACGCGGTCACAAGATAATAGACGTATCTGCCCACCGAAAGGTTCCCGATATTTTGAAAAATAAAAAATAGTGCAGAAGAGGCTACGAAAAGGCTCCTCCCGGAGGGGAGGAGCCGAGGCTTCAGACAAGCCTGTCGAGTTTAGAGGAAGGGCCAGTAGTGGATGAAATAGAGCTTTCCGGTGCTGGCATCCTTCGCGGTCTGGAACAGAGCCTGAGGTTTGAAGGCTTTGGAATGCCCGTCTGCGTAGGCGATGTTGATGATTCCCTTCGGCCATTTCTGGTTGTTGGAAGTATCGTATCCCTCTTTGGCATGACGCGGACGCGGGTAGGCTGGGAAAGCGCCGCAGGCACCGGAGTCCCAGAACTGGTTCTCTTCCACAAGCACCTCTTCCGCCGGTCGGGACAACTGCGCGTTGACCAGGGAAGGAGTGACGAACCCACCGGCGCCACACCCATTGGCGCTCTGGAAGTCGGCGAAGCCGGCCAGACCCTGCCACTGCGGAGTGCTCGGATAGGGGCCATATGGCGGATTGCCATAATAGCTGTAGTTGCTAACGTTGTTGCTACCCTGAAGAACCTGCTGGGTGGGCGGCATACCGTAGCTGGCGACCGGTCCACCGATCGTTGGCCACTGGGAGGCCTGGGTTTCCGAGCCAGCCGCACCGGAGTGCGTCGGGTCGGCGTCCGGCTTACCGTCGATGCTGGGATCATAGGCGCCGTTGGGGCAGACGAACATCGCCAGGTTTTTTACATAGGGCTGAACGGCTTTGGTCCAGCTCATGTCGTAGTTGTAGACTTCCCCCAGGTACTCCTGGTCGTCCAGCGGGAAGCTCTCATCGTAGTCCTGCTGATACATGATGATCGCAAGCGACGCCTGCTTCATATTGGAGAGACATGCGGTCTGGCGGGCCTTATCACGGGCCTGAGCGAAGACCGGGAAAAGAATAGCGGCAAGTATCGCGATGATGGCGATAACGACGAGCAACTCGATCAGCGTAAAACCTGACCGCTGAGAATCGGACCTGGACTGCGAAAGCGATGCCATAATAGAGAACCTCCTGGAAGCAGTGGTATGGTTTAGCCCCCTGCCGGGTAGCGCACACCATTGAAATACAGTGCCCGTCCCTGAGCGTGCATGGAATAGGCTGGCCTGGTCACGACCTTCACGGGTCAGCGTTCGTCCCACCGGGATCGAAAACGATTAGGATAGATGATACAGCCGAATGTGAATGGATGTCAAGCCGGGAAGGTGTAACATTGTTCACAGTACGTCGGATCGAGGGACGCTATCATATCGACGTCGCCATTGAAATGAGGTATCACGCAGGTAGATGCCGTCGTGGCAGGCGTTGGATAGAGATGGTAAACGGCAGCCACAAGCATTATACCCCCTGTATGACGCCGACTAAACAAAAAATGTTCTGGCTGAACCTCTTTTTATCGAAAACAATGTGCTGAGCACAATTAACACTTCAAGAGGCGAGCGACCGCTTCCCGAACGCGCGCGTCGCTGTCCGGAGCGAACATGGGATTCCCGTAGTATTTACACGCGCCCTCGATTTCATACCCTCCTCGGACATACTCGTCGGCGGTGGGAAGGTAGTTCCAGCAGCCGTTGGTCGTGCCGAGCACCAGGAGCGGGGCGCGGACATGTTCGGTAAAGTCTAACTGGTACTGGACGAACATTTCGGCGGGAAAACCGAGCAGAGGCACCCCCCCCAACAGCAGTCGCTGGATGGTAAACGCCTGTGTCTGGGAAGCGGCAGGCTGCCGCGCGCGCCCCCTACGCTCCGTGGCCCAGTCTCTCAGCGCCGTCAGGTCACGCAGCGTCCCGGCATCCGCTCCGGCGTCCTGAGCCTGTTCGAGACGAGACACGGCTTCCGCCACCTGCCGGTCGCACTCTTCGACCGGCTGCGGCGGCTGCAGAGGCAGCTCGATCGTCATCTCAACCGCGTCCAGGGAGGCGTCCAGCCTGCCGTGCGCGTTCCAGCGCGCCGTGTGCGCCGCCGCAGCGATCTGCCTGCCGTTGTCCAGAACGGCTTCCCGGTCGCCGCGTCGTAACGGATCGATGTCGCCGCAGCAGCCCTGGAAGAACAGGGGAATAGCGTCCTCGGCAATCCCCGAGTCGGCGGCCTCGCGCTGGAATCGCTCGCGAAGGGCCGCGACCGCCGCGCCGGGCCAGTCGGCGGAATAACGCAGTTCCTCGCGCGGCAGGGTCGTGGGGTGGCAGGCGTGCGAGAAAAGCATGGCGAACATGCGCCCATCCGCACCGTTCACGCAGAGAACCTGCACGGTCGGGGCGATAGGCCCGCCATAGTTCGGAGCCAGAACGGTACGGCCTTCTCCGTCGGTAGCCCTGCGGTTGACTCCGATCTGCGCGGAGGTTTCGCCGTACGTCAGATGCGCTGCTCGGAGCCTCGCCGCCGCCTGGCGCGCGACGCCGGTCAGCTTACGAGCCAGCACATCGACATAGGGAGCGTCCACCGTTCCCATGGCGCGGTATGTGCCAAGATGAGGGCCGTTGTGTGTGTGGGTGGCGTGAAGCAGGACGGCGTGCGGCGTCGTGCCCAGGCGTGTCGCGATTTCGGCGCGCACCTGTGTGACCAGCGCGGGAGGAAAGGCCGCGATGTCCGCCGTCAACAGCACAAGCCGCTGATTCCCATCGTCCAGGACGAGGGCGCGGGCGGAGATCTCGTCGAGAACGCCGACAGCGCCAGTTGGGCGCCGCGAATACCCCCCGAGCCAGAGATCGAGCGGGGGGGTGATGTTGGTTTCAGCGACACCGGCATAGAGGGGCACAGGACTGTTCCTTTATCCTTCTGATCTGTTGCTTTGCGCCATGTCAGGGGGGAGGACGGACACAACCTCTTCATTGTATCGCAAACGCGCCTCCTCGCGCAATGCCTGCTTCGGATCGATCCCCTCAACGGAGAGGCAGTCCCTGGAGGAGAGCGAGGCGTAGACAGGGGTAGAACAACGGACGGTGGAGGCGCGCATGAACGGTACAGTGGCGATTGTAGGGGCAGGGATGGCAGGTCTGGCGGCGGCACGGCGTTTGACGGCAGCAGGACGGCGGGTGGTGATTCTAGAGAAAAGCCCTGGCGTCGGGGGACGCGTGGCGACGCGGCGTGTGGACGGCTGCATCGTGGATCACGGGGCGCAGGTGATCAAGCCGGACGGTTCGCCGCTCGCCGACGTCATGTTTCACGAACTGCCGACCGCAGACCTTGTCGAAGTGCTTGCGCCGGTTCGAATCGTCGGCCCTGACGCAGAGATCTTGCCCGTAGACCCTCACTACACCGCGCAGCGCGCCTTCACCTATCGCGACGGCATGACGACGCTGCCGAAACTCCTGGTCGAGGCGCTGCCCGCCGATCTGTTCACACTGAAACTGCGGACCCGAATTGGAACCATAGAAGAGGACCGAGACGGTTTTCTGCTGCGGGATGAGCAGGGGACGGAACTCCTGCGCGCAGAGAGCGTCGTCCTCACTCCTCCCGCCCCACAGGCCGCCGATCTGCTGGCTGCCAGTCGCCTGCAGAACACGGCCCTGACCCGGACCCGCATCGATGCTCTGCGTTCCGTGCCCTACCATTCCTGCCTCACCGTGCTGCTCGGCTACACTTCCCCGGCGCTGCCTGCCCCCGCCTATGCCCTGCTGGCCGCCGACCGTACCCAACCCCTGCTCTGGCTGGCTTTCGAACAGACCAAAGGATCGTCCCGCGTGCCGCCGGGAAGCGCCGTCCTCGTCGCCCAGTTAGGGCCGCAAGTTTCGCAGGAGTTCTATGGGGCTCCCGAGGAGGAAGTGTTCGACCTGACGCTCCGTGAACTCCGCACCCTCTTCGGCGATGCTTACGCGTGCCCCGAATGGCGACAGTTGAAACGCTGGCGCTACTCCCATCCACGCGGCATGGCCGACTTCGCTACCGTCAACCCTTCCCCTACCGCTTCCCGTCTCGTCGTCTGCGGCGATGCCCTCCGCCCCGAAAACGGACGGGTCTATCAGGCGTACAGCAGCGGCCTGGCGGCGGCGGATCTCCTGCTTGCTTAACCCCTTCCCGAAATGGGAAGGGGTTAGGTACGGGTCAGTCGGCATAGATGGAGTAGGTTGGTGTGGAGAGGTACCGCTCGCCAGTGGAAGGGATGATGACCACGATCATCTTACCTTCGCTTTCGGGCCGCGCCGCCACCTGCAAAGCGGCCCAGACCGCCGCTCCGGAGGAGATGCCTGCGAAAATGCCCTCTTCTTTGGCCAGGCGACGGGCGATCTCCATAGAGTCGCTGGCCTCCACGGTAATGATCTCGTCATAGATGTGGGTGTTGAGGTTGTTCGGCACGAAACCGGCACCAATCCCCTGGATGGGGTGCGCCCCACGCGGCTTCCCGCTGAGGACGGCCGAGGTCGCAGGCTCGACCGCAACGACCCGGAAGCCCGGTTTGCGCTCTTTCATCACCTCACCGACGCCTGTGATCGTTCCGCCGGTGCCGACGCCCGCCACGAGAATGTCGGCCTGCCCATCCGTGTCGCGCCAGATCTCTTCTGCGGTCGTTTTGCGGTGAATTTCCGGGTTGGCGGGGTTATCGAACTGCTGCGGAATGTAGTATTTGCCCGGCTCCGCTGCGGAGATCTCCTCCACGCGCCGAATAGCGCCCAGCATTCCCTCGGAACCCGGCGTCAGCACCAGTTCCGCCCCGAGTGCGCGCAGTAGCACCCGGCGCTCCTGAGACATCGTTTCCGGCATCAGGAGTTTGCAGGCGTAGCCCATCGCCGCGCAGGCGAAGGCCAAACCGATGCCAGTGTTGCCGCTTGTCGGCTCCAGGACGGTCATGCCTGGGGTCAGACGTCCCGAACTCTCCCCGGACTCGAGCATGGCGACCGCAATGCGGTCCTTGATGCTGGAGAGCGGGTTGAAATATTCGAGCTTGCAGACGATCGTCGCCTTGACGCCCGCCGAAACCCTGTTCAACTTGACGAGCGGAGTATTTCCGATCAGTTCCGTCACACTGTTTGCGATTCGCATGCTCTTATCTCCTAAATGTCCGGCATGAGGCTGAGGGAGTCGTCCAGTTCCGCTTTGCGGCGTGCCAGGTCGGCAAGCGACGTGGCGTTCAGGCGGCGGGACAGATCGTCCTCCACCTGCTCCTCGAAATCCCGGACGATCCATGTCACGCCTGGCGCATTGACTTCCAACGTCTCTTCCTCACTATGACTCGAAAACAACCGATCCCCGCGCATCAGCGCCCGGACGACATCACCGACACTGATACGCTCAGCCGGTCTCGCCAGATTGTACCCGCCGCCTGCGCCGCGCACACTGCGTACAATGCCCGCACTCTTCAGCGAAGCCAGAATCTGATCCAGATAGGGGCCGGGAATATTTTGCCGCACGGCGATCTCCCGGCTCTGGCAGGCTTCCGTTTGCGACTGCATTGCCAGATCGACTGCAGCACAGAGCGCATAGCGCAGTTTAGAATTGAAAAACCCCATATTCGCTCATCGCCTTTACCAACGCGTTTGTCACTTTATCCCTTAAACTTGACCAATTAAGTATACTATGCGCTGTCAGGTTTGTAAAGGGCGATCAAAGCGGGAGGAAGGAGTTAGAGGCCCTGCGCTTTTGCCTCGTCCCAGAGGGCGTCCATTTCGGCCAGTGTCATCTCGGGGAGAGAACGCCCTTGTTCGGCAGCACGGCGTTCGATATGGCGGAAACGCGCCGAAAAGCGAGCCAGCATCTGTCGCAGCGCCTCTTCCGGATCGACTTTCTGCCAGCGAGCGACCTGTACCAGCGTGAAAAACAGGTCGCCTAACTCGGCGAATATTCGATCCTGGTCCCACGTCTCGCCGGTAAGCTCCGACTTCAACTCCGCCATCTCTTCGTCGAGCTTCGCCAGCACATCGGGAAAGCTGCCCCACTCGAACCCGACCTTGACGACCCGTTTGCTGACCTCCATCGCCTGCATGAGCGCGGGCAGGCCCGTCGGAATGCCGTCCAGAAGGGAATCGCGCCTGCGTGCCTCCTGACCGACTTTTTCCTGCTTTTTGATACGCTCCCAGTTGCGCAGCACCTCCGCCGAATCGGCGGCATCGACATCCCCGAAAACATGCGGATGCCGTCGCACCAGCTTCCGGACGATCTGCGCCGCCACATCGTCCACCGTGAAAAGCCCGGTCTCCGCCGCCAATTGCGCGTGAAAGACTACCTGCAGCAGCACGTCGCCCAACTCCTCGCAGAGCAGCTCCGGGTCGTCGGTATCGATGGCCTCGACGACCTCGTAGGTCTCTTCTATGAAAAAACGCCGTAAGGTACGGTGATCCTGCTCGCGATCCCAGGGGCAGCCATCGGGGGCGCGCAGGCGTGCCATCAGGCCGACCAACTCCGGGAAACCGGGCCGACGCTGTTGCGGAGGAAGTGGAGGAACGTAGACGGAGGTGAGATGATCGACGGTCTCTCGATCCAGACGGTAGAGCGGGACGCGCAGCACGGACTCCTGCCCGGTCACACCCGCAGCACGAATGAGAACGATCTCCCAGTCGTCGGGATAGTCGCGCATCAGGGCGAGTTTGGTGTTTGACGCCGAGGTGCGGTCATGGATATGAAACAGCAGCAGCCCCTGCGTCACATCCAGCCGACCGCCGACCATATTCCCGTCTCGATCTATGGCGTCGCGCTCATGCAGAGTGAGCGCATCGCGCACCGCAACGCCGTCACCGACGCCAAGGGCGATGCCCGCCGCTGTCAGCGACGCCTCGATGAAGCTTCCGGATGTCACAAGCCGTGTCGGAATTCCCTCTGCCGCAGCCCGTTCGCGTATCAGTCTCACCGTCTCTTCTGCAACCAACGGGTGCCCTGGAACGGCATAAAAGACATTCCAGTTCTCGTTCTTCGCCAACTTTATCGTGCCTTCGGCGATTGCGTTATAGAGCGCCTGGAAATCGGAGTAGGTCTCGTAGAACGCATCGAATGTCTGGAAAACCAGATTCCATTCCCGAAGGGAATCGACGACGGGATGCCTTTCGGTCCGCAGCAAAAGAACGCCTGTTTTCGCTTGCTGCTGTCGGGAACCTTCCCGGAGCGCACGTTCTGCGCCCCGGGAAAGACCCTCCACATCCCCCGGCCCCAAGCCGATCAGTGTGATCGAACCGTGTGCCACTACATCTTCCCGCCTGCGGGCGGCGCAGCGCTGCCGGATGGCGACGCACCCATTCCGCCCGGCGCGGGAGTGCTGCCGGGGGGAGCCTGAGGAGGCATGGCCGCTTTTGGTTGGGGCAGGATAAACTTGTCCTTGATCGGCTTGTACCGATCAATGTTGATCTGGATATTGTCCTTGGACTGGGTGATGAAATCGTTCATCGCGCTGTCGGCATGCTGCCCCCACTGGGGAAACTTATCGGTAAGGGCGAAGCGCTCGACCAGCACTCTGCTTTCGTCCAGCGTCAGCACATGGTCCTTCGTCTTGTCTACCAGTTGCGCGATAACGTAGAACTGTTGCCCGCTCTGGTTATGCAAAGGGACCGGTGCGGTCACATAGTCCGTGGGTTTGAGCGAGTCGAGCGCCGTTTTCAACTCAGGTGGAGCTTGAGCCGCCGGAACGACCGTATCTTTACCCATATTGGCCGCGATCTCGGGCGGCAGGCCAGCCCCGGCTGCCACTTTTTTGAAGTCGCCGGACTTCTTCAGTTCGACCAGAGCCTGCTGAGCCTTCACCGGATCGGTCAGGGGCAGGAGACGCAAGGTGTAGCTTCCCTTGATGGTCAGTTCCGTCTGATGCCGATCGTACGCTGCCTGCAGCTCTTTCGCATCCGCTTTCGCGTTGTCCGTGCCGATTCCGAACAACATCATTTCTAGGCGATATTCCCGGGTGACGTCGTCCTGAGAGATCTTGCCGGATCGCACACCCTCCTGGATCTGCGGGTTGAGCTTTTCGATGGCGGCGATGTACTTGTTGACCTGGTCGTCGGTGACCGTGACGCCCTTCGACTTCGCCAGTTGCAGGAGGAGACTCTCTTTGACCATATTCGCCAGCGTCATCCCGCCCGCATCCAGTCCGCTTTGTGGATTGAGGTTGGTGGTGTGCAGGGCACGGTTGGTAAAGTCATCCTCGTTGATGGTCTCGCCGTTGACCCGGGCGACGACCTTGCGGCCCTGGCAGCCCGGCAATGTCATTAAAGCGATGGTCAGGACGCACAGAGCAGGACGCGCCGACCGGCAAAACGCATGATTGAAATTCAATTCGGGTGCTATCTCCTTTGAAAAGTGCCTGATGACATTATTCTATTGTTGCCTTCATGGCGGAATCCCTGCTTGCTTTGCCTACAGGGGAGTGAGGAAGCCTGTCTCTCATACGCAAAAACAGCGCTCGGAAGTGTCCGGACCTGTCTGGAGAGGCTCAACTCTGTGCCTCAGAGAGGTTCTCAGAGGTTAACTCTGGGCCTCCTCCGGTTCCGGGAGCGCGCGTCCATCTGTCACCACATCGGCGGGAACCGGTGCAGGGGCGGGCGCATCGGTCTCGAGGGGCGGCAGCTGGGCGAGCTCCGCGATGCCGAAGTAGTGCAGGAAGTCGGCGGTGGTCGTATACTGCATCGGTCGTCCGAGCGTGGCCTTGCGTCCCGCCTCCGCGATCAGCTTGCGCTCCTGCAGTGTTTTCAAGACGCTTCCGACCGAGACACCGCGCACGGCTTCGATCTCCGGCGCGGTAATCGGCTGCCGATAGGCGATGATCGCGAGGGTCTCCATGGCGGCCCGCGACAGCTTGTTGCCGCCGCGTGCCAAAAGTCGCCCTATTACCTCGGCATACTCCGGTCGGGTCGCCAACTGCCATCCTCCGGCGATGCGCAGTAGTTGAAGGCCGCTGCCGCGTTCGGTCAGTCCGGCTTGCAGGCTACGCAGGGCGGCCTCGACTTCGACCTCCTCACTCTGCAAGGCGCGCGCCATGTCTGCCAGCGCGACCGGCTCTCCAGCGATGAACAACAGGCACTCCAGTGCGGCTTCCGTCATAGCGGGCTGCTCTCCTGTAGCGTGGGGATCAGGGTTACCGTGATGGGTTCCAGCATCTTCGCCTGCTCCGCCCGCACCCGCTGCATACGCAGCAGCTCCAGCAGGGCCAGAAACGTCAGAACGATGTCGTAGCGGGGACAGGGCAGAACGAACAGCGCTTCAAACCCCATGCCCTCCGGCCCCGCCGTCGTCAGCTTACGGACGATCTCGGCCATCTTCATACGCAGGCTCAGGCGGCGGCGCGGCGTCACGGAAGTAATGGGCTTGTCATCGACGCCCGCTTCGGTGAGCAGACGGTGCAGCGCCTGATACAACTGCTGCGCGCTGGCCTCCCCGGCCGGCACGGGCAGAATATAGTCGTCGGCATTCTCCAGTGCGCCCCGAAAAAAAAGCTGACGGCGAAGCTCCTCCCAGGTCCGCAGCGTCTCGACGGTCCCCTGATAGATCTGGTATTCGCGCAGACGGGCTACCAGCTCCGCGCGTGGGTCGTTCTCTTCTCCCTCGTCTCCGTCTGCGCCGGGAGTCTGCGGCAAGAGCATGCGCGATTTGATTTCGATCAACGTGGCCGCGATCACCACATACTCCCCCGCGATGGTCAGGTCGAGCGACTCCCATAGCTCCATGTAAGCCAGATACTGCTGCGTGATTTCCGCAATGGGAATATCGGAGACATCGACCTCGTGGGCGCGAATGAGATGCAGAAGTAGATCGAGCGGACCCTCGAAGTTGGGTATGTGGAACTGAGGCGCAGGCGGGCCGGGCGGACGCCCTGCCGTCGGTTCAGCGGAGTCGGAAGTCAGAGCGTTCATTATAGATGTAATAATACACTTCCCTGTACGGAAAGTCAACTGCCGCTCCGCAGCTTGCAACCGGGGCGAACACAAAATTACACCGGTTCCGGTCGCTAACCTGCGACAAAACGTTTCCGTTACAGCGTACTCTAAAGCGAAGGTAACCCTGTTCGTTCCCTTGCCATTGCGGGCAAAAGCGCCGATAATGAAATAATGAAATGGCCGGAACAATAGACCGAATGGTGTTGTCTGCTGGCGAGGGGAGGATCGAAGCCATGCCGCGCCTACTGTTGGTAGACGATGATCGTTTTTTGCTGCGTGCCATCGAGAAGCTGCTGACCACCGAAGGCTATTTTTGCCTGACGGCGGGAACGGCGGAAGAGGCTCGGCGTCACCTGAACGGAAATCCGTTCGACATGATCGTGCTCGATGTCAATCTGCCGGATCAAGATGGCTTTACCTTCTGTCGGCAGATACGCTCCCGACACCGTATGCCGATCCTCTTTTTGACAGCCCGCGAAGAGGGCGGCGACAAGGTGATCGGACTGGAGGTCGGAGCCGACGACTACCTGACCAAACCCTTCGCTCCCCGCGAACTCGTCGCTCGTGTCCGTGCCCATCTCCGCCGTGCCGGCGAATACAGTATGGCCGAGGGCAAACCGAATCAGATTGCGCTCGGAGAGCTTATCGTCGACTCCGACAGCCGGGACGCTTTCCGCAGCGGCGCTGCTGTTCACCTGACCGAACGCGAGTTCGAACTGCTGCATCTTCTGGCCCGGCATCGCGAAAAAGCGCTGGCGAGCGACTGGATTTTTGAGAATGTGTGGGGCTTCGACGCGGAGATGGGCGTCAAGACGCTCGCCGTCTATGTGCGCCGCCTGCGCCTGAAAATCGAGAAAGACCCGGATCATCCTGCGATGTTACTCACGGTACGCGGCTTCGGCTACAAGCTTACTCCCGGCACACCAGGCCACCTGCAAATCGACGAAAGTAGTGAATCGCCGCAGGGGATGTTTTCCTGATTCCCGCCTAGTCCGTCGTCGATGTTACCTCTGCCTCTGTCACCGAGCGGCCTTCCTGCTTATTGTAACCTTGCATTCATCCTGTTGTAACCTGGCGTTAACCTTGGGGGCGTATAACGAGCAGAGGGATATTCCCGGAACCTTTACGGCCTCCAGAATGTCCTTACGCCGTTGCCGTGTAATGTTTCTCTTTGGTCCTGTATTCGGCGCAATGTTCTTTCCACTCTGTTCTGTGCGGATAAGGAGAATCCCAGAATGCTCTCTCGCAAGAAACTCGGCCTGATGACCGCAGCGGTGGGCGTCATGCTCGTCCCCGGCATGCTGCTGGTCAAGGCGCGTGGCTCCGACCACGCGGATACCCCCGCTATCGCTGCCAATCCTGGCGTAGACCTGACGGATGTCTTCATCTTTCCCAGTCCTACCGATTCGACTAAAGTCGTTCTCGTGATGAATGTCCATCCTCTCATCCCCTCCGGCGTCACCAATACGGTGTTCGATCCGGATGCTCTCTATCAGTTCAAGATCTCCAATGCAGGCGACCCGAAACTGCCCGTAGAAAACCTGGTCATTCAGGCCAAATTCACCGGAACCGGCCCGAACCAGACCGTGCAGATCGCCGGCCCCGTGAAGCCCTCCATGACCGGAACGAAATCCGTTTTCGAGACGCCGGACGCGACCAGCGGCGCCATCAACACTGTCTTCACCACGGGAAGCGGTATCAAAGTGTTCGCCGGTACACGCGAAGATCCGTTCTTCTTCGACCTGGAGGCGTTCTTCAATATCCTCCCGGATCGCGGCACGACCCTTCCGCCGCCGACCGGTCGCAACCCACCGGCCAATCCCAATATGCCGCAATCGACGACGTTCAATGCGCCTGGTGTCGCGACGGATACCCTCAAAGGCTACAACCTGCTGACCATCGTGCTGGAGATGCCCCGCACCATGCTGACCAATGGCGGCGACGGCAGCGGTAAGATCCGTTTGTGGTGTACGACCAGCAAATAACTTTGCGCGAAGGAGATAGTAGCGATGAATCTAAGGACTCTTTTTCTGGGTGGCTCCCTCGCCTGTGTGCTGGGGCTGGTCGCTCTTACCGGGTGTGGCGGCAGTGACAACAGCAGCGGCCCGAAGGTCTACACGCAGATAGACCGACTGGCGCGCCCTGTGGTAAACGAAGTGCTCGCGACGGTCGCCAATAACCGCCACGCGATCAACGATATGGCCATTCCCTCGCAGGACGGACAGCCCGGCTTCCTGATCGACGACATCCAGGGCTTCATGACCGGAACGGCAGGCCGCTCGCAGGCCACGACGGACGTCGTCAAAGCTGTCCTGGTGCCGGATGTCATGGTGGCCGATCTGAGCCAGACCGGCCCCGCCGCCTATCTGGGCGTCGAGACCGGCGGCGCGACCGGCGGCAAGTTCGGCGGCCGCAAACTCACCGATGATGTGGTAGACACCTCCCTCGGCGTGGTCTTCGGTAACACCGTCTCCGCGCTCGCTCTCGCGCCGGACGATGGCAAAGAGATACCGACACTGACCACCGACAACGTCAGCTTCACCACCGCGCCGAAGCACTATCAAGACGGCGTCGTCAGCGCGGCGGCGTTCCCGTACCTCGGCCCCGCACAGTAGACCGCTCGCACCTTCGTCTCCTCTTTGCCTCGGCGCTTTCAGACGAGAGAGGAGACGAAGGCGCATTTCCGTTTTCTGAAACGACTATGAGACGCTTCCTGCCGTGTATTCCCATCCTTTTGTTCCTGGCGACCGGCGGCTGTTCGCATCGCCCGGTTCCCATCGCTCCCCGCGCTTCTCTGGCCTCGCTGCGGCCGGCTTACGATCCCACGCTGCTCCCGAAAACTATGGCGTTTCACGAGAAGCGGCTGAAAGAGACTCCGCACAGCGCGATGGAGCTCAACTTCCTGGCGGAGAACTACAACCAGCTCTGTCGCGAAACCGGCGACATCTCCGATACCTTTCGCGCCGAGCAGTTGGCGCGCCGCTCGCTGAAGGTTCGGGCCTACCACAACGATGCGGCCTACTATGCGCTCGCCCTCAGCCTTTTCACCCAGCACAGGTTCCATGAATCGATGGAGATCGGGAGGCATCTGGCCGCGCAGTCTGCCGAGGATCTGCATGCGGCCTACCTGATTACCGAGAACCAGACCGAACTGGGCGACTATGCGGAGGCGGAGAAGACGATGCAGGGAGTGCATCCGCATCTCGACGATCCTTTTGGGATGGTGCTGCGAGCGCGGCTGCTGGAGATGAACGGGCAGGTGGTGGCCGCGCTCACCCAACTGGAACGCGCTCGGGATGCCGCAGCACAAAACATAGATATTCCCCGCGAGAATCTGGCCTGGTTCTGTATGAGGGTAGGGGATCTGCAGGCGGCCCAGGGGCAGGCCACCTCGGCGGAGCAGAGCTATCACGAGGCGCTGGCGCTCTTTCCGAACGATCAACGCACCCTGACGGCCCTGACGCGCCTGTCGGCAGCGCGTGGGGACTGGGCGGCGACCCTCTCGTGGGGGCAGCAGGCAGCGAACATCGCGCCTACGCCCGAGGTGGTGGCGTTGTTGGGCGATGCCTACCGGGCGCAGGGCAACGCGGCAGAGGCGCAATCGCAATACGCTCTGCTGGAGACGATGCATCGGCTGTCAAAGGCGCAGGGCGGGGTTTATGACCGGCAGCGGGCGCTCTACCTCGCCGATCACGACCAGGGGCTCGATGAAGCGCTGCAACTGGCCCGTAAAGAGCTGAAGGCGCGGCACGACATCTATGCCTACGACACGCTGGCCTGGGTCTGCTGCAAAAAGGGGCTGTACGCCGAGGCGGAACAGGCGATCAATGTGGCCCTCGCACACAACAAGCAGGATGCCAAACTGCTCTACCATGCCGGTGTCATCGCGGCGAAACGCGGCGACAAGCCGAAGGCAAAGCAGTACTTGAGTCAGGCCCTTGCCATCAATCCCTATTTTCTGCCCTTCGCCCCGACACAGGCGCGCACACTTCTGAACACCCTGGGAGGCTGACCCGAACCCGATGCCACATCGCTACAAATGTCAATCCTCTTTCCCTCGTTGCTTTCGCCTGCAACCTTTAGCGCTCCAGGGCTTTCTGCTCCTCTTCTGTTTGGGGGCCAGAGCCGCCTGGGCGCATCCCATGGGCAACTTCTCGATCAACCACTACGCCCGGTTCGAAGCACACCCGACAGAGCTGCACCTGCGCTATATCCTCGACTTTGCCGAGATTCCGACGGTCACGGAGCGCACTCTGATGCATGCCGACGAAAGCGGTCGGGTGAGCAGTGCGGATCGGGACGCCTATCTGCGCCGCAAATCCGGTGAGATGCTGGCCGGTCTCTCCATCACCGTCAACGCCCGTGCGATGGCTCCCACACTGCAGTCCAGCCAGTTGGCGTTTCAACCGGGTTCGGGCGGGCTGCCCATTTTGCGCGTCATTCTGGACGGGGTGATCGCCCTGCCGAATCCGTCCCCCTCTTCCGGCTGGCAGATCGTCTATCAGGACACCAACTATGCGACGCGCACCGGCTGGAAAGAGGTTCTGGCGCAGAGTGAGGGAGGGATTGTCCTCACAGCCTCGTCCGTTCCCACCATCGATCTCAGCCGCGAGTTGACCAACTATCCCACCGATCCCGGTGCGGTTCCGCCTCGCCTCACCGAGGCGACTTTTACACTTCAGACAGGGAGCGCGACGGCAAGCACAGGCAAGAAGCCAACGGCAATGGTCTCTCCGCAGTCATCAGCGAACAACTCACCCTCCGGCGGAAACAGCAGCACGCCACGCGACCCCTTTACGCAGGCGATTGCCGCGAAAACACTGACGAGCGGGGTCGTGGTTCTGTCGCTGGGGCTGTCGTTCCTGTTCGGGGCATTTCATGCCCTGTCGCCGGGGCACGGCAAAACGATGGTGGCTGCCTATCTCGTCGGGACGCGAGGAACCGCGAAGCACGCGGTGTTTCTAGGGCTGGTGGTCACACTCACGCATACCATCGGGGTGTTCGTGCTCGGCCTCGTCACTTTTGTCGCCGCGCAGTACATCGTCCCAGAGCGACTCTATCCGGTGTTGAGTGGGCTGTCAGGGCTCGGAATTCTGATCATCGGGCTGGGAATGCTCTGGGCACGTCTGGCCGCGCTCAACCGCGCCCACGCAGCAGGCCCCGACCTCTACGCCGATAACGACGAACGCGAAGCCTTTTTCCAGCAGGAAGAGGGGGCGGTCGCTTCTCCCAGTGGAGAAAAGCAAGAGCCGCTTTCGCTGCGAACGCTGCTGGTGCTGGGCATTACCGGCGGCATCTTACCGTGTCCCTCGGCTCTGGTGGTGATGCTGAGCGCGATCTATCTGCACCGTATCGCCTTCGGTATGACAATGATCGTGGCGTTCAGCCTCGGCCTCGCGACCGTGCTGACGATCATCGGCGTCCTGGTCGTGCGCGCCCGTGGCTGGCTGGAAAAGCTGCCACTGACCGGGGCGCTCACCTCCCGCCTCCCAGTGGTGAGCGCCGCCATTGTCACGGTTCTGGGCCTCATCCTGCTCGTCCGCGCCCTCAACGGCCAGTTCTAACAAGTCGCTACGCGCCGTCCTTTTTATGGAACTGGAGGCTGGCGGAGTTGATGCAGTAGCGCAGGCCGGTGGGGGCGGGGCCATCCTCGAAGACATGGCCGAGGTGCCCGCCGCAGCGGCTGCAGACGACCTCTGTGCGCTCCATGCCGTGACTTCGGTCTGTGCGGGTTTCGACATGGCCGCTTTTCAGCGCGTCGTAGAAGCTGGGCCAGCCACAGCCTGAGTCGAACTTGGTGTCGGAGCCGAACAACTCCTGCCCACAGGCGGCGCATGTGTAGGTTCCGTCGTCCTTCAGATTCCAGTATTTGCCGGTGAACTGGGACTCGGTTCCCTGCTGTCGTAGGACGCGATACTCTTCCGGGGTTAGCGCTTCGCGCCACTCCGCGTCGGTTTTTGTAATCTTCTCGGGGCTTGTCATCTCGTCATCTCCCTGTTTTATGGCAGATCGACTCTGCTCTCTTGCAGACGCCGGGACACCGACAGGAGTTCCCACGGACAGTTGTTGATTTTCGATTGCGCCATTCCTGGTGCCGGAGCGTGCCGATCTAGGGTTCGCCGGAGGGCTTTTTGGCGCCGGTCGATTCTGCGGTTTTTTTGACAGGCTCTGCGGAGTGAACAGGTGCTTTTGAAGCGACAGTATGCAGGTAGCCGTTCAGGAAAAGTATCAGGCCGATGGCTCCTGCCAGCATGCTGATGTACCAGACACTGCGGCGCTTGGTGAGCGCGGCGATAGCGGAGAGGGCGATAGCGACCTGAGTGCAGGTGACGCAGAGCGCGAAGATTTCGTGGTGCTTAAACTTTTCTTCCGCTTCCTTTGCCTTTTCATCGCGCTGTTTCTCGAACTCCCTGGCGTCGTCCATTCCTTTGTCTTTTTTCTTTTCGTATCGGGCCGATTCCTTGGTCCAGAATTTTTCGGCGTCGGGCGGATGGCCCGGCAGCGCTGCCAGGATGGCGACGGTCTGTTTGGCGGAGTTGCTCTTGATGCCCGCCGACTGGTAGTAGTTCCATTGGTCCGATGCCTGTGCCTGAAACACAATCGACTGGTTTTTATCGATCAAGGCTTCGTTGGCGAGTGAGCCTGCCTGCAGCGCGGCGACGGCGGCGATGACGGCCAGAAAAGCCGTCGTCAGGGAGATATAGCGTGTCCAGGCGTTTGCCTTTTCCTCCTCTGCCCGCTCTTCGCGCTCCTTATGCAGCTCTTCGATGGTCTCTTGCAGGTGCTCTGTCTCGATCTCGATCTCTTCCGGCATCGCGTATTTTCTCCTCTTTGAACAGACTCACATCTGTGGCCTACAGGCCCTGTCGGTATCCTTTCTGCATCCCGTCGCGGCAATCCTCCGCGCAGGGGGCGCTGTGGTGCCATTCACCCCCCACCGGTACTTGACAACGGCGATATGAACGCCTATAATCTTCGTCGGGATCGCCCGACGCATTCCGCTTTTGCGCCTTATTTCTGTGTGGAACAAGGCGGGTTTTTCTTTGCGATGCGGTGCGACGACGTATCGTGCCAATCGCCCATTTGTCGACCGGAGAAAGTAGTACCCATCATGCCCGTAGATGCAAAGCTTCTTTGCAATATCCCTCTCTTCGAGGGGCTTACGCCCGATCAGATTGCCGTCGTCGCCGCGAAAGCCCGGCAGCGCACCTATAAAGCGGAAGAGGCGATCGTTCATCAGGACGATCCGGGCGAGACGCTGTACATCGTCCTGAGTGGCATCGTCAAGATCTCCATGATCGGAACGGATGGCAACGAGGTGTTTCTGGCGGTGCTGGCTGCCGGGGAGAACTTCGGGGAGCTGAGCCTGATCGATTCGCAGTTCCGCTCGGCCGATGTCGTCACACAGGAAGAGACGACCCTGCTCTCCATTGATCGGGCCACTTTCAACGACCTGATCGCGACTGTCCCGCCCTTCTCCATGAACCTGCTGCGTATTCTGGCGCACCGTACCCGTCGCGCCAATGTGCGTATTCATGCCCACTGTACGCTGGACGTGTTCGGCCTGGTGGCGCGCCAACTGCTGGAGTTCTCCGAACTCTACGGCATGATGCAGCCGGACAACAGCGTTCTGATTCCCATTCGTCTGACGCAGGGCGATATCGGGGATCTTGTCGGTGCATCCCGCGAGCGTGTGAACCAGGTGATGGGCCATTTCCGCGAAAAAAAGATGATCTCGGTCGATCCCAAAACGTACCGGATCACGGTGATCAAGCCGGGTGAACTGCTGAAGCGGCTACAGTAGTTTCGATCCATTGTTCCCACCGCGTTCAGGCTCCTCTGCATCGGGTTGCAATCCGAGGGAGAGGAGCCTGAATAACGTTGTTTGGAGTCGGGGGTCAGAGCTCCGCTTTGTTAAGGACGCTGCCCATCGAGTCGATGTCGTAGACGATGGGGACGCCGTTGGGGATGTTGAGCTCCAGAATCTGCGCTTCGTCCAGATTGTCCAGCTTCATCACGATAGCGCGGAGGCTGTTGCCGTGCGCCGAGACGATGATGTTGCGGCCCGCCTTGACTTCCGGCAGGATCTTGTCGTAGAAGTAGGGCAGGGTGCGGGCGGCTGTGTCTTTGAGGCTCTCGCCGTTGGGCGGCTTGACATCGAAGCTGCGCCGCCACAGTTTCACCTGAGCGTCCCCGAACTTCTCCGCCGTCTCCGCTTTGTTCAGCCCCTGCAGGTCCCCGTAGTGTCGTTCGTTGAGAGCCTGATCCTCACTGGTGGGTAGCCCCTCCTGGCCGGCGGCGCGCAGACAGATGGTCAGGGTGTCGATGGCGCGTTTCAGCACGGAGGTGAACGCCTCATCCAGATGGATGCCGGCCAGATGGATCTTCTTGCCGGCTTCTTCGGCCTCTTTCATCCCGGCCTCGGTAAGCTCAATATCGACCCAACCGGTGAAGCGGTTTTCCA
Organism: Chthonomonadales bacterium; assembly: GCA_038217285.1. Taxonomy (GTDB): domain Bacteria; phylum Armatimonadota; class Chthonomonadetes; order Chthonomonadales; family Chthonomonadaceae; genus JANXLO01. The sequence goes on from JBBQPO010000018.1 coordinate 30,673, forward strand.
GGTTCCAGGTCGACTGCCCATGTCGGAGCAGTATCAGTTTCGCCAATGCGTTCTCCTTCTTTGGTTCGGGGTTATCCCAAATTTTCCAGCGCACCCACAAAGTCGGCCAGGGTCAGGGCGCGGGTAATCTCATGTTCCTTCTCGGTGCTGTCGGCGATCCGGATGAGCGCCTGCAGGCCCGCCTCGTTGACGAGCGCCCGAATATCGGCCCCGCTGTAGCCTGCGCTGCGTTTGGCGAGCTCCGCCAGATCGACATCGGCAGCGAGGTGGGCATGCCGGGTGCTGACCGCGAAGAGCTGCCGCCGCGCCTCCTCGTCCGGCATGGGGATCTCGATCTCTCGGGAGAGCCTGCCGCCGCGCCGCACGGCCGGATCGAGCATGTCCGGGCGGTTGGTCGCGCCGACCAGAAAGACGCGGTTGTTGGCCTGAATGCCGTCCATCTCCTGCAGAAACTGGTTGACGACCTTGTCGGAATGGATCGCAATACCGCCCTGCCGTACCGGTAACAGCGCATCGATCTCATCGACGAAGATGATGGCCGGGGGGTTGGCGCGGGCGCGGGCGAACAGGTCACGGACCCGCTTTTCGCTCTCCCCGACATACATCTGATGGATGTCGGCCGGGGTGATGGAGACGAAGTTGCACTTCGCCTCGTTCGCCAGGATGCGGGCGATGGTGGTCTTGCCGGTGCCGGGCGGGCCTTTGAGCAGAATGCCGGTGGGGGCCTGCACACCGAGTTCTTTGGCCAGGTCGGGGCGCTCCAGCATCAACTGCATCTGCCGCAGCTCGCGCTTGGTCTTCGGGTTCAAGACCAGATCGTCCCAACTGAGCTTATCAGGCTCGGTAGTCTGCGCCATCGTGGGCGGAGGGGCGTCGGAATGCTCAAACTGCCGGGCATAGGCGGTATAGGTGGGATTGGAGGGTTCGAACTGGGCGGCCTTGCGGGCGGCCTGTTCCGCCTCGCCCTTGCGATCCAGCGCGAACAGCGCCTTGCCCAGGTAGTGGCAGGCGCGGGCATGTTCGGGATCACGCTCCAGTACGGAGCGCAGGTAGTGGACCGAGTCGTTCAGGAGCTGCCGATAGGCCTGGAACTTGCGCTTGCCGTTAAAGGCGGTCTGCTCGAAGCCAAACACCTGCGCGCCATAGGCGACGGCCATATCGCCCAGCGATGGCTTTTCGGATTCGGCATGGTTCCAGAGGCTCCAGCCGAGCCGGAAGCGCGCCTCGGTATTCTCGGGGTCCAGCGCGACGGCCTTGCGGAACGCCTCGACTCCCCCGCTCCAGTCGTAGACTCGGGCGCGCTGCATGCCACGATGCAGGGCGTCTTCAGTTGTCTCGGGTAGGGTGTTGGTCATACGGGGTTCTGGCTACTCCACGAATTCGACGGTCCCGACGGGTGGGATCAGCCCGCGCTCGGCGGCCCGGTCGAGAAAAAGTTGAATGCTGCGTCGGCCCGCGTCGCCCATGTCGATAGTCCAGTGGTTGACATACATGCCGACGAAGGTATCCGCCGTCTCTGTCTCCATATCACGGGCGAACTGCATGGCGTGCTCCAGGGCCTTTTGCCGATGCTCCAGGCCGTGCACAATGCTTGCCTTGAGGACGCGGCTGGCGCGGGCCTGCACAGCGGGCGCAAGGTCTTTGCGGATGGCGTTGACGCCGAGCGGCAGGGGCAGACCGGTTTCGTCTTTCCACCATTTGCCCAGATCGAGGATGTTGTAGAGGCCGAGCGACTGGTGCGTCAACTGGCCCTCGTGGATCAGCAGACCGGCATCGACTTTGCCTTCGGCGACCGCCTCCATGATCTCGTTGAACGGCATCACGACATACTCGAACTTCTCGGGCAGATAGAGCGACAGCGCCAGGAACGCGCTGGTCATCAGGCCGGGAATGGCGATCCTGACGCCGGGCAACCGGTCGGGCGTCATAGGCTCGCGCACGACGACCATCGGGCCGTAGCCATCGCCCATGCTTGCGCCGTGCGACAGAATCGCGTACTTATCGTGAACGTAGGCGTAGGCGTGAACGGAGATGGCGGTGAACTCCAGCCGTCCCTCCAGCGCCCACTGGTTCAGGGTTTCTATGTCGCGAAGGATATGCTCGAACTCCAGCCCTTCGCTGTCTACCAGATGCTCAGCAAGGCCGTAGAACATGAAGGCGTCGTCGGAATCGGGGCTATGGCCGAGCTTCATTGGCACGGTCGCCGTCTGAGGAATTGTCTCTGCTGACATGGCTCTTCTCTTTTCCGCATCACAGTGTCGGGAGTTTGCGGTTGTACGCTTCCCTACCTCTATTGTACCTGCAAAACTCCCGCCCGGTTCCGTTCGAGCGTTCGAGGCACACGGTCTGCGGCCCTGGCAGGCATGATGACAGAGAGGTATAATAAAGGCTGAGCCGAGTCAGAAGTTTGCGTAGGACACGCAGGGTTTCGGAGAGCGAAGAGATCCGGGGCCGAAGGAGAGATCGATGATCACCGTTGCCAATCGCATTTATGTCGCGCCCGAGTATGCCGAGCAGTTCGAGGAGGCCTTCCGCAAACGGGCGGGTCTGGTGGACGGGATGCCCGGATTCATCTCGAATCAGGTGCTGCGCCCCGTTACGCCCGACGATCCCTATATCATCCTGACGCTCTGGAATGCCCGCACCGACTTCGAAGCCTGGATTCGATCCGACGCTTTCATGCAAGGCCACGCCAAATCCGGCACCCTTCCGAAAGAGGCCTACACCGCTCCGAATAAACTGGAAGTGCATGAAGTCGTCCAGGACTCCAGCCGCTCCGATCTGACCCCCGAACCCCACGGCGGCCCCTTCAAAATGCACTGAGGGCACCGTTGCCTAAATGCTTCTCCGATGGCTTTTGCTTGCAGCGACATGAGCCGGTCGACACCTCTGTCAGCCGTTCCCATCCGTCGTATTATAGGGAGGCGGCGTGGATACGGGCGCGCCCACCCTGGCCTGGGCGCGAGAGTTGTGTCACCTGACGCTTACGGGTCCAGGTCATCGCGTTAGAACCCGCCTTGCCGACGAACGGCGGACAAAGGTTTTCATCAAGAAATGAACTCCGTTTGCAGAAATAGCGAAAAGATGGCGTAACCCCTTTGCCGGAATTATCGTCTAATGACAGAACCGAGCTTAATCGCACCATCACCCTGAATGGAGCCTTTGATGATCTCCCCATCCCGACAATTTCCGGATTTCCTCTCCTGCTCTGCCCACAAGAGTGGGGAGCGTAAAATGCCCTGGCTCCGTTTTGCAGCCCCTATCGCCCTGATGGCGGCGCTATGCGCCTTCGGTTTCCTGCCTGCCCAAACGCCCGCATTCGGGCAGGCGGCGAAGAGCAAGGCCGGAGTCCCACTGCCACCCCCTCCAGCCACTGCAGCCGAACCGAAAGAGACGCCTGCCGCCGCGACCGAGCACGCCTACTACACGGTCTGTATGAACCTGATCCAGCGCGAATGGGAGGTGAACCATACGGCGCGGGTGCTGGAACTTCTGGAAGATACAAAGAACAGCCGCTTCCGGGGATTCGAGTGGGGCTACTGGAGCCGGATGTGCCGACGCGAAGTAAAGCTTCTCAATCATCCCGCCTTCGCCATCGCCATCTCTCCGGATGGAAGCCGGATCGCGCTGGGGGATGAGAACAGCAGCGTCACCCTCTGCGACGCCGCGACGGGAAAAGAGATCTGGACCGGGAAAGAGAAGCCGGTCAGCGGCCGGGGCGGCTGGATGAGGACCCTGGCCTTTACTCCGGATGGGAAGCACCTGCTCAGTTGTGACAGCGAATCCACCACCGTCGTCTGGGATGCAAAGACAGGCGAAGCGCTGCAGACCCTCTTTGGGAGCTACAGCGGCACCCGCGCCGCCTTCTCCTCGGACGGCAAGCGGATGCTGATCAGCTATAGGGGAAGCTGGGGCGCGATCCGGGATCTGGCCACCGGCAAGGATCTGCTTACCAACCCCGCAAAGCAGTATGATCAGCTCTACAGCGTCGCTCTGTCGCCCAACGGCAAACGGTTTGCCCACTCCAACGACGATAAAAAGGCGCATATCTCAGACGCCGAAACCGGCAAAGAGCTCTGTGCTACCTCCGCCCATGCCCTGCCGATAGACGGCATGACCTTCTCCCCAGACGGCAGCAAGCTGGTGACCGCCAGCCGGGATCATACAGCAAAAGTATGGGATGTGGAGACGGGGCGCGAACTGCACACTCTGTCCGGGCATACGGGCGAAGTCTGGATAGCCTGCTTCTCGCCGGACGGTAGGTATATCGCCACAGGCAGCGACGACGGGACGGCGCGTATCTGGGACACGGAGACAGGGAAGGAACTGCAGATCATCCGCGGCCATACGAGTAGCGTGGGGGCGCTGGCGTTCCACCCGAACGGCAGGCAACTCGTCACCGGAGCAGGGGATGGAACGACGAAGCTCTGGAATCTGGAAACAGGCGATCCCGCCCTCTCGCCGCAGAAGCCCGCCCTCTCCTGGCCGAAGGCAGGCAGCGATGCGGTGCAGCATGTGATGACGGGGATGGGCGCCGGGATGCGCACCTTCTCGCCGGACGGGAACTATGTGGCGAGGGCATGGAAAAACGGTGCGGAGGTCTGGAACATCCCTCAGGGCAAAAGACTCTATTCCCTGAGCGCCAACGAAGGCGAGTATCTCGCGCTGGCCTTCTCCCCGGACAGCGCGCTTCTGGCGACTTCGACCGCAGACGGCGGCGTCAAGGTCCGGGAGGCCGCGTCCGGCAAAGAGATGCAGAGCCTGAAAGGCCACACTGGCGCCGTCTCCTCGCTTACTTTTCTCTACAGCAGCCAACTGGTCGCGACAGCAAGCGTGGATGGCACGGCGAAGATCTGGAATGTGAAGACCGGTCAGGAACGCCTGACGCTCAAAGGGCATACCGCCGGGCTTACCTCCATCCGCTTCTTCCCCGAAGGCAGCCATATCGTGACCGAATCGGCGGATAAGACCATGCGCGTCTGGGAGAGCACCACCGGCCGCCAGGTCGGTATGATGCTGGCAGGACTCGCAGGATGGATAACCCTCTCCCTGGACGGCAGCCGCGCCGTCAGCTACTATCCCTACAACATGCGGCTCTGGAACCTGAAGACCGGGCAGGAGATCCGCACACTGCCGATCAACTCCGGCTATAGCCGGGGCATCGCCTTTTCGCCCGATCTGAAGCGGGTCTTCACCGGTACATCGGGCCAAGAACTCTCTGGCGTGAACTACAGCGCCTTCCATATCTGGGACGCCGACACCGGGCGTGACCTCCTCACGCTGCCACGCAGCACCCGTAATGTGTCTGCTGCCCACTTTTCGCCGGACGGAAAACAGATCCATGTGACCTATTGGGACGGCTATACCGACACCTTGCGGTCGGAACCCTTGTAATAAGATGAAATTCGCAGCGCGAATTTGGGGTATGCCGCGCAAGCGGCGTCTTCGTCATTCCCCAAATCGCCTAAAGGCGGCAGTCCCCTTGTCATATTTTTTTAGGGACTTCGCCTGCCTCCGTGATGCTTGACAGGCCGCCGCCTAAGTGTTATGATCTGGCAGCGAGAAACTATCCACACCGATCTCTGTCCACCTTTCCCTACGGGGGTTATCACCAACCGGAGCGAAGAAGGGCGTGACATAACCCTGCGTGAGACGTCGTCTCGGGTACACTCACAGGTATGTTTCGTCTGAAGGCCAATGCGACGAAGGAGAAGAAATATGGGCAGCATTACGGTTGGTCAGGAAAATTCGACCTCCATCGACCTCTATTATGAGGACCACGGCACAGGCAGACCGGTGGTTCTAATCCATGGCTATCCATTGAGCGGCGCTTCCTGGGAGAAGCAGACGGCGGCGCTGCTGGAGGCCGGTCACCGGGTGATAACCTACGACCGGCGGGGCTTCGGGCAGTCCGGCAAACCGACGACCGGCTACGACTACGACACCTTCGCCGCCGATCTGCATGTCCTCCTGACGACGCTCGACCTCCGGGACGTGACCCTCGTCGGCTTCTCGATGGGCGGAGGCGAGGTCGCCCGCTATCTGGGCAAGTACGGCTCGGATCGGGTGCGCAAGGCGGTCTTCATCTCCTCCGTCCCACCGTTTCTCGTTCAGGCGCACGACAATCCCGATGGCGTCCCCGCCGCCGTCTTCGCGGGCATCAAAGCGGCGGCCGTCGCGGATCGTCCGGCCTTCCTGACCGCCTTCTTCCAGAACTTCTACAACACGGACATCTTCCTGGGCACACGTATCAGCGAACCGGCCATCCAGGCTGACTGGAACATCGCCATCGCCGCCTCGCCGACCGCCATTCGCGACTGTATCGGCACCTGGGGAACGGACTTCCGCGCCGATCTGGCCCGCATCGACGTCCCCACACTGGTCATCCACGGCGACGCCGACCGCACCGTTCCCCTCGCCCTCTCCGGACAGCGCACCCAACAGGCCGTCAAAGACAGTAGCCTCGTCGTCATAGCAGGCGGACCCCACGGCATCCTCTGGACCCACGCCGAGGAGGTAAACCCCGCTCTGGTAGACTTCCTCAAGTAGGATGAAAAGGTTGTTTCCATGAATGGCTCCGCCGTTGCGGGCAGCGCCCGACGCAAAGCGTATCTGCATGTCGTGCTGCCGCTGTTTCTGGTCTCTGTGATCGCGTACCTGGACCGCATCAATCTGAGCTATGCCGCCCTCACGATGAACAAAGATCTGGGATTCAGCAGCGCGACGTTCGGCCTGGGCGCGGGCATCTTTTTCGCGGGCTATGTGCTGCTGGAGATTCCGGGGGCGCTCATCGCAGAGAAGCACAGCCCGAAATGGTGGCTGGCCCGTATCCTGCTCACCTGGGGCCTGGTTTCCGGCGCGATGGCCTTCATCACCACCGTCTGGCAGTTCTACCTGCTGCGCTTTCTGCTCGGTGCGGCGGAAGCCAGTCTCTATCCCGTCCTCTACGCCTCCTGCATTCCCCGATGGTTCGGCCCCCGAGACCGTCCCCGCGCAATGGCGCTACTGCTGGCCTCCTTGCAGGTCTCCAGCATCATCGGCGCCCCACTGGCTGGATGGCTGCTCGGCGTCCCGCTCTTCGGCCTCAAAGGCTGGCAGGGTCTGTTTCTCCTCGAAGCCCTTCCGGCGATCCTTCTCGGCATGCTGCTCGTGCGCTGGCTGGCGGACTGGCCGCGCGACGCCCGCTGGCTCACCCCGGAGGAGCAGCAGTTCCTCACCGCGCAGTACGAGCAGGAAGTCACGGCGAAGAACGCGGCGAGACGCTATACCGTCGGGCAGGCCCTGCAGGACAGGGAGGTGCTCAAACTCTGCGCGACCTACTTCCTCTGGATCACCGGTTTCTGGGGATTCGGCTACTGGATGCCGACGGTCCTGAAAGCCGCCTCCGGCTGGTCGAACCTGGCCGTGGGGGGGATGATCGTCGTCCCGATGTGTCTCTCGCTGGCATTCATGCTCTGGATCGGGGATCACGCCTCGAAAACAGGGGAGAAACGGTGGCACGGCGCCATCGGAATGTTTCTGGGCGCGGCGGGTCTGCTGTTCGGTACAATGACCCACCATCCGCTCCTCGCGTTCGGCTTTATGTGTCTGGCGGCTATCGGCGTCTATGCGCCGTTCGGGGTCTGGTGGTCCTATCCGACCACCTTCCTCTGCGGCTCTGCGGCGGCGGGCGCGATAGGGATGATCAACTCCTTCGGCAACATCGGGGGCTTCGTGGGGCCGTACCTGACCGGCTTCCTGAAAGAGAAGACAGGCAGCTATACCGCCGCCTGGGTCTTTCTCGCCTGCTCTCTGGTCTGCGCAGGTCTCCTGACACTGACCTTCAAAAAAGAGAGTCCTCCCGAACCTGGGCAACGTTGAACGAAGGCGACACTCCTCTCGGCAAAACCTGCGGTGCCGACAAATTTTTTGTCGGCGCTTTCCGCTTTGGCGCGGTGGCCCGGAGTAGCGTCATGTACTCTATAAAATGTCCGGAGGAGCAGAGACGCGCATGAGCAACGAGACGATGGAGACGCCGACGCTGGATCAGGGCAGCCGCACCATGCCCGACTTTGTGAAACGCGGGCTTATTCGGGTGCAGGGGGGGCTGCTCTACCTGAAAGCGCCGTATCGGGTGCTGTGGATGCGAGAAGAACATCCCGACTGGTCGATTGTGACTTCGATTGAATACGCCGACTATGAGAAGGGGTTCGCGGTCATGCGGGCGGTCATCATGGATGGTGAGGGACGCATCCTGGCGACGGCGCATAGCGAGGAGAGTCGCGGGAAATTGCCGTATTTAAGGAAGGCCGAAACTGGGGCTATTGCGCGAGCGCTGGCGCTGTGCGGTTATGGGACGCAGTTCGGAGAACTGGACGACGAGGAGGGGGGCGACGGTTCGCAGGGTGACCCGATGGGAGGGCCAGGGCGCAGCACGAACGGGAACGCCGCCATCGGAGCGCTGTGGAACGGTCCCGGCGCCTGTCCCTCCTGCCGCGCGCCCGCTGGCAAGAAGCACGCCTCCGGCTGTAAGGCTTAGACGTGACTCCGCCTGAGCCGTCTACGATGCCTGACGGCTTGATCTTCTACGGTGCGATGTGGCAGACTGCGCCGCGTGTCCTTCAGGCCGCTTCGAGCGGGGTGGGACTCGCTTCGTATCGGACGCCCGGCACCGGTTCGCCAGGCAGTTGGTTGTGCCACTGCGCCTGAACCCAGATCCAGGGCAGATAGCCGTCCAACGGCTCTGTCCCGCACACGGAACACTGCGTAAAATCGAAGGACGGATAGTCCTCTTCGCTAAAACCTTGTTTGCACGCACTACACCAGGTGAACGTTTTCGTTCGCTGCTCGCAACCGGGGTGGTCGACGGCGCGAATCATTTGATCCTGCAAGATCCGATCCTCCTTATTGAACGGTTTTGAACCAGTTAGAGATCGTTGGATTTCACGGACACACCATAAGTCTCTACCATTATACCGCTTACAGACGTGCAAATATCCTGTCTGCACATCAAATCGCCCCTCGGTACCTTTTTTTTGACTTTGAAACGCCTTAAACTTCTGATTTTGGGAGCAGTCAGGTCGAAAAGGATCAGGGGGGGGCCATACACGGCAGTTCGATCACGCAAGCGCTGCCCTGACCCAGCACACTCTCGGCATGCAAGGTGCCTCCCATCGCCGTCGCCAATTGCTGTGACAGAGCCAGGCCAAGGCCGGTGCCCTCGATGCCGGTATGGATCGCTCCCAGGCGCTCGAACGGGGTGAAGAGACTGGGGATGTCTTCGGGCGCAATGCCCACTCCCGTATCCCGGACGATGAGGCGCACACGTTCGTCGGACAGGGACTCGCAGGAGATTTCGACCCGGCCTGCAGGGCGATTGTACTTAATCCAGGCGGCATCTTCGTCAAACACGAATTCGAGGAGAGTGAGACCGGACATCTCCTCCTCGCTGTAGCCCAGCATCATCGCCATCTGGCTATTGACGTAGGTCGTACGAAACTCTCTATTCAGCACCCAGACGCCTTCCAGAGTCGTTTCGACGATTCGACGATAGCGTTCCTCGCTTTCGCGCAACGTCTGTTCGGCCTGTCTGCGTTCGGTGATGTTCGCATGCGTTATCATCGTACACTGCGTCCCCTCGGTATCGAAGCACGTCACGCGCAGGATAAACCAGCGCTGTTGGGTGGGACTGTGACAGGGATACTCCAGGCTAAACTCCGGACGCTTTCCCGCCATCACCTCACGAATGCCTTCGATGACCGCCGGCGCCTCCTGCGCGCGCATCCTGTACGCCTCTCCGCACACCGTCAGGTAGTTGGCTCCGACCCCGCACGAGCGCGCCGTACCGCCATTCTCCTCGGCAAAACGCTCCCAGGCTCGATTGACAGCGACAATGGTTCCGTCTTCGTCAAGCACCGCCATATGAGACGTCAGCGCATCAAGGAAGGAGAGGAGAGCTCTATGCCTGCAAGGATGATCCCCGTGTTTATCAGTGTGGCGCTTCTATCGGCGGGCGCAGCGCTCGCGCAGGCCCGTGGGCCGCAAGTCTCCGGCGCACCGCACCTCCCGAACGTCAAACCGCCCAGCTTTGCGTCGCTCTTTCCGAACCCTACCCACAATAACGGCTATGAAGAGTGGGTTCAGGCTGCAGATCTTATTCAGAACAACGCGAATGTCGAGGCGTTGATCGTCCAGCCGGACGCGACCCTCTCTTTCAAACGCCATGTGGACCTCTGTCGAATCTATAGTCAGTGCGTTAAGGGGCGTCGCTTCGCGGTATGCTATACACAGCAAACGAAGCGAGGAACCCCATGAGCACCGTACGCAAGTCTTACACCGCAGAGTTCAAACGTGAAGCCGTCCGAC
>JBBQPO010000019.1:0-38146 GCA_038217285.1 Chthonomonadales bacterium
TGCGACTACCGCTAGAAATCAGACAACGCCGTCAGTCGAAAAATCCTGCGATCGGTTTTTAAATTGATCGGCAGACACTATAGGTAGCGAAATCTTCGGCCCGACCCTGCCTGTAGGGGCAAATATGCCTGTGTAGTAACGGCCTGTTTCTATTTATGAGCCGAAACTCCTGCGTACCGTCGTCAAGGGTACGGCAGGTTTCCGCTCTATTCGATCAGCGTCGTGCCGAGGGTGATGGTGGTGTTGACCGTCATGCTGCCCGGAACGGAAGGACGCGGGGGGCCTCCCACTTTCGGCGCGGGCGTTTTCGAAGCGGTGTTGGTGATCTTCATCGCCATGGTGCCGTTGCCGGTGGAGCGGATCAGGCGGCCTGCGGGCAGGTCGATATCGTTGTCCACGTTCATGACGACGTTGCCCGACATGGTCATTATCGCAGCGGCGGCGGACTGCGTCGGCGCATTGTTGGCGTCAACCATCATCTTGACAGGGATCGTCAACAGATAGTGCAGCAGGGCTGTCTTGTGCTTACCGACCGTTTCGACCTTGACGAACTGACCTTTGACCGTTCCAGTGCCCATGCCGGGCATGACGAGACTGGTGGACCAGGTATCGCCAGGCTTGACCGCTTTCTCCGGCAGGGGAACCTGCTGGGTGCCGAGCGAGTTGGAGCCGAGCATACTGTTGAACATGCTCGGCGCGCCGCTTCCCAGAGTTCCTTTCGTCGCCGTAACGGCCCCCCGAGAATTCATGACGAGCAGCACCGGCTTCGGCATCGTCGCTGGTCCCTGGCCTGCCCCGCCCTGGATATTCAGTGTCGAAACGAGCACCTCCGCGCTGCCGTTCGGAAGCAGTTTGCTGGTCTTGAACTGCTGGCTCACGGACGTCTGCTGAAGCGGCATCGATCCGCCCTGGGCGCCCTTCCGCACACCCGCTCCTGCCAGCGTGATCGCCATATTGGTCTGGTACTTACTGATCTCTCCCACCCGATACTTCATGCGCAGGGTCAGGGCCCCGCTTCCGCCCTGGCCTGCCAGAGCGACGAGCGGGAGGGCCGTCAGCAGCACGCCTGCCGCCAGTCGGGGCAAGGTGCGGCGATGCGATGAACAGGTCATTATGGTTTCTCCTTGGCGCCGAGGGTGGCGGCTGCGGTTTTCGGGGTGGACTTCTCCGCCTTTACCACGAGTCGGGCCTTGACGTCGATATTGGTTTCGGATGTTTTGCCGGGTGCGGCCGGGTCCGGAAGGACGCGCTTGAGCAGGGCGACCATGTTCAGACGGCTCTCCGTGACCTGCACAGCGGTGCCTGCCGGGGTTTTGACTGCGGCGAAAAGGACGCGGCCTTCGGCGGTCACTTTGCCGGTCAGCGCGCCGACCTGATCGGCGGCCTTTTCGGTCGAATTGCCCTCTTTGTCCAGCTTGTTATCCACGACCGTCTGGGCGCTCTGGGTGACCACCAGGGCGTTGAGTTTGCCGGGAACCGCCTTCTCCAGGGTCGCGGTATAGGTGGTCGCGCCGGGTTTGTGTCCGAGCACACCGTCCTCGAACGTCCAGGCCTCGGCGGGCTTGACGGTTCTGTTCGGGAAGACGACCGGAAGAATAGTCAGGAACATTTTGCGCAGATCGAAGCCGATATCGACTTTGATCGGATTGTTGTCCCCACCGCTGACAGTCGCGACGGCGCCACTCGGCTGGATGATCGCCGTGACGTTCAGCGCGTTCTGTATCTGTTCCAGAGAGACGGGCACCGGGATCTTGTCGTCCTCTTTCACGAGGACATCCGGGCCGGGGTCTTTCTCCAGCAGGTAGACTTCGGCGTTCTCCGCGACGAACTCGACCTCCGCGCCTTTGGCGTCCACCTTCCGAACCGTCATCACATAGAGGATATCGGCCTCCAGATTGGCAGGGGGATTGCCTTCGAGTGCGATGGGAGGGAAATGTCCGACGAAGAAAGCGGCCAGCTTATAGCGGCGCTTGTCGCCGACTTTGAAGTTGTAGGTCAGACGATCGGCAGCGGTATCAAGGGCGCGGGCTTTCACGGCGGCGGGCGGTTTTGGCTTGTGAGGCGGGTCTGCGCCTGCGAATCCGCTGAGAAGCAGGGCGCCGGCGGAAATGAACAACGCGCCTGTCTTTCGTAAGTTAAGACGACGCGTGATGGGCTGTCTGGGCAACGAAATTGATCCTCCTGAGTTGGGCTCATTCTACCTTACGTAACTTGTGGTGTCAATTGCACAACGCTCCCTCGGCCCATCGAAGACAAGGAGGAATTTCGTCTACCGAAACGAATAGTAGGGCATGAGCGAACTACAGACACATATCGACAGATTTTTGGTATACGTGGATGCCGAACGCGGCATGTCCCCGAATACGGTCATGGCCTACAAGACGGACATGGAGCAGTTTGTCTTGACGGCGTTGCAGCGCGGGGTGCGGGAGGCCGAAGAGCTGCTGGAGAGCCATGTGCTCGCCTATATCGCGCAGTTGCAGGAGCGCGGCATCTGCGAAAACAGCATCGCGCGCAAGGTCGGTACGGTCCACACCTTCGCCAAGTATCTGGTCATCGAGGGAGTTCGGAAAGACGACTTTATGGCAGGGATGGAGGGGCGCAAGCGCACCCGCCGCCTGCCGCATACGCTCTCGGTCGCCAAAGTGAAACGCCTGCTCAACCAGCCAGACCCCGGCAACCCGCGCTCGCTGCGGGATAAGGCCGTCTGTGAGATGCTCTATGCCACGGGCCTGCGTGTCTCCGAGTTGACGGGCCTGACGATCGACGACCTGGATCTACAGGGGATGACGGTGCGTTGCTTCGGCAAGGGGCGCAAAGAGCGCATCGTGCCGGTCGGCAAAGTGGCCTGCGACTATGTGACCCTCTACCTCGAACAGCGCAAACGCATTGTCACCCACGGTGCGGAATCGGGATCGCCTTCTTCACCGACGCCGAAACGGCCCGGCAAACGCGCGGCGCGCGATCTGCCGCCGACCGTCGAGGAGGCCCGCAGTCCCTTCCTGTTTCCCGCCCCGGATGGGGGCCGCATCGTCCGAAACGAGATACGCCGCATCGTGAAATCGTATGCGGAACAGGCGGAACTGGACGAAAACGTCACGCCGCATGTACTGCGCCACTCCTTTGCCTCTCATCTCCTGGCGCACGGAGCCGATCTTCGCACCATCCAGGAGATGCTCGGACACTCCTCCATCACCACCACGGAAGTCTACACGCACGTCACCAACGACCGCCTCAAAGACATCTACCGGAAAGCCCATCCCCGCGCGACCTGAAGTCCGCACCACCCGCGAAAACGCGCCCCGCTGAAGCCGTCCGTGCCTTTACGGAAGCTTCGCCGAAACCGCCGAACCGCCGATCTGCTGCAGGGCCGTGTGGAGGTCCAGCACCTTCCACGATCTTGCCTTCCCGCCAGCGGACGAAGCTCCTCACGGCGAACTTCACGCGCTTGTGCGTGGCGGGCATCCCGAATATCCCAACCGGTTTCACGAGTACAGGAGGCCCAGCGGATATCGAGTCCGGTGAGCCTGCATCGCCTCAAGTATACCGTGTCTCACGGAGTGAGAACGAGTTGCATACTTGCTTTGGCATGAGCATTCTGAGGCGAGACAACGCTGACGATCACATGTAGCGTTGTTCTCGAAACGTTGGTCAACTCGAATTTTCCGATGATCTCGGTTGACTTCACTGTTTGGGGAACTGGGGTCATTGCGTCTTTGCCTCGCAGAACCTGATAGAGATCACCGAAATGGTTGCCGTTTATATCCGTGTAGGTGACGTTAAGGTTGTAGCTGCTGCCGTAAATTTTGTGAACCCTCCACCGTAATGTCACCTTATTGTTCTCTATCTTCAGTATTGTCAGCTTTCGAGGATAGGGCGATATGGCCTCCGCAATCTGCTTATAAGACACCACCTCATTCTGCAGAAAAATCGTCGCAGCCGCATCGCTATAAAACGAGACGTCGACCGTTGTTCCGAGGTCCACCGGTGCCGCATGCTGATAATCCACTCCGAAAAGCAGCGGTTCATCCACCGTGGCCGGATCGAAAGTAAGCTTTAAAACACCGTTGGCGTCGGATCCTTGAATTTTAAAGTCAGCGTTGAGGCTTTTGGCATAGACCGTAGTAGGCACGGTAATCTCCGGCGCATTCACTACGACGCTAAACGTTGTTACCGTTGCATCGAGCGGTCCGGCGGCGGCTTGTGGAACGGATGTCGGCATTTTGATCGGCTGCCCGATGTTCTTAATGTCTACATCGCCTGCAGGAAGAAAGACAATCATGCCTTTCTTTGCGACGTCCTTAAGACGTCGGCGCAACGTTTCTTCTAACTCACGGTCGGCCGTTTGTTCAGGGGTCAGGGAATCCGACATTTTTCTTCTCCTCAGTGAAAGCGTAGAGTATGGTGCTAAGCTGAGTGCCGAGGTGCCTAAGGCAGTCACATTATCTTAACACGGCCTGATCAGACTGTCAAACATAATCTTCACAGGCATAATTCAATGTCTCTTCGATGCTACGCGCCGTTGCGGCATCACAGGCGTCTGCAAATGCCGATCCTTCCATCAGAAGGCGCAGTTCATCGAGATGGGTTGTGTATTCTTTGCGCTCGGCAGGCGGATACGGAATGTCTATCGAGGCCAAGACCACCTCCGTTGCGATCCACAACTGCGTTGCGCGCGGCAGATCGCTCTGGCTTTGGGCGATTTTGGCGAGGGTCGACAGCGGGTAGATCGTGTCACCGACATCACCAAGTTCCTGCCGCCGCCGTAGATTCTGAACAAGCAGCGCATGCGCCGTCCTGTTGTTGCCCATACGATGTAAGACCTCCGCCAGATTGCCCTCCGCGACGGCGATGTAGGTGGGCAGTCCCAGGCACAGGAGTTGGGTAAGACCCTCTTCCAGAAGGGCACGGGCTGTCGGATAGTCCTCCTGACGCATGGCGAGGGTGCCCAGATTGTTGGACGCGCCAGCGATATTGGCGATATCACCGAGTTCGCGAAAAATCTGTAATGCGCCTTCCCAAAATTTTCGGGCGCCGACGTCGTCTTCTTGCGCGGCACAAATATTGCCCATATTATTCAGGGCTGTCGCCAGTCCACCCCGATCAGAGACCGAATCGAGAAGGGCAGCACTCTCCTCGAAGAACGTGAACGCCGTCGCGTAATCAGTTTGGTCCTGTTCGAGCAACGCGCGATTGATAAGAGCGTGCCCGATGCCGCGTTCGTCACCGTGTTCACGCAGCAGACTCAGACTCTCTTCCAGGTGTTGCCGCGCCGTAGCATGTTCGCCCATTTCCCAGAGCAGCACGCCGAGCGCATCGTGCGCTCTCGCGCGAGCACGAGACGAGGTGCCGGGCGAGCGCTCGAGCGCGCCCCGCAGCCACGCGCGGCCCTCCGTGTAGAACCCGCGCCGCCGCCAGTAGCCGCCGAGCGCACCAGCCAGGCGCAGGCGAGTCTGGGCGTCGACGGCGAGTTTGAGGGCGCTGCGAAAGTTGTCCTGCTCGGCGTCGAGGCGGCGGAGCAGTCTGGCCTGGTCGCGGCTCGAGAGAAGCGGTTCGATCTCTTCCGCAAGGCCGGTGAAGAAGGAGATGTACCGGGCTTCGAGCGCGTCGGTGGGTTCGGCGTCCTCCAGCTTCTTGCGGGCATATTCGCGCACGGTTTCGAGCAGGCGGTACCGGTACGATTCGGCGTTGTCGCCAGCTTCGACGACCATTAGCGAGGCAGTCTCCAGCGCGGAGAGCAGGTTGAACACCTCCATCACGTCGAGGGTTTCGTCCGCACAGACCGCTTCCGCCGCCTCCATCGTCCAGCCGCCCGCGAAGACCGAGAGCCTGCACAGCAGTACACGCTCCGGCTCGGAGAGCAGGTTGTAGCTCCATTGGATGAGCGCTTCGAGGGTCTGGTGGCGTGGCGCGCCGGTCACGGGGCCGGAGGGCAGGACCCGGAAATCCTTCTCCAGACGGTCGGCGATCTGTCGCACGGGCAGCATGGTGACGCGCGCCGCAGCGAGCTCGACCGCGAAGGGCATCGCGTCGAGGCGGCGGCAGATGCGCACCACGTCGGGCGCATTTTCCGGCGTGAGCGCGAAGCCGGGCGAGACGTGGGCCGCGCGATCGGCGAAGAGCCGCACCGCCTCCGTGCGCGCCGTCTGCTGGAAATCGGTCACCGGGTCCGGCAGGTTCAGCGACGGCACACGCCACTGCCTCTCGCCGCCGACCTGCAACAGTGTACGGCTCGTCGCCAGAATGCGGATCGAAGGGCAGGCCCGCAGCAGCGCCTCGGCAAGGCGCGCGCACGCCTTTGAGAGATGTTCGCAGTTGTCCAGCAGAATCAGCAGAGATCTGGCCTGTAGATGCTCGGTCAGCGCGACCATCAGGGAGGCTTCGGCGGTGCTGCCGCCGCCCGCCGCCGCCACCAACGCCCTCTCGCGAACGCCGAGGGCCGTGGCGACAGCCTGGGGCACCAACTCGGGCTTTTCGAGCGGCGCGAGTTCGACGAACCAGACGCCATCCGAGTATTCCTCCAGCATCTCCGCCGCGACCTGGAGCGCCAGACGGGTCTTGCCGGTTCCTCCGACTCCCGTGAGGGTCAGCAGGCGGGTCGTCGGCACCAGAGCCCGCAGCTCGGCGATTTCGTGCTCTCGGCCGATAAAGCTGGTGAGTTGAAGCGGCAGATTGTTGGGCTGCGTGTTGAGCGACCGGAGCGGGGGAAACTCGGCGGGTAGGTCGGGATGGAGCAGTTGAAAGACCTGTTCGGGGCGCTGGAGATCCTTCAGACGGTGCACCCCCTGGTCGCGCAGGGAGAAGGGCGCGGACAGGCTGTCGCGCACGAGTTCGGCCGTCGTCTGCGACACGATGGTCTGCCCTCCGTGCGTGATCGAGCGGAGGCGCGCGCAGCGGTTCACGGCCGGGCCGAAATAGTCGTTCTCGCGCAGTTGCGCCTCGCCGGAGTGCAGGCCGATGCGCACGTGGAGGTGCAGCGGTTCGGGCCAGGATTCGGCCCGGAAGGCGAGTTGGAGCGCCCCTGCCGCTTCCACCGCGTCGGACGCGCGCGCGAAGACGATGAAGAGGCTGTCGCCCTCCCCACGATGCTTGACAAGGAGCCCGTGATGGGACGTGACGATCTCGGCCGCGAGCGTGTCGTGGCGCTGCACAGCGGCCAGCATCGCCTCCGGGTCCTTCTCCCCCATCGCCGAGCTGCCCTCGATGTCCGTGAAGAGAAATGTGACCGTGCCGGTCGGCCAGGGCGGAGCGGGAATTGGCGGGATCTGGGACATAGGGATTCTCCTTGCCTGTACCCCTGCGAAGACACCAGAGAAAGTCAACTACCCCCGCCTAAAGTCGGGGGCTTGTCCCTACGCGGAGACCGAGGTCTCTTTGCGGAACATTAGGCAGGCTGACAGTTCTGCCCGTGCCTTCAAGTTGAGAGCAGCATTCACATCCGCATTCAACTTCAGGCCACAACAGAGGCATTCAAACCTCTCTTGACTCTTGCGATTGCCGCGTTCACAGTGACCACAACCAGAACAAGTCTGACTGCTGTAGCGTGGATCGACCTCAAAAAGAGGCACCCCTGCTCTCTGGCATTTGTAGGCGACGAAGAGTTTGAGTTGATGGAATGCCCAATGGTTGAGTTCGGTTCGCATCGCCCGATTAAAACCGTTCCCTCTCCCTCGAATCCCTGTCAGGGTTTCGAGGGCAAGTGCCTTCTGTCGGATGAGCGCGAGTTGAACCAGTTTCTTGCTGATAACATGGTTGACATCTCGGACGAAACGGCTCTCTTTCCTTCGAGCCTTCTGGAGATGCTTTCGGGCAGAGCGAGTCTTACGAGGTTGGAGAAGTTTGCGCAGTCTGGCACACTTCTTCCTGACCTTGCGAACAGGCTCTCCCGAATATTGATGACCTTCGCTGTCGGTAGCGATCTGAACGATACCCAGATCAACACCGATCACACCTTGAGAATCAAAGAGGGGCTGTTCCTGCACCTGAACAGGGACATTGAGATAGAACTCTCCGTCTCGGTAAATCAGATCGGATTGGCCCTTCTTGCCCTGGAGGAGTTCCTTTTGCCAGAGGGAGCAGAGAAAGCCAATCTTGAAGCGACCTTGCAGTGTGTTGAGGCTGATGACCTGATCTTCGACATACCAGGTGAGGAGGTCTTTGTCGAGTTCGATAGCCCCAGCAGTGCGGAAGGTGCGACAGACTTTCTTATCGAGTTTGTAGGACTGTACGACTTTGGAGATAGCGCGGATGATGTGATTAGCGTTCAGTCCTGTGTCTGCCTTCATGCCGTGATACACCAACTTCTGCAACGGAAATTTTCGGAACTCTTTTGTCTCGAAAGCGACCTTGCTGATCTGGTCGGCAGCAGCATTGCAGACACGCATCGTTTCACACAAAGCGGTCTTTTGTGAGAGATCGGTTCTCAGTTTTATCTGAACGGTTGTCTGCATATTGTTCAATACTACTGTACCCAAACGGGAACAAGAAAGGAAAGATAAGGAGAGAATTGCAAAGCCTCGCCTGCGGCTCGTTTCGCAACAGGATGACAATTCCCCTGTCGCCTAATGACGCCAGCCCCCTTGTCATATTCTCTGTGGACTGATACGCGAAATCGCCTTCCTTACCGTTCCACTGCTCTCTATACGTTGCATATGAAGAGCACGTTGCCCACGGAGGGCCGAATCTCCTGCCAGCGTGCCAGCGGCAGCTCCCGTCAATCGACACTGCACCCCGTGAAGGGGAAGATGTTCTTCGTTCAGACAGGATAACGGCCCCAATCTCTCGAACACAATCCTGACGCTAGGAAGCGGTCGCAGACGAGGGATGGGAGAAAGGCAGGAAGCGGGATGGCGACGGATCTAGAGGCGATGCGCGCGCAGCTTATAAGAGCCGCGAACGCTCTGCCAGTGAAGAGAGACTGGATATTCAAACCGATGTTCGGGGGAGTTCTGGGGTATGTCGAGGACCGCGTATGCGCCTCGCTGTCGAATGTAGGACTGGCGCTCAAACTGTCTCCCGAGGCGCAGGAGGCGCTCCTGAAGCTGGAGGGTGCGAAGCGGCTGCGCTACGAGCCCGATGCCCCCGAGAGCAAGCAGTATATCGTGGTACCGGAAAGCCTGTGCAGCGCCGAGAAAGAGCTTGCGGTCTGGTTGGAGCGCAGTATAGACTATATTCTCTCCTTGCCGGCTCCCAAACCCAGGCGCAAAAGCCCGAAAGCGACAAATAAATGAGACGAGCCTTTATGGCAGTAATGGCCGGAATGTGCCTATTGACGTATGCCGTGCAAAGGTCCGCGGCCCAGCAAGGGGCCGCAAAAGCGCTTTCGTTTGGGGGCTACGAATGGGAAGTCCGGCCCTCCGGCACCGGCGGCCCAGGACCCAACGTGTGGAACCCGCAGAATGTCTGGGTGGATAAGGCGGGACTGCACCTGAAAATCAGTCGGGTCCGCACCGGCGAGAAAACGGAATGGCAATGCGCGGAACTCTCCACAAAGCAGTCACTCGGCTTTGGAACCTATGAGTTTCAGGTGATCGGCCCCATCGACCGGTTAGATCGTTACGTCGTGCTGGGGCTGTTCGACTATCCGACGCCCGAGGTAGGGCCGGACGGCACGAACGAGATCGACATAGAGTTCGCCCATTGGGGCCATGCCGACGCCCCTATCGGCAACTACACCATCTACCCGGCCTCCGGCCAGCGCGGAAAAGACGACACGCACCCCTTCTCGTTTACCCTGAAGGGAGACTATACGACGCACCGTTTCGTGCGCACGGCGGAGAAAGTCAGTCTGCAGTCGCTGCATGGGCATCGGAACGACAAAAAGAATGAGATAGCCCATTGGGTCTATGCTCCGCTCGATAAGCGCCTGATACCTCAGAAGCCCCTGCCCGTCCATATCAATCTCTGGCTGTTTCAAGGCAAAGCCCCCGACGACGGCAAAGAGGTCTTGATAACCATCAAAAAGTTCACGTTCACTCCTGCGCCCTGATGGGCAACGAGGAACCTCTCTGTCCGGCGGTGAATAGGGAGACACATCGCGTGGAATCAAGGAGAATACGATGCTGCACACAGGGAAACGAAACATGGGCCTCCGTAAGTTATCGACCGGTCTTTGTGGCCTACTGTTGGGAGTGATCTCGCTGTCGATGCTTGCAGGAGGTGCGATCGCGCAGGAGGCTGCGCCGCAGGTCGTTTTGCTCTGGCCTGCCGGATCACCGACACTCCAGGGAGCCGGTGAGAAGGAGCTGCTTTCTCCGCCGAACCCGGCGCCGGGGCAGCACATAAACTCCATTCGGAATGTCCACAACCCCTCTATCGAAGTCCATCTGGCTCCGGCAGCTTCGGCGAATGGAACCGCTATCCTCGTCGCGCCCGGCGGCGGACATCAGCAACTGGTCTGGGGCTCGGAAGGCACGGATATCGCGAAATGGCTGAACAGTATCGGCGTGACAGCCTTCGTGCTCAAATATCGGCTGGCGCAGACGCCCAACTACCACTATAAGGTCGAAGGGGAAGCCCTGCAGGACACACAACAGGCGATGCGTATCATTCGGGCACGGGCGAAAGAGTGGGGTGTCAAACCGGATCATGTCGGCATTTTGGGCTTCTCGGCGGGAGGCGCACTGGCCGCACTCGCCGACATCCGCTTTGATCGTGGCAACTCCACCGCCACCGATCCAATCCTGCAGCAGAGCTGCCGTCCCGATTTCGTCGGACTCGTCTATGCAGGCTGGGCGCCGATGGACATCACCGCGCCGAAAGACGCCGCGCCGGCTTTTCTCACCAGCGCCGGCAAAGACGACGAGTTTCATGCGCGGGAGACGGTCGAGTTCTTCAGCTCGCTGTTCAAAGCCGGAGTGCCCGCCGACCTGTTCATCTATAGTCACGGCGGGCATGGCGGCGCTATCAGCCCGCGCAAGGGGATTCCGTTCGGCACCTGGCATCTCCGCTTCCAGGAGTGGCTCGATGATCTGGGGATGCTGAAGAAGGCGTAGAGAGCCGGGGGCGAGAAACTTAGGGCGGGTTCAGGGGGCCTTCGAAGCGCACGAAGACCGCGACATTCCGATAGGCCTTCGCAATGGGCTCGCCTTTTTCCTGGCCCAGAACGCTCACGACTTTGGAGAGACTGTCGGAGGTCAGGCCATTGGGAGCCGTGATCGTCACCTGAATGCGGTCGGTGAGCGCCTGCCCGGTGCGCGGGTCGAGGATATGCGAATAGCGGAGCCCGCCGATATCGACAAACTGCTCAATATCGCCGGAGGTGGAAATCGCTCGATTGGAGAATAGAAGCACTGGCGCCTGCGGAGCCTTGCTGGCGTTCGCGACCTGAATCTTCCAGCCTTTCTCGCCGGGGGGCGGCTCGCTGACGACGATGTCGCCGCCCGCCTCCACCAGTGCGCGGGTGATCCCATGACGTCGAAGCGCCTCTTGTGCGCAGTCGTCGGCATAGCCCTTGCCGATGCCGCCCAGATCGAGTTTCATACCAGGAACCAGCAGGCGCACCGTACGCCGCCGGTTGTCCAGCACTATTTTGCGCCAACCGACCCGGGACCGGGCGGCGGCGATCGCTTCGGGCATGGGCAAAACGTGGGTTTTGCGCGCCTGACGCCAGAGAGCGACGAGAGGCCCACAGGTCACATCGAAAGCTCCGTTGCTCCGTTGCGCCACCTCCTGCGAACGCTGCAGCACCGTAAAAAGATCGCGGCTGACCGGAACGGGCGGTCCTCCGGCCTGCGCACAGAGCCGCATCAGCTCGCTGTCGGGGCGGTAGTCGCTCATGATGGTGTCGAGCTCCGCGAACCGCTCGAACGCGGCGGCGCAGGCGCGCTCCGCAGTCGGTTTGTCAGGCGCATAGACCACCAACCGGACATCCACGCCCATGTGGTATTCGGTATAGGCGTACCGCGTGAGAGAGGTCGGTTCGGCGCGGCAGAGGGTTGTCGCCAACATCCACCAGGCGACGAAAGCGCCAAGCGAAAGGAAGATCTGTAATTTGAAATCTCGCATTGTATTCCCCATAGAACCAGGAACTTCGACCACGGATCCCCGCCGCCGCGCCGCGCGGATGGTGTTACCGGTAGTCTGTTCGTTTTTCTGTATTATACCTGCTGCCCTGCGAACGCCCTCTGCTCGCGCTGCATCGCCGCAGACGCTCAGAACAGTCGCAGTGGCAGGGAGGCAGGGCAGTTCCGCCGCCCCTACCGGAACGGAAGCCCTGAAATCCTACTCCGAGACGATGCCGGGATCGGTCGTGAAGATCGAGATGGTGGCCATTCCGGCCGGTAAGCTGGCGGCAGGCGGGAAGAACGTGAGCGTCAAGCCGTTCTGGATCGCGAACACGGAAACGCCCTGGGAGGCTTACGACACCTTTATCGCTAGCGGAACGCCTTCGAAAGCCTACGACCAGACCGAATTTGCCGCTGACGCCATCGCGCGGCCCAGTAAATCTTACATTCTGCCCGATCTCGGCTGGGGCCACCACGGCTACCCTGTCATCAACGTCAGCTCCCTCTCCGTCACCATGTTCTGCCGCTGGCTCTCAGCCCAGACCGGCAAAAAGTACCGCCTGCCGACAGATACCGAATGGGAGTACGCCTGCCGCGCCGGTTCGACGACGTCAAAGCCCATGACGCCCGCGCAGGCGAACAAAGTGGCCTGGTATGCCGCCAACAGTGATCGCAAAACGCATCCGGTGGCGAAGAAGCTGCCCAACGCCTGGAAACTGTACGATATGGAGGGCAATACGGGGGAGTGGGCGACCGATGCGGAGGGCAAGCCTGTCCTGTGCGGAGGCGTTTTCAAAGACAATCCAGACCGGCTTCTGCCCACGATGCGGCGTCGCTTTACACCGGCCTGGCAGGCCACCGACCCCCAGCTCCCCAAGAGCCGCTGGTGGCTGGCCGACGGCAATTTCGTAGGCTTTCGCATCGTCTGCGAGCCGTGACTACTCCCTAGTGACAAAGGATCTTCTCTCCGCGCTTTGCTTCCCGCCCCTAAAGGAGCGGTCTGATGCGGTAAGCCCCCTAAAGGAGGCTGGGTCGGACGTGAGCAGGGACGAGGGCGCAAGGAAACAGGGTGTCAGCCATCTCTGGTGGAGAGATTTGATCTGCATTTCAACCATCCCAGGCCCATTTATGGGCCTTAACTTTCCCCAACAGGCCGCTCCTTTAGGGGCGGCGGCCTAAGGGACAAGATAAGGTCGTGAACAACGGGGCTTGTATCGGTCTGAGCCGAACGGAAAATGAATGATTCTAGGCCACGCAGAGAGGGGCAGTATTTCCGAATTATGCAAACAAGCGAACTCGAAAATACTATTGTGCAGTCGCTCTTATCAGATTTACCTTCTGATCTTGAGTGGCTGCGTACACAATACAATAATGCGAATGTGATTGATCGCGAATTTACTGGAGTGGGCGTCTTCACATCTTTTAGTATTCCTGATTCAGTAAATCGTGTAGTTCCTGAAAGTTTTTACCTTGAAGGTTACTTGACACTACAAGGAGTTCTAGGAGGCGCAACCGCTCTACTTTTCGTCAGGCATGGAGTAATCAGTGTGTTGGAACTAATTACCTGGTCAGGAGGATGGCCTGAGAATCCAATACTTTTGTCCGTTAACCCTGTTCCAACCATTAGTGACTAACAATCTATCTCAAAACACGGAAAACGACTGATCTACGATCTCGTGAAAAGGCGCGCTAGCGAGTTTTGAGATAGCCTCAAAGGAGAGTTCGATGACCGATTCTAACAGTTCGCAGTCCACGTCCGCCTCGCGGCGTGAGTTTCTTCAGACGACGACGGCATCCGGGGCGGCTCTGCTCGCCAGCGGCAACTACGCTTTCGCGCAGGGTTCGGAACGCCTCCGGGTAGGGCTGATCGGCTGCGGTGGGCGCGGCACAGGAGCCGCCGCGAATACGCTCGCAGGCGATCCCGGCGTCGTCCTGACCGCCATGGGCGATGTGGTCAAGTCGCAACTGGACAGCAGTCTCAAAACGCTCAAGGCGCAGGAGGGTCTCGGAGCGCAGGTGGATGTGAAACCGGAAATGCAGTTCGTCGGGCTGGACGCCTATCTCAAAGTGATCGAGAGTGGGGTGGATGTCGTCCTGCTGACGGCCCCTCCCGGCTTTCGTCCGCAGCATATCAAGGCGGCGGCGGCGGCAGGCAAGCACATCTTTGCGGAGAAGCCTATGGGCACCGATGCGGCCGGTGTGCGTTCCGCGCTGGAAGCGGTGAAGGCCGCGCAGTCGAAGGGCAAATGCTTCGTCTCCGGATTCTGTTACCGCTACAGTTATCCCCATCGCGCCTTCTTCAAACGGCTGCATGAGGGCGCCATCGGCCCGGTGCGCCATGTCCATGCCACCTATCTCACCGGCCCGGTGAAACCGATGCCGCCCACCACGGCACGCCCCGTTGGGATGAGCGATACCGAATGGCAGATTCGCAACTGGTACAACTTTGTCTGGCTCTCCGGCGACGGCCTCATCGAGCAGGCCTGCCACAGCGTGGACAAGATCCTCTGGGCGATGAAGGACGTTCCGCCGGTGCGCTGCGTCGCCACGGGAGGACGGGATAATCCCAACAACGAAGGCAATATCTTCGACCATATCGATGTCTTCTATGAGTTCGCGGATGGCACACGGGCGACGATGGCACAGCGCCAGATTCCCAACTGTCCGCACAACGATAATACCGACTACGTGATCGGCGCAAAGGGAACCGGAACCGTCCATTTTGCGGATACCGACATGAACGGCGAGACGAAGTGGCAGTACCAGGGCCCTAAGACCAGTATGTACGATGTCGAGCACAAGGAGATGTACGCCGCCATTCGCGGAGGCAAGATCATCAACGACTCGGAGCGTATGGCGCGCAGCACCCTGGCGGGACTGATGGGACGAACGGCCGCCTACACCGGCGACAGCATAAGCTGGGAGCAGATGCTGACCTCGAAAGAGAACCTGTTTCCCGATCATCTCGACTGGAACGCGCCTCTCGCCGTCGTACCGATGGCGGTTCCCGGTAAGACCGTATTCGTCTGAAAGGCAAACTCATGACACAAGATATCAGTCGCCGCCGTTTTCTGGCGCGGACTTCCGGCGCGGCATTGGCCTTGAATAGTATCGACGCAAGCGCGTTTGCGGACGCTTCCGGCGCAAATGCGCTAGCGGACGCTTCCGGCCCGAAAAAGGCCTGCCTGTTCGGGATGCTGCCGGGAAACCTCGACATCGAATCGCGCTTCAAACTGGCGCGCGATGTCGGCTTTGCGGGGGTGGAGGCCGATCCGACCGATCTGGCGACGGCGGATAAGATGCGGGCGGCGGCGGAAAAAGCGGGCATACATATCCATTCGGTGATCTATGGGGGCTGGAACCCGCCTCTCTCCGCACCGGACCCTGCCGACGCGAAAAAGAGCCTGCAGAACGCCGAGGCCGCCATCCGCTGCGCGCAACACTATGGCGCGGAGACCATTCTGCTGGTTCCCGCCGTTGTCAACGCGCAGACCCGCTACGTCGATGCCTATAAACGGTCGCACGCGGCCATTCAGCGCCTTATACCTGTCGCGGAAGAGTGCAAGATCACGATCTGTCTGGAAGAGGTCTGGAACAACTTTCTGCTCAGTCCGATGGAGTTCGCCGGGTTCGTCGATTCGTTCCATAGTTCGCATGTACAGGCCTATTTCGATGTGGGGAACGTGGTTCTGTTCGCCTGGCCCGAAGACTGGATTCGCACACTCGGCAAACGGATTCGCAAGGTACACCTGAAGGATTTCAAGGGGGGGCCGGGACTTTTCGGCGGCGTGAACGGGCACTTCACCAATCTGCGCGAGGGCAGCATCAACTGGCCCGAAGTGCGCCGCGCCTTCGCCGAAATCAACTATTCCGGCTACATGACCACCGAACTGGGCGGCGGCGATGAGACCTATCTGCGGGACGTCAGCGCACGTTTCGATAAGATTCTAGCAGGGGTTTAGACCACCTCCCGGACAGGACTCCCTCCGGGTCTCTACAGATGCGGCTGCATCCAGCGGGACTCCCCGCGCAGCCGCGCGCCCAGCCAGTCTGTCTCTTTGCCGAAGCCGGTCACGACCGCTGCTCCCAGGCCCATCACCGCGATCACGCACTCCAGAGCCAGCGAGGCGACACCCAGGGTGCGGCTCATACTGCCCAGGATCACATTCGCCAGAAAGAACAGTCCGAGGCTTAACGCGATGCGGCCATAGAGTGTGCCGCCCCCGACCGGCCGTCCGAGACGGCGGGCCATAATGTCCCCGGCGTAGCGCATTCCACTCAGCCAGCCGAAGCCTAAGATCATCGCGGCCACGAGAGCGATCAGGGTGCCGAACGGCGACCACAGCAGGCCCAGCAGAGAGATGTGCATCAGCCGTTCATTGAAGGCCAGTACGACCAGCATTCCCAGGGCTGTCAGCAGCCCTACCGCAAGTGATCGCGCCGGACTGAGGGCGACCCCTTCCGAGACACGTTGCGTGGCCCGTGGAGCGCCGACCATCA
This sequence comes from Chthonomonadales bacterium, assembly GCA_038217285.1. GTDB lineage: Bacteria > Armatimonadota > Chthonomonadetes > Chthonomonadales > Chthonomonadaceae > JANXLO01. Next base: position 16,506 of record JBBQPO010000019.1, read on the forward strand.
GGATCAGCCCGCCGAGCAGGCCCAGAACAAGCAGTCCGAACTGCCCGCCGAACCAGTTGTCCTCTTTCGAAGGCGCCGCTGGCCCAACCACCCGGATTGTGGTCGGCATCAAGGCGATCGTCAGTTCTCTTGCCAGACCGGAATTCTGCTCGATCACTTTAACGCCATCGGCTTCATTGTGGACATTGCCGCCTATGGCGACCAGATGTCCGCCTACCGTGGCCCCATGTCGGATGATCACATCGCTGTTGATCGCGAGCACATCGTGGCGAACGTGACCTTCCAAAACCAGCGGATGATCCCGTACCGTAAGGTTGTCCGTCGTCGTCGCGGCATTGATGACAACCGCTCCAACCGGTATCCGTACCGGAGACGTAGTCACGGGCGTCTGCCCTATCGCCTGTTCGTCGATGCGCTGCGGCGTAGCAGGGGTATCGGCGAGTGAAGCGGTCTCCTGCGCGTAGAGCGGTTTCCCGTTCGTCGCCATTACCGAGATAAGTGCCACGAGGGCGAAAATAATTTTTTGCACGTGTTGGCCCTCCTATATTCCGATTCGCTGGCTGCGCTGTCTGCGAACAGCCAGAAAGAAACAGGCGCAGGCGCACAGGGCGATATCGATGGTCAGCCCTTTCGCGGCGGTGGCGCCGAGCGTACGATACGTCTCACTGACCGAGTCGCTCATCTGAGTCATCGCGGCGAACATATAGGCGGTCAGACGCCCGAAGAGCGGAACGCGGTTGAGCGCGTCGCCCACCTGGTTCATCCAGACCCGCAGCGCGTCTACGTCGGAACTGAGCGCATTGCGTCCCCAGGCCGTCGTCATCAGGAACGCCATGACGGCGGTGAGTACACTGGCTGCGGTCAAACGCTGGAATGTCGAGAGGATCGAGCCCTGGGTCTGAACGCCGACGCTTTTCGAAACGTTCTGCGTGGTCAGACGTTGGGTCGCAGAGAAGCTCGACGTCACCTTGGTGGGCGATAGCGCGTCGTTGAACTGCGGCTGACCGAGCGCGGCGCGGGTCGGTCGGGTCGAAGCGTCCGGAGTGCGGACAGTCGTCACGGCGCTCTGCGGGTCGGCAAGGTTCATCGGAACGCGCAGGGGTGGCCGCTGGGGTCTGGGGCCGTCCGGCGACAGGATACGCTGCATGATGATCTGCGAAAAGTCCTGCGGCATCTCCGCCGGAGGCATCTTCTCCATCAACTGAATCACATGCTGCATCTCGTCGAACTCGCCCGAACATCCCGTGCAGACCGAGAGGTGCCCATAGACCTGCCGCGCCATTTCCGGTCTTACCTCGCCATCGTTTTCCAGAAGGTGAGGTAGCATCTCCCGCACCCGCTGGCAAAGAGCGGTTTCCAGAGGCAGAGAGCCGGACAGGTAGCGTTGACTTCCGGGCGTACCGGGGGGGGTCACATAGACTCCCCAACCCTGCTCCTCCGGCTGGTTATGATCGAATCTATTTTCCATCCGTTTCCATTTCCAACACCGAGCGCAGGCGGCCTCGCAGCATCTCTCTCGCCCGGAATAGATGAGTTTTGACCGTCCCGGTGGGCATATCGAGCACCCCGGCGATCTCTTCCACACTCATATCCTGCAAATGACGCATTACCACCACGACCCGATATTTCTCCGGCAGGTTCGAAATGGCGCGCTGCACCACCTCCTGCACGGAGTCCCGTATTGCCAGCTCTTCCGGACTGCAACTGCGCGAGTCCGCCGCCGGTTCCCGTCCCTCTTCCAGTTCGACATCGAGGGAGAGGGCGCTGCGGGCTTTGCGCGACCGCAACTGATCGATGCACAGGTTGGAGGCGATCTTATAGAGCCAGGTCAGAAAACTGGCGTCCTGACGAAAAGAGGCCAGCGCCCCGTAGGCACGCAAAAAGGTCTCCTGCACCAGATCGCCCGCATCCTCGGCGTTGCCGAGCATCCGGTACGCCAGGTTGTAGACCTGCCGCTGGTAGCGCATCACCAGACCGTTGTAGGCCGATGTGTTCCCGCACAGCGTCTGCCGCACGAGATCGGCATCATTCTGTTCCACCAGCGTAATCGTCCTCGTCTCCCCCTTACTCTTGAGCACTGTTATGGGGACTACGCGCCGGAAGTCGGAGCGGTTTCAAAAATCTAATGCACCTCCGCCAAAAGCTCTTCGGAGGTGACGGTTGCGACGCCATGTTTGCGGACCACGCAGGCTCCGGCCAGGCAGGCGATCTCGGCCGCCTCGACCATGGTGGCTCCGCAGACCAGGGCGAGCGTCATCGCGCTGATCGTCGAATCGCCTGCGCCTGCCCCGTCCGCGACTTCGACTTTGTGCGCGGGCACATGGGCGTGTTCCCCGTCGCGCCGCCAGTAGTCGAGCCCCTGTTCGCGCTGGGTGATGACCAGTGTATCCACATCGAGGCGCTCTCGCATTTCGACGCCGTAGCGGTGCAGTGCGACAGGGTCTTCCGGCAGAGCCGACCTGCTGAGCTCTTCGGCCTCGAAATGGTTAAGCGAGAGCACGCTGGCCCCGCGCAGCCAGAGCGCGCTCGTCGGCTTGGGATTCGTCACGAGTGGCTTGCCCATCGCCGCCGCCAGCGCACTCAAGCGTGCCGCCGTTCCCGGCGAAATGACGCCCTTGCGATAGTCGGAGACCAGCACGGCCTCGGCCTGCTGCAGCGCCGCTTCCACGCGGGCGATCAGCGCCTCCGCGAGGGCCTCCGGCAGGGGATGCGTCTGCTCTCGATCTACACGCAGCACCTGCTGGTTCTGCGCCACGACGCGGGTCTTGCGGGTGGTCGGGCGGGAAGCGTCGGTCAACACTCCCGCCGTGTCGATGTCCCAGGTCCGTAACTCCCCTTGCAGCAGGCGGCCCATCTCATCATCCCCAACGACGCCGGCGATCCCCACCTTCGCCCCCAGCGAACGCAGGTTATTGGCGACGTTGGCAGCCCCCCCCGGCTTGAACTCATCGGCATGTACCTCGATGACCATAACAGGGCCTTCCTGCGAGATTCGCCGTGCGGTTCCCATCAGGTATTCGTCCACCATCAGGTCGCCCACCACCAGGATCGAACGCTCTCGAAACTGTGTCACGATCTCCGCCAGCCGCCCCCCGCTCATCCGTTGCTCCATAAAAATCGCTTTCTGTCCGTCGTTTTGCCTGCGATTTCGAACCCGTCAGGCATTGCAGGAATTATACTCCATCCTGTCCCCAAACAGAAGCGAGGAGGGACACCGATGGTATCCCTCCTCGCTCGCTATAGGTCCGGCTTTCGAACGCAACCGGTCTTTGAACATAGGTCTGCGGCCTGTCTAGGGAGGCGAGCCTGTTCTTGCTTAATGCCCGCCGCTGCCGCCGCCAGGGCCACCGCTGCCGGGATAGCCAGCGCTGCCGCCGCCAGGGCCACCGCTGCCGCCAGCACCATCGCTGGCAGGCATGCCGCCGGGAGTACTGGGGCCGCCGCTATTGCCACCGGACTGGTAGCCGTCTGCGCTACTGGCGGACTTGCCTTCTGTGAGCGGAGCCGCATCGGAGTGGCCCAGCACCTTCCAGCCTATGCCGGCGAGTATCAAAAGGACGAGGACGACGAGCCCTGCCGCAACGGCGGGACTGATAGACTGCTTTTTCATGTTTTGTTGTTCCCTTGCTTGGTGAATACGCGGCATCTCTCCTGCGTAAAGAGGCCCTATGTCCTCGTAAGGCCACCTTTCGAAGAGGCCACGGCGTATTCCGAACCGATTAGTTTTGTGTCGCGACGGTTCTATTCGCGATGGATAGCCTCTTTGCCTGCATCATTTTCAGACTTCAGCCAGCGATTCAACCAGGAAAGATTGCGATGAAGGCGGTCGAGACGCAGGCTCGGCGGGCCATTGCGCGACATGCCGTGGGAGGTCTCCGCCGGATACCGTACAAACTCCACCATCTTGCCCTGCATGCGCAGGGCCGCAAACAACTCCTCGGCCTGCCCGGCAGGACAGCGCAGATCGCCGTCGCTATGGAGGATCAGCAAGGGGGTTTTGATATGGCCCGCGAAGGCGAGGGGAGAGTGCTGCCAGAGCGGGAGCGGATCGTTCCAGCTATCGCCGCCGAAGTAGGCCCCGTGCCGCCACGGGAAATCGGTCGTGCCGGCCATGCTATGCAGATTGCCCACCAGTCGATCCGCGATGGCGCAGGCGAATCGGTCGGTATGGCCCACCGCCCAGGCGGTCATATATCCACCATAAGAGCCGCCCATGATCGCCATGCGTTGTGCGTCCACATACGATAGCCCGGCGGCATAGTCGGCTGCCGCCAGAACGTCCTCGTAATCCCGATGGCCCCAGTCCCCTTTGATCGCCTTCGTGTGCGCCTCGCCGTAGCCGACGCTGCCACGTGGGTTCACGTAGACGACGACATAGCCGTTCGCCGCCAGGAACTGGAACTCATGCATCAGAATATTGCCGTACTGCGTGTGCGGCCCCCCATGCACATAGACGATACAGGGAGAGGTCTGTGTCGGGTTCAAGTCGGCAGGTTTCAGCAGCCACCCCTGCACTCTGCCGCCCGATCCGTTGGCAAACTCGATCGCTTCGGGCGCGGTCACCTCGACCTCTTCCCGAAAGGCGCGGTTGAAGTCGGTGCGCGGACGCCTCTGCACGCCCTGCTCGGACTGCGTCGGCTCGTACAAAACGGCCAGCTCCTGAGAGCAGAGCGGAGTTCCCAGGGTGATGGCGACGCGACCGTTCGGACTGAGTGTGAAGCCACCGAGCTCCCCGCCCACTGGAGAGAGAGCGAGGGGGCTGCCGCCCTCCACCGACATAAGCATGAGCCGCGTATCGCCGCGCTCACTGACGGGGAAAAAGAGGGTGTCGCTGCTTGCGTTCCACTGCACCGTATCGCCCGCCCCAGTTTCGTGCGCGTCGGAGAGAGAGGCATATCCGATATAGAGATCCGTATTCCCGGTCAGGTCACGGGCGCTCTCCCCGCCTGCCGCCGGAAGCACGAAGAGGCGCGGATTATTGGTGCCCCAGGTGTCGGTCAGATCGGGATTGCCGAGATAGGCGAAGCGGGTTCCGTCGGGGGACCAGGTCAGACCATGTTTCGGGCCCATCGGGGCAGGCAGGCGTGTCAGTTCTCCGCCGGTCGCCGGAACGGTCCAGAGCGCATCGTCGTAGTGCGGGGCGATGTCGCTGTCGGCACGACGGTCGGAGAGGAAGGCCAGTGTCGTGCTGTCCGGCGACCAGGTGGGCAGATCACACGGATAGGGGCCGCTTGTCAACGGCACGCACGCACCGGTCTGCGTGTCCGCCACCCAGATCTGCGCAAAAGAGTCGTCTACGAAACCGTTGCCGTCCCGGCGGTAGTTCAGCGCGGTGTGGACACGGGGCGGCGGCGGAAGCTCCTGCTTCTGCCGCTCTTCGATACGCTCTTTGCGGTAGGCCTCGGGCGTTTCATGGAACAGAAAGGCGATCTTCGTGCCGTCCGGCGACCAGCGAAAACCCTCGATGCCGCCCTCTTTCTCCAGTATTGTCAGGGCAGTCGGCTCGCCCCCGTCCGTAGGAATCGTGAAAAGGCGGCTTTTCGGCTTCTGGCGATCAGAGATAAACGCCAGTCGGCTTCCGTCCGGCGACCAGCGCGGGTGGCTGTCGTTGGAATCGCTGCCCGTAAACCGGCGAGGCTCCCCGTCTTGGGTCGGCACGACCCAGATTTCACTACGATACCGACTTTTCTCCGCGTCGATGCTCTTCTTGACAAACGCGATCTGCGCACTGTCCGGGGAGATCTGCGGATCGCTCACCATCTGCAAACGCATGAAATCTTCGGCCGTCATCTTACGGGGCATCACGAACTCCTTGGAACGGTCTATTTTTTGCGGAGGACGATCTGGTCGTCGGTGGTCTTGAGCATCTCGTCGTAGTAGCTCCGGACCTTTTTGAAGTCGGCGGCGGGCACGATTCCGGGGTGCTCGAGGACGGTTGCGGTCACGGTCAGAGTCTTGCCGTCCGCCGATTTCTCGATTTTGCGGCGATACTCCTGCAGCGGCCCGACGAGGTTGACATCGGCAGGAATGTCTTCGATGGTGAATCCCTCGGGCAGATGATAGACGGTGACGCTTTCGGTTCGCGAGGCGTTCTCTTCCACGACAGGCCAGAGGCGTGTCTCCTGCGTGTACGGATTAGTACGCTCGCCGGTGCCGGTTCCCAGGCCGACAGGCAGGAGGAGCAGGCTGCTAGTCTTCTTCGCGAAGTTGGGTGCGGTCGCACTGAGCTTCATCACATAGGGACCGGTTTTATCGCTGCCGTCCGGCAGATCGAACGCCTTCATCGCGGCTCCGGTGGAGAGCCGCTGCGCCATAGAGGTCATCATCTGCTTGCGCTGGTCGGGCGTATACTCCCGGGCGCGGTAACGCATCCCCTGCCCCGACTCGCCGCGCATAGTGAAATCGACCTTCGTGTCCGCGCCGCCGTCGGGGCGCAGGGTGATGTCGGAGTGGACGCTCATGCCGTTGTCGGCGGCGTTGTAGGTCGGGATCGTCTTGAACTCGCCCTTACCGTCGTTGACCACGAGCACGCGAGAGCCTCTGTCGCTGTTGGGGATATCTCCATAAGCGCAGGTTTCGGCGGTGGCGTCGAGCCAGACCTCTTTGCCGGAGACCTGCGCCAGCGCGATACAGTGGTTGAACGCGGTCAGGGTGGGCAGGCCCTGATCGATCACGCGGCGTTCGTCGGCATGCAGCAGCACGGGGCTGGCCTTTATTCCTGCCACGCCCAGCATGGTGACGAGCAGAGTGGCTTTGTCTTTGCAGTCTCCGTAGAGTTTATCGTACACGTCGGCAGCGGCATGCGGCTTGAACGCCGAGATACCGAACTCCAGGCCGACGTAACGCGTACGGTTGGCGACCCAGTCGTAGATGACGCGGGCCTTCTCTTCTTCGGTCTGTTTCCCGGCGATCAGCGTGTTGACCGTCTTCTTGATAGCCTCGGTCGGCTTGGCCTGCGGAGACTGCAGCCCCCAGAACCACTTTGCGATCTCTTGCCAGGAGTCGAGGGAAGAGACCTCCATCCAGGTCGTAATATCGTTGTAGTTCGGCATCGACGGCTCGATCTCCAGCGGTTTGGCGTTCTTGAGCTCCCAGGTATAGGTGCGGACCTTACCGTCGAGAGAGGTGGTGATGACAGGCTTGAGACTGGCGTCGTTGTAGGTCTTGAATTTGAGCGGCTTGTCGGTCGGAGCATGCAGCACAAAGCGGCTGACGCCGACAGGTTCCGGGCCGTTGAAGCCCCAGTAGGTAAAGAACTGGCCGGGCATCAGCATCGGATGGGTGATCTCTTCCCAGGTGTAGTCGATGACGCAGCCGTCCTCGACTCCCGGCATCGAGAATCCGTAGCCCTGCGCATCGTCGTACATCAGGTAGTCGCCTGCCTGCGCGGTGGTGCGAATATCGCCCGGCTTCACGCGGACGATCGTCCCGTCCTTTTGGATGGTGCGGGCGCTGACGACATGAAGCTCCTGGAAACTGGAGTTGTACGGAAGATTGACTTCTGCGAGACGACGGGCACGTTCGTTGTAGAGCTTATAGGTCATGCGATAGCGCGCCACGACCGTCCCGTCCGATTTGACCGTCACGTTGCCCAGATCGAGCAGGCGGGCGTAGTTGGCATTCGGATAGGCGGCGGAGGTCGGCGCGGTATCGATCGCCGTTTTGAGCTCTGGATCGATGCCTTCCAGCTTATCAGCCTTGTCGGCGGCACTATGTACGAGGGCTTTTTGATTTTTGGGAGGATCCGCATAGGCGGAAGGCAGCGGAGCGAGAAGCGCTGCGGAGACAACGGCAAGCGCGAACGCGCTAGTAAGACAAAGTCGGCGGAAGAACATGATATTGACTCTCCTGCAATACGAGGCTCGGGCATACGATGGAAAGGATTTGGCAGACGCGGAAATGCCTCCGCGACATCTCTTTTTCTTACGAATCCGCAGGGCAGGGAATTAGCGGGGCCGCCCAAAATGGCTCTTTCAAAGAAATTCGCCGCCCGCTGAACTTTTGGCTGCCCAGCGCGTCTATAAGACTGTTTACCTTTACTATAGACGCGAACCTTCGCAACTTGGTCACGCCTTTAGGGCGTGACTTTTTTTGGCTCTCCGAGCATGATACGGCCTTCCAGCGCGAGATCCGGCCCGAAGCGGTGAACTCGCAGAGAGTCCAGGGGGACGGCCTGCGCCATAAAATCCGCTCCGACGCCTTCCAGAGGCGTCGGAGCGGATTTGCCGCCGAGCAGTTTGGGAGCGATGAAAAAGAGGGCTTTGTGGGCGAGGCGGGCCTGAAGAAGGGCCGCATGAAGTTCGCCCCCTCCTTCGGCCCAGACGCTGATGATCTGTCGCCGTGCCAGCTCCTGCATCAACGCCGTCAGGTCCACCCGGCCCGTGGCATCCGCTGGGAGAGGCAGGATCTCCACGCCTTCGCGGCGCAGAGAGCGCGCACGTTCCGAATCGACGCTCGCCCGTGTCGCGATGAGCAGGGGCGTTTCGGGGGTGACGAGGCGCACGGCGGCGCTGTCGGGAGGCGTGCGCAGTCGGCTATCGACGACCACGCGCAGCGGCTGGCGCGGCAGAATGATCCCTGGTAGACGCGCGGTCAGTTGGGCATTGTCGGCGAGCAGGGTGCCGATCCCTACGAGGACGGCCCCGCTGCGGGCACGCTGCAGATGGACAAACCGCCGGGCGCGGGGGCCGGTGATCCATTGCGAGTCCCCGGTGCGGGTCGCGATCTTGCCGTCCAGCGTCATGGCGGCTTTGAGCGTCAGGAACGGCATACCGGTCGTCTGAAAATGGAGAAACGCTTCATTCAGCCGCCGCGCCTGCGCCTCCAGGACGCCGAGCGCGACCTCGATCCCGGCCGCCTGCAGTTTCGCCAGACCGCGCCCGCAGACACGCGGGTTGGGGTCCGGAGTGGCCACGACCACGCGCCGTACCTTCGCCGCGATCAGCGCGTCCGCGCAGGGCGGGGTACGCCCGAAATAGGAGCAGGGCTCCAGCGACACATAGGCCGTCGCTCCCACCGCCTGTTCGCCCGCCGCCCGCAGGGCGAACACCTCCGCGTGCGGCTGTCCCACGTAGGGATGCCAGCCCTCGCCGACCTTGACGCCCTCCCGTACCAGAACGCAGCCCACCATCGGATTCGGCGGCGTGAACCCTCGCTCCGCCACTCGCAGCGCCCGCCGCATCCACCCGATCTCTTCCGCTGTGCCTACAATACGCGGCCAGGCGCTCTCACCATTCTCGAAATCAGGGGAGAGCGCCTGCGCGGAAGCAAACGGGATGGCAGCGGCCTCATCCATCCTCTTCGTCCTCCTCTTCTTTATGGCGCAGAGTGGCCTGCTGCTGCAGCGTGACGACCGTTTCCTGTTGCAGCGCGCGGGACTCAAGGGCGAAGTTACGAGCCGTTTCGCGGAAATCGAGCCAGGCTAAAAGGAGTACCAACACCATGAGGAGGGAGCAGACGCCCCAGAAAGCGAGGGCCATGGCGACGACGACCTTCCGCGCCTGGAGGGTGCGTTTTGCGTGCACGATCTGTTTAGGGGTCAGGTTCGGCCCTGGCTGCGAAGCCGCTATGCGGGCCAGTTGCGGCGTGTCCGGTCGGCCCACCGCCTGATGCACCCGCGGCATGACGGTAAACCCACCGTAGACACTCATCACCATAATGACCGCCAGCAGCACCGTCACGAGAGTACGATAGCGGCGGGAGCGCGGCGAGACAATCGTCATATAGGGCGAGGTAGGAGGCGTCATCTTCTATTCTCCTGGGGGAAGGGCGGCGGCACGCAGAAGGCGGATGGCTTCCGGGACGCCGCCCGCATGCCCATAGATCGAGGTTCCGGCCACCAGCACATTCGCGCCTGCCGCCGTGACTTTGCCGGTCGTGGCCGCATCGATGCCGCCGTCCACTTCGAGATGGATAGGATGCGCCGTTCGCCGGATCATCTCTTGTACGCGCGCGATTTTAGGCAGCATCGAGGGCAGAAACGCCTGTCCGCCAAAGCCGGGATTGACCGTCATCACCAGAATCAGGTCGAGGTCGTCCATCACATATTCCAGAACTTCGGGCGATGTGGCAGGGTTCAAGGCGACGCCCGCTTTCGCGCCGGCCCGCCGGATCTGCGACAGCGTTCTCTGCAGGTGCAGGCAGGCCTCGGCCTGAACCGTCACGCTGTCCGCCCCTGCTTTCACGAAATCCTCGACATAGCGTTCCGGCTGCATGATCATCAGATGGACGTCGAAAAAAGCGCGTGAGACAGGCCGTAACGCCTTGACCGCCGGCATGCCCATCGAGATGTTCGGCACAAACGAGCCGTCCATGACATCGAAGTGCAGAAACTCCGCGCCGGCCTCTTCTACGATACGTGCCGCCGCCGCCAGATGGCCGAAATCCGACGCCAGCAGAGACGGGGCGATATACAGATCCGGTACGATACTCACCTTACAGCGCTCTCCTTCTTGTCGTCTGTGGATCGAAAGACTTCTCTTTCACCAGTTTGTCGTCGTAGTAGATGCGGAGGCTGATCGTCTTGCCGAAATAGTCGAACTTCAGGGGAATCACGTCGCCCTCGTTGTGCATTTCGTCTACGACCGCAGGGTGTTCGCCCTGAGCGTCTTTATACTCGACCCGCACACGCCGTGTTCCCATCCCATCTTTGATGAGGGTGATGCTGCGATCATAGGTATGCGAGAGGTTCGCTTCCGCGCCGGAATCGCCGCTGCTGCCGTTCGTGTTCGTGGCGTCGGAGGGAGGCGTGCTGCCGCCCGCAGCGTCTCCCTCGGGCAGAACGGGATCGACGGGCGCATTCTCGTCCGGCTTCGGCCCGTCGCTGATGACCATATCCACCGGCGTATCATGGAACACGCGTTTCTTGAAGGTCACATCCTGGCTGATCACGTTGTTGATCGGCACCTTGCTATCGTACTGCGGCGCGATCTTCCCAACTTTGAGGCCGACTGCCGTCAGTTTTTGTTCGGCCGCCTCACGGGTCATCCCGACCAGATTCGGGACATCGACATACTCCGGTCCTTTGCTGTACCAGACGTTGAGCGGTCGGCTGGAGCGAATCGGCTCGCCCGGTTCCACATCGGTGCGGTAGATGATGTTGCGCGGCTTGTCGGCATATTCCGAATGTTCGATAAGCCGAATCTTCTTGCTCGCCATGATCTGCCGCACCTCGTCGATGTCCTTGCCCACCAGGGAGGGGATTGGAATCGGTTTGGGCAGGGCCCAGTTCGAGAGATAGATGGCATAGAGACCGATCAGGCAGACCAGAATGACGGCTGTGACGGTGCCGAGGGCGATCTTGATGTAGAGTGAGACGCGCTCATCCTGAGCGCGGAGTCGGTTTCGGGAAGGCATAGTCACCACCTGACGGGAGGCCGCAATGCTGGCAACAGGTTCCTGGGGCGGCAGGGCAGCCACCGGTGGAACCGTTTTAGGCGCCGCAGGAGGAGTTTTTACCGGAGCGGAAGGCGTCATCTCGGGAGTTATGGGCGCATCGACGGGGGTCCAGGAGAGCGATTTACCGAAACGAAGCGCGTCCCGTACCGCTTTCAGATCGTTGAGCAACTCCGCGACGGCGCGATAGCGCTGGTCCGGCTTTTTTTGCAGGCATTTGAGAATGATGCCTTCGACCGCGCGGGGCACACCGGGGTTGATGGTGCGCGGGGAAGGGACGATAGCGAAGGCGTGCTGGTCGGCGAGGCCCTCCGGCGAATCGGCGGTGTAGACGGGAGTGCCGGTCAGCATCTCATAGAAGATGGCGCCCATGGCATAGATGTCGCCGCTGACAGAACCCGGCAGCTTCATGGAGAGTTCCGGAGCGTGATAAGGAGCGGCGCTGCGCAGAACGGCATGCTGTGCCTGGGGCGAAGTGGCGATGGCCCGCTGCACCCCGAAATCCGTTACTTTGACCGCCCCTTCCGGGCTAATGATGATGTTCTGAGGGCGCAGGTCGCCATGAACCTGCCCGACGGCATGGGCGTAGTGCAGGGCTTCCGTCACCGCGCAGACATAGTCCACGGCGACCGAGAGGGTAAAAGGGGCGATACGGCGTACACGCTCTTTCAGGTTGATGCCGCGTACGAACTCCACGACCGCAAAGGGCTGTCCCTCTTCTGTCGTGCCGAACTCTTGAAAGAGAGTGATATTGGGATGCTTGAGATTCGCCGTCGCTTCCAGGCCAGCTTTCAAGGCACCGAAAAACGCTCCTTCGTCCGCATAACTCAGATGGACGGCTTTGAGCGCCACGATGCGGTTGGCGCTCTTTTCACGCGCTTTATAGACCGTAAAGAGCGGCCCTTCGCCGATTTTCTCCACCACCTCATAACGCTGATTGACCCACTGGTTAATCACGCCTGTTTGCCTCCCCTGGCGGACGCCTCGGCCTCCACGGTTCCTACGGCAGTCGGATCTGGTTGCGCCGGTGCGCTAAAACCCGTTTCCGAACCGAGAGGAGCCTTTTCCGGAGGCAGGCCCCGCACAATCCGCAGTGCCAGCGTGACGAGTGTGACACCTAGCAGCACAAGGTAGCAGCGCCCAAGCACCACATCATCGAGTATCTCTACCTGCTCAGGGCCGAGAAGGCCCGCCGCGACCAACCCCTGCACGACAAGCCACCGACCGGAAAACAGGAGAATCCAACCGGTAATGAGGATACGGCTGACGAGTGGCGGCAGAAAATCGACCGTCTCACCGGTCTCTTCCCCCTCCGTCATCGGGCCGTGTTGAGTATCGGGCAACGGCGAAATCGTATGGTCAGGCTCCGGAGTTTCAGGCATTAAACCGCCTTTTATGACGGGCAAGAGCCGCCGATACCGCCTCCGAAGGCACATCGGAACTCAGGAAAACATCACCGATCTGCCGCGCCAGAACGAAACGCAGACGGCCCGCTTCGGTTTTTTTGTCGCGCTGTGCGGCTTCCAGAATCGCTTCCGCCTCGATCTCGGGCGGAAAGGCCGTCGGCAGGTGCGCCCGTTGGAGGGCATCGCACACCTGCGCGGTCACCTCGGGTGGAGTCACACCGACCTCTTCCCCCAGCAGGCAGGCGGATACCATACCGATCGCGATGGCTTCGCCGTGCTTGAAACGCCGGTAGGAGGTCACGGCCTCAAGGGCATGACCGATGGTGTGACCGAAATTCAGAATGGCGCGCAGCCCCTGCTCCATCTCATCCTGTCCGACGACTTCGGCCTTGATCTCACACGAGCGGGCGATCACGTTCGTCAGAAGGGCCTCGTCGCGTTGCAGCAGACCGGGCAGGTTGGCGACGACCGAGCTTAGAAACACTTTCTCGTAGATTATACCATACTTGATCACTTCAGAAAGGCCAGAACGCAGTTCGCGGGCAGGCAGCGTCCGCAGGGTGGTGGTATCGATGATGACGGCAGAAGGCTGATGAAAGGCACCCACAAGGTTCTTGCCCTGCGGTAGATCGACCCCCGTTTTGCCGCCCACACTCGCATCGACCTGTGCCAGCAAGGTGGTTGGCACCTGCACGAACGGAATGCCCCGCAGATAGGTCGCCGCCGCAAACCCGACGATGTCGCCGAGCACTCCGCCCCCTACTGCCACGACCAGACTTTTGCGATCCAGCCCGGCGGATAGGAACTCCTGGTAGAGCCGCGCCACGGTATTCAGGTGTTTGAATCGCTCCCCGGCGGGCAGAGTGACCATCGTGGTGGTGAGGCCATGTGTGTGCAGGGCTGCGGCCAGCGGCGTCGCATAGGCCGCTTGCAGGGCGGGATGCGTCACGAGACAGACGGATTTCCCGGGCGTGACTCGCGCGACGATCTCGGCGGCCCGGCCCGAAGCCAGCATTCCGGCCCCGATATGAAGAGTATAACTGCGTTCGCCCAGGGCGACCGCGACACAACGCTCAGTCAATCCCCACTCCTTGGTGCGTCTACATAATATCTGCGATGCAAAGGCACTAGCTCTGTCGGTAGAGGCGCACGATCTCCTCGACAATGGCATCCGGTTTGCGATCCGTGGTATCGACCCGTAGATGCGCGGTCGCCTCGTAGAGTCGGGCGCGAGCCTCCATGAGTTGTCGAATATGCGCCGACGGGTCCAGGGCATTCGCCAGCAACGGGCGCGTCTCCGCATTACCGACTCGTTTCAAAATCACGCTCGGGGAGGCGGTGAGCCACACAACCAGGCAGTTTGTCCGCAGCAGGTCGGCGTTGGCGGGCCAGAGAACTGTCCCTCCTCCTGTGGAGATAACTTGATCCGACTGCGCTGCCAGCGCCGCGATGGCGTCGCTTTCCAGGCTGCGAAAGGTTGCTTCCCCCTGTTCCTGAAAGATCTCGCGAACCGAAACACCTGTGCGGCGTTCGATCTCGCTGTCGCTGTCCACGAAGCGAAATCCCAGCCGCCTCGCCAGTCGCTTACCGACGGTCGTCTTGCCTGTGCCCATAAAGCCGATCAAGGCCACGCTGCGCATCTCTGTCCTGGCCTGCCTCTGCCTCTCGACGGCGGAACGTAGAAACGTCCAGCCACCCTCTGTCCTCCACGGCACATGGCCGATGGAAGGAGCCGATGATGACTGAACGTTTTCAGTAAGGAGCGAACTTACACAGCCCTCGCTACGGGGTCGGGCCGGGAAGAGGCAAGCCGCCTCCGCCTGTCGGGATGGCGACCGACCCACCGCCGCCGCCGATACCGGCCGTGGAGATACGCTCCGGCAGGATCGTCGGGGTGATGAAGACGAGCAGTTCCCGATCGTCCGTCGTGATACTGCGCGAACGGAACAGGTTGCCGATGAAGGGCAGATCGCCGAGCAAGGGTACCTTCAGGCTGTTGACGACGTCGTTCTTCGAGTTCAGACCGCCGATGACCATCGTATCTCCGTTGAGGATGATACGCTGGATCGGGGTGGTCTGGGTGGTTATGTTCGGGAAACTCTGTCCATCCGGACTGGTGAAAGGTGCGCCGAGGACATAGTTGGTCGCGCTGCCGAAGACGGTCAGACTCTCATCGCCGTTAATTCTGGCGACGAAGCTGAGACCTGTCTGTACATTGATCGGATTGATGGTCGAGGTGACGATCGTCTGGCCGCCGTTGCCGAGCACGGTGTTGGTCTGAAAGACCGGGATGAGCGACTGGACGAAGAAGTTGACCGGCATATTGTTCAGGGTCGTGATAAGCGGGGACGCCACCACCTTGGCATGACCAGTCGTCAGAGCGAAGCTCAACTGGGTCGAGAGGTTTCCGGTCGCATACTGCAAGAAAGCCTGACCGCCGGTTCCGGCGTATCCGGTGTTGGTGCCGCCGATAAGGTTGACTTTCTGAAACTGGAAGTTGATCCCGAAGGTGTTGATATCGTTCTGAGAGATCGTGACGAACTCGGCCTTCACCTGGATCTGGCGCGGCTTGACATCCAGCAAGCGGATGATCTTGCGCAGTTCCGTCAAGGCTTCTGGATGTGCCGGGTCGTACTGGACTATGAGCGAGCCGTCGTTGGAGAAAGCGAACAGGCTCGTAATACCGTTGGGAAGCAACTGCGCCGCCCCTCCGATGCCGCCGCCCTGCTGTCCGCCGCCCTGCTGTCCGCCGCCACCCGGGTTCTGGCCACCGCCGCCGAAGCCTTGGCCGCCGCCGCCGAAGCCCTGGCCACCGCCGCCGAAGCCTTGACCACCGCCGCCGAACTGTCCGCCACCACCACCGGCGCCGCCCTGCCCGCCGACGCCGTTAGCAGCCGGGTTCAGATCGAAGCCATTGTCACGTGCGGTGGGAGCGACGTTCGGAGACGTCCTATTACCGTCGATAACGCTGATATTGGGCTGTATGTTGGTAGGTCGGCGAGAGTTCGGGTTCTGCGTGGCCAGCATAGAGCTGATGACCTGCGCTTCGAAGATCTCCATCATGGTGCCCATAGGAGTGTTGTCGGTCCCCAGGAGATGGCAGATGGTATGGGGATCCGCATAGAGGAGTCGGATCTTTTCGATCTGTAAGGCGGGAGCCACCGTGTTGGGTCGGAGAGGATCGGCCGGGAGAACCGCGTTACCGCTGGTCTCGATGGTCGGCTTCGGTGCGCTGCCTTTGGGGCCGAAGTAGTAGACGCCATTCAGTTCCCAGAAGTCGGCGCCCGCTGAATTTGCCATAAGCTTCAGGACTTCGTTAATGGGCTTGTCCTTGACGGAGAGAGTGACAGTACCGCTCACATTGCTCCCGCTCTGGACGACGACATCGATTCCGGTTTTCTGCTCGACGAGACGGATCGCGGCTTTGAGCGGGGCTTCCGTCAAATCGAGATCGATGGTCGTATTCGCCAGCACATTCGCGTTACGACTCGGTGCCTGACCGTCATCGGCTTTCGCATACAGTCTACTGCCGACCAGCAGGGTCGCGCTCAACGCCCCGGCGACGACCAGTCCAGTTGCGCGTCTCTTATGTCGTTGCAAGCCCATACGAATGCCCCCCTTGTAGTGCGTCTCATGCAGGTTGCCGGACGCTATCTGTATATTCCTCTGCACGGTCTATTCGATGTATCCCTCCGGCATTCCTGCCGGGATACAGATTTTTTTTCAGAACAGCAAGCAGATTCGAGGGCAGGCACAGATCCCTGTGCCTACCCTGTTCGATTTTATGGCCTTTTTGGTTTCAGGCATAAGCGAATTAGAAGCCGCCGCGACCGCCACCGCCACGACCGCCGCCGCCCTGTCCGCCACCGCCGAAGCCGCCGCCACCCTGGCTACCGCCACCCAGGCCACCGCCGCCGAAGCCACCGCCACCCTGGCTGCCGCCGCCGAGGCCGCCGCCGCCGAACTGTCCGCCGCCCTGTCCGCCGCCGCCCTGTCCGCCGCTGCTACCGGGGTACGGATTGTAGTCATAGACGCGAGGCAGAATGCTGAAACCTTTGCCGCCCAACGCTTCCGCGATACTCACGCCGTCGAAGGAGAACGTGTCACGACTGATGATCACGAACTTCGGCGTCTTTTCGGCGTCGGGGGTATTGGCGTCCGGCGTGGTGCCCGGTTCCAGGATATTTGTTTCCGTCTCTTTGGGTACGATGCGGTAGATGTTGTCTTCGAACTTCCAGGTGAGCGGCAGTCCGGTCGATTTTACCAGCGTATCGAGCACGATTTTGAACGGAATATCGTGCAGGTGTACCGAAACCTCGGCATTTTTCAGAGACGGGTCGAGGTAGTAGTTGGCGTTGATATGGCCGAAGAGCAGTTTGAGGGCCGAGTAGAGGTTCGTGCTCTCCAGGTCCAGCGAAACTTTCTTCATGGTCGGGTCGTTGGCAGCCGCCGCCGGATCGGCAGGGGGATCCTGCGCTCGGGCGATGCCGGGCAGAGCCAGCAGGCCCATCGCCGTCAGCGACAGAGTCGCCAGTCCCAGTTTGCTAAATTGAAGTGACATCGGTTTTCCTCCTCCGAGAAAGACTACAGGGTCACGAAATTGCCCCGCATATCCGGTGCGCAGTGTATCAGCGCTTGAGATGTTCTTAAGACGTTTGCAGCGGCAAATCGGTTACATTGGCATTGTGTATCGACAAGTATACCTTCGCATGCGGCATTCTGTATCGATGACGGCGAAAATAGGCCGTTCGATGGTCTTCGCTATTCGCCGCCACCAGGACCACCGGCAGGTCCGCCCGGCCCGAATTTACCCTTGCCGGGACCTCCGCGACCAGGCCCCCCACCGGATCCGGGGAAGCCGCTATTGGCTGGTGCGCCCCCGCGCGGTGCGGCGCTCGCTCCGCCCAGCGGAACGTCGCTGAGGGGAATCTCCTGCGTAAAGGTCGCCAGACCCTCTTTGCTGCGAAGGACAACGGTCTCTCCTTTTATAGAGACGACGCGATAGGTCCGTTTGGTTTGCCCGCCTGCGATCGGAAGTTCCACGCTGCTGCCGGGTTTGACGATCAGGGGATCGCCTTGCGGCAGTTCCAGGATGGCATAGATACCGTCACCGCTCATAATCCCCGAAACGCGCGCCACCGCCTCTTCCCGAACTTCAAAGGGAAGCACAGGCGGCACGATGACTTCCGGCGGCGCCAGGCGAATAGGCTCGACATCATTGAAGACGTAGGGCGGAGGCGGAATGATTCTCCAATTGACGAAGAAAGGATCATGGCCTTTCCGATTGGGGATCGACTTGGTCACTGGTTTGGGCGGGCCAGCAGGCGCGCCCTTCCCGTTCCCAAAGACTCCGCCGGGATGACCTACACCCGGCGCGCCGCCGGGCGCACCACGGCGTGCGGGCCCAGCCGGAGCAGGGCCCCCAAAGCCAGCTGGGCCTCCCCCGCGCGGTCGATTCTGTCCCGGCGTATTCGCCGGGCCACCCTGGCCTACCGTCGTCACCTGAATACGTTCCGGCGAGGAGGTGTGAGGACCATAGTTCAGCCAGCCTGCCGTGCCGCCAAGAGCGACGCAGGCAGCGAGACTGGAGATTGTCAGCATAGTTCGTCTATTCATACCGTTTTCCCTCTGTAGCCAACCGGCCACATAGCGCTAACCACCCGGGCCGACCATCGCTTTTCCACTTTTTCCACCACCTCCGCCGAAGCTGGCAGGTCCTCCGAAGCCGGTCGGTGGACCACCGGGAGCGGCCGAGCCGCCGCCGCCAGAGATAACAGGGTCGGGAGCTGGCGGAGCCGCCGGGGGAATGATATAGAGCGCCATATCGTAGCTGAGGCTCAGGTTCGGACTCTGACCATCCAGAGCCACGCCATCGACCACGGGCATTCCGAAACCGCGCATGCTGTTGAAGCGTCGCAGATGGAGCATCGCCGCATCGAACGTCTTGGCGATGACCGTCACGTGCCAGGGCTTGGCCTGCGGAAAGGTGATGGATTGCAGCTTCGAAATATCGTTCGGATCGGTACTGAAGGAGTCGATCGGGAAGTCTTGGCCGAAGTCACGCGTGATGCCTTCGCGGTAGTGGGCATCGTACCACTTCTTGACCTTGACGCCCCAGACGGTCGGCAGATCGCGGATACCGTAGGGCTTGCCATCGCTGTAGAGGCCCGTGAAGGCGTAGAGCTTGAGCAGACTATTGCTTTTCTCCTGCGCCGAGAAGGCCATACGCGGCATATAGAGCCGCTGATTGATCGCCCAGGCAGCGTTCGTGACACTGGTGAACTTCTTGGACTTCGCCAGATCCTGTTCGTGCGCCTTTACCTTATCGGGGGTTCCACCGGCCGTCTCCGCTGCTGTCGTGGCTGCGAGTGAGGTGCCGATGTCTTCGTTTTTCGGCTTGATGAGCGCGAAAAAGAGGATGAGCGATAGGATGAGCGCCGTGACTATCCCGATGATATTTATGTGCAACGCGGTCAATTTCGACATCGTTTTCTCCTAATCCTTCGTGCCTGAGCCGGCGGAGGAAGGACCGCTGGCACCGCCGGGACCGCCGGGCGGTCTGCTACCACTGAAGCCGCCGCCGAAGCCGCCAGGGGCGGCCGCCGGGGCTCCGCCGCCGTTCCACGCCGGAGTGAGCATACCCTCTGCGAGCGGTTTTTTCAGGGTGACAGCCGCACTGAAATTGATGCCAGGCCGGCCTTCGATCATTCCGGGACCGACGGCGTCTTTACCACCACCGCCGCCGCCCTTGCCGCCCGGTCCACCGAAGCCACCACCGCCTCCACCGCTGGAGGGGCCACCGCCGCCGCCGCCGGATCCAGGAAAGCCAGCCATCCCACCGGCAGCGGGGCCGGGGCCACCACTGCCGCCGGAGAAACCGCCGCCGAAGCCTCCGGCCCCGCCATTGGCGCTACCCTTGGGAGGATAGGGATGTGCAGGCAGGCTGAAGGAGACATTCTCGAAAGGCAGGGCGGCGTCCGGGCCAGCATAGTTGTTCCGGAGATACATCCACCACTTGACAATGTCCTCTTCGTTTTTGGCGAAGCCGGTAAAATTCACCGTTTTACGGTCTGTCGTGAAGGCCATGCTCTTCAGAAGAATGTTGTCGACCGTGACGTCGCGCATGGTCTCGAAGGCGGCGGGCCAGGAGTCGTTGTACTTCTGAGCGTTGGTGATGAAGGTCTGACGCGCTTCGATGTCAGCGCGGCGTTTCTTCTCCTCGTTGATTTTGGACTCGACACCTTCGAACTTGGTGCGATACTCCACAGCCGTGGCTTCCAGTTTTTTCTGGTCGTCGAGCTGCTTGTTAAGTTGTACGAACCAGACTAGAAAGATGCCCAGCGCCGCCGCCACGAGGGCGGCCCAGAAAACGGCGAGCTTGACTTTCTTCTGTTTGTCGTAAATATAGGGCGGCAGCAGGTTGATGCGTAGCATCGGCGTCGTCTCCCTCGTAGCGGGAATGCTGGGCGTCAGGTCGGCCGCAAAGCTGCCGACCTTTCCGCGCATTCCGGCTTCATTTCTTTTGCTTTTTGGCGGCGGTCGGCACGAAGATCAGTTCGCGTGCTCCCAGCCCGATGCTGATTGGAAACAGTGAGGCGACCTCTTCCAGATGCTCCCGCGTGTAGTTGCGAGCGGTGACCTGAACATTCTGAAGGGGGTCGGCGACGCGGGTGGGAATGCCGAGTTCCTGCTCCAGAAAGGGCGCAAGGTTCTTTAGCCGGGCGGTTCCACCGATGAGCAGGATCTCATGAATCTGGGCGTCCTGCGCTCGTCCGCGATAGTAGTCCAGCGAGCGGCGAAGCTCCTGCGAAATCTCAGCCAGGATCGGGGCCATGGCGTTGAAGACGTTGATCCGCAACTGTTCCCGATAGGGGTCGGAAGGCGCGGCGCCGACGGTCATCGGCAGATCCGAACCAGGCGCAGGATGCGCCGGGGCCGCGAACGGGTCGGGGGCAGGCTGAAACCCCTGCGCCGGCTCTCCCGGCGTCTCATAGGGTGTGGGCGCGGGGGTATAGAACTCCGGCTGCCCGAAAGTCGGAGAGGCGACGGGCTGCTCTTCCGCGCCCGGTGTGGCGAAGTCGAAAGGCATGCGTCCCGAAGGCGAGTTGGCGGGCGCTTCCGCATGCGGAGGCGTAGTCGAGGAGTCGATACCGCCACCAAAAATCGCGCCGCCCGGCTGAAAGAACGGTGACGGAGCCGCTTCCGATTGGGGAGCAGGCTCGGGTGCGCCCGGCACACCGAAATCGTAAAATCCGCCGAAGCCCGCATCGGGCGCGCCGTACTGCTGCGCGGCGGCCTGCTGGCCGAGAATCACCTCTCCCACATCGCACTTATACTGTTCGGCGGTCGCATTGTCCACCTGCAGCATGTCCCCGATCGCGCGGGTCAGCGCGTCACCGCCGAGCGGCAGGGTGCGCGGGAAGGTCAGCAGTTTGTCGCGGAAGATACCGACATCGGTGTTGGACGCGCCGATATTGACGATGGCCACGGTATGACCGAGCTGTTGCGCCAGTTGCGGCCCGAGATCGAGCAGGGTCCGTCCGGCGGCCAGCGGTTCGACATCGATCGCTTTCGGCTTCAGGCCGGCGGCGAACAGCATCTCGACATGACGATCTACCATGTCCTGCTGCGCCACCGCCAGGAGCACATCCATGTTCTGGCCCTCGGCATAGCCCTCCGGTCGATCAATCGTCTGATAGTCCATGATGACTTCGTTGGCGGCGAACGGCACCTGCCGCTCGACCTCGTACTTCATCATCTCTGCGAGTTCGCCGGGGCTCATCTGCGGCACGTCGATGACGCGCACGACGACGGCCGACTGCCCGCCAACGGAACTGACAC
>JBBQPO010000020.1:0-37924 GCA_038217285.1 Chthonomonadales bacterium
AGTGAGCCTACTCCTGAGGCCCAAGCGAACGCCAGAGCAGCAGGCGTTTCTGGACCGACTGAGCGCTGGGAGTGCGCTCTTCGCGACAGCGCGTGGTCTGGCGGAGGGTTTTTGCGCGTTGATCCGCAAGCGGCCTCAGGAAGACGCACGTGTTCCTCTGGGCTTGTGGTTGGAGGAAGCCCTGTCGTCGGGTATAGCGCCATTGGCCTCTTTCGCCCGTGGAGTGCGCGACGACTGGGAAGCGGTGGTTGCCGGGATGTCGCTGCCCTGGAGCCAAGGTCCCGTAGAGGGCGCGGTGAACAGGATCAAGATGATCAAGCGTCAGATGTTCGGTAGGGCGAACTTCGACCTGCTCCGGAGGCGTGTATTGCCTGCTTCATGAGGCGAGCAGCCATCATCAAAAGTGTGCCAGAACCCAGATTGGCCGGAATAGACAATGGCTTCAATTATTCCGACGTAAACAGCTACTCACCTATCTCTTTCGCGAGGGAATTGCTATTCATCCACACCCAATCCTCCCTCTTATCCTGTGGCCCATATGCCCTATATCTCGTTTTCGCTCCCGTTTCCAGGCAGTAGCGCATGACATCTATGAGAAACTGGGCTCGTTCCAAGGACTCTCGTCTCCTGAACTCTTCGTCCGTCATTTTATCCTCTCCCATTGAAGCCATTGACCCTCCACTAGCCCTGAAATCCACCCGTCCCAGTTGATCCTCTGGGTCTATCTCTTGGACATTGATAGCGAGGGTCTTGGTAAAAAACAATTGCGAGCGGTAAGCCTTCCCGTCCTCTTCAAATGATCGGATATTCCCACTGATCGTATAGCGCCCGCCGAAGACGTCAGATTGCATGAAGGCTCTCACCGCGTCGTCGAAGTTGGCATCCGCATAAACGTGCTCGTTGTCGTGGGTACCGAGCCTGTCTAAGAGCGCAACGCGCGCATCGGGGTCATCTATAGCGACAGCCTGTTCGAGCAGGACGACGTATTTGTCAAAGCCCATGTCTTCAAGCCTGAGTTCCTTGTCCATTTTGCCGTAAGATGGATTCTCTGACTGTAGGGACTGGGCATGCATGGCCTCGGCAGCGGGGATTCGGGAGAAGGGATTTTCGACGCCCATAGGGATATATTTAGTTGTAGTTTATACTCCCAGTATATACCTTGGTGACGAGAAAAGATATGGTTAATTCCTTCTTTCTCCTCCGCCGATGGCTGGTATGGCGTATACCTGTGGGGCGCACGACATACTTTCCTGGGCCACAGCCCAAATTCTTACATGACACTTGTACGCGAAGCCCACACGCTATCCTATCCTTGGTTATGCCATTCCCGTGCAAAACCCCGTTTAAGGAGACGATGATGTCCTTTACCAACCATATCCGCCAATGTGTGATTGACTTGATAGTCGCGCTACGCCAGCGGAAGACGCCGGTCTCGATGGCGCTCGCGCAGGGCACGGAAGAAGCGATCAACGCTATTCCAGCACAGGCTGCGCTATTTGCCCGGGCGCATGGGGACGGACACGCGGTTCTCCTGGGACCTCGGATGGTTCGTTTCACCCCGGGGACCGCCTGTGTGGTATATGAGACGTACTCCACGCTTGAACTGATCGGCCATCTCGATGCGACGCTTCAGGAGGACTTGGAACTGGCCGACCTGACACGTGTCTTGAACCGTGCCTGGAAGTCGGAAGATGCGCCCGTATCCGGTCGGATCGCGAATTGAATCCCGTACGGCACCTTGCCATCGCACCTTACCGTTGAGCGTACGGCCGATCGAGACGTCCTCTGGACTGGCAAAGCGTGAACGCAGTTCCGTTGCAGCCTGA
The DNA here is from genome assembly GCA_038217285.1 of Chthonomonadales bacterium. Lineage (GTDB taxonomy): Bacteria > Armatimonadota > Chthonomonadetes > Chthonomonadales > Chthonomonadaceae > JANXLO01. The sequence continues at coordinate 1,827 of JBBQPO010000020.1, forward strand.
AACGTTGCCGAGATAGCCGGTTCCAGAAGCGGATACCAGGCACCTGACGGAAAGCTTCATGAGTGTCTTCTCTATCATTTGCAGTCGTTGAAGATTCTGGGCACAGGACGAGGACACTGACAAAGGAGGGGTGCAGATCATAGGATTGAATTGGAGCACAGCGCCGAACTGGGCCATAGAGGTAGATCGCGCGGTCGAGGCGTTCTTGGACGAGACGCGGCTTCAGAAGCAGGCCCTTGCGAGCGCGTTAGGGATGAATCCTTCCAGCCTTTCGCTCAGCCACCTGCAGGACGCCACTAAGAGCAAGTACATCTATCAGCGACTTTCCTACGTGCTTCGGCGGGACAACCTCTTGGCCATCGCCCGTTACCTTCGACTGAGCCTTGATGGGGTCCGCGCGCTCAAGCGGTTGGCGAGCGCAGTGCTTACGAGCAGCACGGGGTACCGGATCGACCCGGAGTCCATGCTGGAGCGGTCCTGGGAGGCTGCCGAATACGGGATGGTTGGGTGCGAGTATTTCGATACCGGATCCCTGGAACAGGCCCTGCCGTATCTGCAGCACGCCTGGCAGTACTTCCGTCCGCTACCGCTGGAGACGCGGGCCGAGTTCGAGGTCATGTTGCGGGCCGGGGCGCAGATATTGGAACTGTATGCCAATGCGGGTCAGGCCGCAGAAGCGAAGCACCATGTCCGGCAACTGGTCCAAATCGCTCGGGACTGCCGCGATACGGACCGCGAGATGGGCAGGGCAGTCGCGTTCGCGTACAAGGCGGGCGGCACGGCGTTGCGGCATGCGGGCGGGCATCCGGAGTACAGCATCCAGATGGCGGTCGAAGCAGGGAGGATCCTGAAGGAGCATGGCTTTGCGGACGAGCGGATCGGCCCCCTGCGCAACCAGGCGAAGCCGTACGTCGCCTGGGGATGGCGCGATCCGTCCCGAAGGGCGTCCTGCTTCGAGGCCGCGCTCGCCAAGGTCGAGCATTCGGAAGCCCTGGCCGGCGGGTCGGTACCGCGCGAAGAGGTGCTGGACGAATGGCTGCTCACGCGTTTCACCCGCGTTGAGTGTCTGGCCGGGCTGGAACGCCGTGACGAGACCCTGCGCCTGTGGGATGAGACGATGGAATTAGATACGGTTCGAGCGATCGCCTCTTCCCTTGATAGAAGGCCAGATCTCTATGCCAAATGGGCCTTCGCGCAGATGGCCGTATGCTTCTCGATCCGGGAATTTGACCGAATGGCGGCACTGGCGGAGGCGTTCGCCCGCGCTCCGGAAAACGAGAAGTACGGCGAACGCCTCCAGCGCTGCGAAAGCATTATCCGGTGTGTCACGCGGGGCGATAGCGAGGGGGTGCGCCAGGTGCTCATAAAATGATTATGAGCCGATACAGCGGATGCTCCAGCCTTACAGGGATGGGTTCTACTGGCAACAGGGATTGAAGGCGCAGTCAGAACGGCTGCTTGCCCGAACCATATGCCCCTGGGCCTCCAGCCTTCAAGGCATACTCCCGCGCCGTCTAACATCCAGCATGAGCTTATAAAGACAAGGATCCTGTTCCAAGAAACTGCTTGTTATAAAGGAGTTGGCTGCCCTAAAGCTATGGAAATCCCCGAATAAGCATCTCTGTTTGACAAGAAACGCGGCGCTACTTCCCTCGCTATTCCAGTGGTTCGGATGGCCCTCTATGTATTTATATGTCTTTCCTTGTCTATCGCCGTCCCCATTTCCGGCAGAAACCGGCCCTTGGAGCGGTCGAAACGCCATGTCGGTACGGTCGATGTATTCCCGTTTCGGGAAGGCAGAACTTCCCTTTCTGGGAACGTCCGGCTTCCCCTTTTGGTAACCTCGGCCTTCCCGTTCCGGTAACTTCCGGCCAGCTGCGCCGCCACCAGCTTCTCCAGCCGCCCTGTCCTGTCCAACGCTTCAGGGTCGAGTCCTCCATCCAGGTTCCCGAGCCGATACTCTATCATTCCATTCCGGCGCTCCAGGAAGCCGCGCGATATCAGGCCTTCCAATACCGCGCGCGCATGCCCGGCCCCTATTCCGACCGCCTTGAGGTCCGCCTGCAGGAGGCGCGCCCATGCGGCGTTACGGCAGCCGTAAGTGAGCCTGGCCATCAGCAGCAGGACGGAAAGCTCCCGGCGCGTCAGAGGCAGGCAGAGGAGCAGGTCCAGTGTCCGCCTGGGTATCGCCACGAATCCGCCCGGGACTGAGCTAATAGTTGGAAGTGCCCTACTCATGCGTTTCCATGCTATTGGCCCCACCCGTCTGCATTCCCCTGGGGGGATCGTAGTCGTCCCGAACCGCCACCGCAAGGAAGCGGACGGGGTCGCGGGCGTTCCGGTGGGGCAGCCAGACCAGCTGCCTCCGGACCCGCTCCTTTCCGAAGCTCTCAATGAGGCCGGACGCTTCCCAGCGCCCGAGTCCGGCGGCGACCAGCCTGCCGACAAGCGCGTCCGTTTCCGGGTCGCCGGACGGGGCGTTGATCGGCTTCCAGCCGTTCAGACGGGCCATCTCCTCCTCGACTTCTTTCCGCGGGCGCGCGTAGGTAGCCCTGGAGTGTGCCACCACGGCGTCCCGTCCCGCGGCACGCATAGGAGGATGGGTATCAGGGGCAGGCTTCACGACGCTCTCGGTGCCCAGGATAGCCGTGGACGGGGCAAAGGCGTGGAGGCCGCTTTCCCGGCGCAGCTCCTGCACGAGCGGGCGGTCATGCCATTGGAAACGCTCCAGCCGCCTGAGCCGCATCCGTGCCATACCCTGCGGCAGGCGCAAGGCCGCCGCCAGTTCCGAAAGGCTCGGCTGCACGTGCCCGTTCGGGTGCAGGAAGGTCAGGACCAGCAGAAGCGTACGCAGTTCCTCGGCCGGAATGGCGAGCAGAAGCCCGGAGGTACGCAGGACGGGCGTGACGGTAAGGCGGGCGTCCGGGCGGAACGACCCGCCCGTACGCCGGTCGGCCTGGTGTAGGAAGACGAGGAACGGGGGAAGGGCGGAGGGAGGCATAGGGGCGAGGGATCAGGGAAATTCGGCGGTCGTGGTCAGGCTGCCGTTGCGCGGGAGCAACGCTCCGTGCGGCGGGGCGCAAGCCGCCGTAGAGTGGAGGAGCCGTCCTGGGCCGGGACGAGGCAGCGCGCATATGACCATCAAGGCAGCGCCTCCTGCCCGTTACCGGCTTTCGGAGGCATTAGACCGCCCTTTTCACGTGCGGTCTTTTTGCTGGGACCTGCCGGTTCGGGCGCGAGCGGGCGGGCGATCATGGATGCCAGCTCGGCGTCGTGCTCCAGTCGGGCCAGAAGCAGGCCGACGCGGCGGCGCTCCGCCGGGCGGAGCTCGGCCCAGAGCAGGCCGCGCATGAGCCTGGACAGCAGGCGGGACTGGCCGACGAGCAGGCGCAGCTGCTGCTGTGCCAGCATGCGGGCGTCGCGGGGAAGGGAGGAACGGGTGCGAAGGGGAGGGATAGGCATAAGAAACGTTAGGGTATGGCAGGCGATCAGGATTGCAGCGGCAGGCGCGTCAGAACGAGCAGGAGGACAGCTATGGCAAACAGGGCGAAGACCGCCTCCTCGTCTGGCGAGCCCGTGACCAGACGCAGGCGACGGGGAACCAGCCACCAGCGCCGGTAGGGGTCGTTGGGCCAGGCGGGGATGCCCGTGCGGGTACTGGAGTCGCCGGCCAGGTGGCTCGCGTATCCCAGCCACAGCGCCAGGGCGGCCCATGGCCCCCAGAGGACGGCGACAGGGATGCAGACGAGGGCGAACAGGATCAGGCCGAAGGGCGAGTGCAGCAGGCCCCGGTGCCCCCACGTCCGGTACGCCAGCGTGGAGAGCAGCGCGAACGGGCGCACGTTTCCGATCCGCAGCGACTTGACGGTGCTTTCCGCCGCGTCCAGGTCGGGCAGGGGCGCCCCGAAGGCGGCGAGCGCGCACAGGGGAACGACCGTCTGCGGGGTGAGGGCATCGGCAAACGGCGTCAGCAGCCACAGCGAGGCCGCGCCCAGGAAGAGGTGCGTCCTGCCCATCATTTCCGCTCCTTTGCATCCGCCTCCCTGTCGCCGGACGGGACGGGCGCGAGGCGGAGGGCGATTTCCAGGGTCAGCATTGCGTTCTCCGGGTTTGGCAGGGCAGGCATGTTAGCCTGAACCCGGCCTCTGGGAGGAGCCCCCAGTCCGGCCAGGAACTCGCGCTCCAGCCGGTCGCTCTCCTGCTGGCTGATGGGGCGCATCCCTGAGCGCGGAAGGACTGGGGACGGAGCCGGGGTTGGCGGCATAGCAGGCGTTTCCGGACGGGTATGCAGCAGCCGGGCGAGTTCCTGCCCGTCTACCAGGCGTACCGGCGCGGCGTGCTGCGCCGACTGCGCGGCCTCGACGGCCGACGCGGAGAACGTGCCGGTCGTGATGAGCAGGCCTTGCGTCGCGCCCAGACGCAGCATCGTGCCGCGCAGCTCATCGACAAAGGATCGGGGTACGCTTGAGCGGTACTGCTTCACCTGCGCGATGACCAGACCGCGCGCCAGCCGCGTCGGCGTGAACATGCGCAGGTCGTACCCTCCGTGCGCGTTCCGGCCCTTGCCGTGACCGTGCATGGCCTTCATCGCCTGCACGTTCGCATAGCCGAGCGTCTCCAGCATCCGGGCGACGGTCCGGGCGAACTCGGGAAACGGCATGTCCAGCAGGGCCGCGATCTCGCACTCTCCAGGGGCGCGGCTTACGGCCGACCGCGTCGGCGCAGCCATCTCCTTCACGGGAACCGAGCTGGACGCCGCACGTCGGAAGGCCCTGCCAGGCGACGGGGCGGGTTCCTGGGAGAGGCTAGGAGGGGCAGGAAGGAAGCGGTGGTGGGTCATGGGAGCGAGGATTTATAGGCAGGGAGGGAACGGGGATATCGGCTCACAGGGTGCGGCGGAGTCAGGTCATGTTGCCTCCTCCAGGGGGGATGAGCGGAGGGCAGAGGCCGCGCCGGCCGTGCCTGCGACCGCGGAGAGCGTCCATGCGCCGGAGCGAAGATGCCTGTACTCGGGGCGCAGCGTGTCCTCGTCGCTGTCGTACGCCTGCGCTGGCAGGCATCCGCCGCAGCCGCACAGGGCGCAGACGCTTGCGGTAGGGAAGATACCGTCCGGCGAGAAGACGTCTGCCAGGTCCAGAGGGCGGTCCAGGCGTCGGGAGAGCGCGGTCACGACGCCGGCCATGACCGGAAAGGTGGGCGCGGACTTTCCCGACAGCAGCCGACAGACGGTGGAGCGCGACACGCCGACTTCGCGCGCGAGGCGCACCTGCCCTCGGAACGTGAGCCAGGGGACGTGGAGCATGATCGCGCCGACGCGGTTGTGAAGCGGGCGTTGCAGGCGCCCGGTCGTCAAGGGAAACACCTTCGCAGCGGGGGCAGGCACAGCCATGGCGTGGAATTACGGATAACGCTCCCAATATTGCCTGGAACCGAACTAAAAGCGAACATTGTTGCGAGGTGGCAACGCAGCTGCGGTCTGGCAACGGTCCTTTCGATGTCGGGTTAGGTTCGCTAGATTTGCACTGGACAGGGTCCATGGAGACCAGGATACCGAACTAAAACCAAACATAAATCCCCGTACCGACGAGGCATGAAAATCCGTAGCCACTCCAGAGTTTCCATGGATCTGCCCACTCCGACGCCTGAAGAAGCGCAACAGTTCCGGACCTTGTATGAGGCTTATTTTGATGTACGCTTGAATCCCGCAGCGGCCTTGAGCCTGCTATGGGTGTGCTTCGCATCTCCGCCCTCACCTTTACCCGCGATGAGGTGCTTTCTTTGCGCCCGCGAGTCCGAGGAGGGCAAAAACCGCCAGGCGCAGTCGATCGGAGATCAGATCGCGGAGCCGCGCCAGCGGTATCCTGACATGGATGTCCCCCACGTTCTTGAGGAGGCGCGCACGGGCAAGGAGCCGGGGGAGTGGTGCGGGAAGCAGGCATGACGGAATGCTAGGGGATTGGAAGAAGGGGGCGGGCATGCGGCATCAGTCCATAAAACCTCCTTTCTGCGGCCAAACTGGTTCACGGGCTCGCGTTGGAAGCGCACCGCCGCTCACGAGCGTGCGGAACTCCGGCTTCAGGCGGCACTCCGCGTCGTAGGCCGCTTCCGGCAGGCAGCCCCGGCATCCGCAGAGCACGCATACCGACGCGGTGGGGTAGGTCCCGTCGAAGGAGACCAGCTCGCGCGGATCAAGCCTGCGGCCCAGGCGCTTCTCCAGGGCAGCGGTAACCGCCACCGCTATGGCGAAGGAGGGCGCCGCCTTCCCGGCCACGAGGCGACTGACAGCGGAGCGGGAAACGCCCGCGTCTGCGGCCAGGCGGGCCTGGCCCTGGAAGCTGTAGACAGGGATGTGTTCCATGACGCTGGAGATACGATTTTCGAAGGCTGGTAGCGGTGCCATTTCCCCCTTTCGTATGTGACTGCTTGGATGTCTGGAACGTGCGGGGAAGGATACGGCGCGCCCCTTTCATGAAGAAGGGTAGATCCTTTCGGCGTGAGGCGCCCATGGGATTGCCTGGATGCAACGCCTCCCGATGGTAGCGGGAGGCCATACCTGGGATCGGTCATCCGCCTTACCTCGGCGGTATCCGCCGGGGGCGTTGCTGTCCGCTCGCCGCTCTGCTAGCATGGTCCACACAGAGTTCACGTTCCCTTCATGTCCTATAGGAGATGGCAACGTTCCCGACCGACCGCTCATTCGCCCTCTCATGCTCCCTATCTCCATTCAAGCCCTGCACCTGATCGAGCGCGAGGCTCCCGACTTCCGGGAGGCGGTCCTGCACGCGAAGGCGGCCTTCCGCAGCTTGCGAAAGACCCCACAGCTCTCTGTGCGCCTGGAGCGTTTCCACGACGATCCGTTCCTGCTCTACGCCTGCCTCTGGTTCGCCCTCTCTGAGAACGTGGAGATCCGCTTCCTGGTGAGATAGTCCCCGTACGCCTGGATCGGCATATAGAGCGCCAAACTTGACAGACCGCCCTCGATTCCGTTGAATCGACTCAGCAGTCGGGACGTGGGAGGCGATGCGTATCCGCAACGCCACGCGCGCGGGACCACGCACTGTGCAAGGCTGGCGCCATGAACCTGCCCATCCCCAACGCCCAGGAAGTCGCTGAATTCCGCCGTCTCTACCAGGAGCGGCGGGGCGTCACGCTCGGCGACCAGGAAGCCCTTGACCTCGCTACCCGGTTCCTCCACTTCTACTTCTTCTGCGTAACCCCGCCCCCATGCGATACGCCCTCTACGCACGAAAATCCACCGAAGGCGATGAGCGCCAGTCCAGTTCCATAGCGGACCAGAAGCGCCGCGCCCTGGAGATCGTCCGCGCCAAGGGTATCCACGAGGTCGTTATCATCGAGGAGTCCCGCTCGGCCAAGGAGGAGGGGCGCCCGGAGTTCCGGAGGATGCTGGCGATGGCCGACGCCGGGGAGATCGACGGCATCCTGGCATGGCATCCGGACCGCCTCTCCCGCAACGAGATGGACGGGGCGGCGATCACGATGCGCCTGCGCAAGGGGATCCTCAAGGACATGCTGTTCGTCGAGTACTTCTTCCACAACTCGCCGGAGGGGATCATGATGCTCCAGATGGCCCTGTCGCAGAGCCAGTACTACTCTTCCAAGCTGGTGATCGACGTGAATCGCGGCCTGCGCAGCAAGATCGAGATGGGATGGTCTCCCCACAGGGCTCCGCCGGGATACGTCAACAACACGAACGAGCTGAAAGGCCAGAAGACGATCTCTCCCGACCCTGTCCGCTTTCCTATCCTGCGGCGCGCCTTCGACCACGTCCTCTCCGGCGGCTACACGCCCGCGCAGGTATTGCGGCTCCTGAACGGGGAATGGGGCTATCGCACCCCGCTCACCCGGAAGCAGGGGGACATCCCGATGACCAAGGCGAGCTTCTACCGCATGCTGCTGAACCCGTTCTACGCCGGGTTCTTCGTCGAGCGGGGAACCCGGCACAAGGGAAGCCACCGCCCCATGATCACGCCGGACGAGCACCGCAGGGTCAAGGGGATCCTGGGCGTCAAGGAGCGCCTGCAGCCCAAGCGCCATGCCTTTCCTTATACCGGCGCTATCCGCTGCCTGCAGTGCGGCTCCCTTATCACGGCCTACATGACTACCAACCGCTACGGGAAACAGTATGCCTATTACCGCTGCCTGCGCTGCACGGGGCACAACGTCTCCGAGCGCATCCTCCAGCGGCAGATCGACGCGGAGGTGGCGCGCATCCATGTCGTCGAGCCTGAGTTCCGGGCGTGGGCGCAGGAGGCGCTGGATCGCTTCTGGCAGGAGGACCGGGGTACGGACCGCTCGGTCCAGGAGCAGCAGGCCGCGAGCCTGGCGTCCATCGGGCGGCAGCTGGAGGCGCTGCTTACCGCGCTGACGAAGGGACTGGTAACGGAAGGGGAGTACGCGCAGAGGAAGGAGGCGCTGTCCGGCGAGCGCGCCCGCCTGCAGGAGGCGACAGTATCCGACCAGGAACGGGAAGGCCAGGCCCGTTCTACGATGGATAGCCTGCTCGGCTACGTGGCGAACGTCGGGGAGTGGATGGCGGACGGTCCTCCGGAGCAGCGGCGCGCCTGCCTGCGGTCATTCGGATCTAACTTTCGGCTGGACCGCAAGAAGTTGCTATGGGAGCCCCATTCCCTGCTCGTGCCGGTCCGTGAGAACTATAAGCGGCTGTCGGTGGAATACTGGGCAATCAAACACAGCAAAACGCTCTCTGAGAGCGCCAAAACGGCACGTTTAGAGAGCGTTCGTTCCACATGGAGCGACATGTGGTACCTCAATCAAACTTTATGCCTGCGCAAGGGCCTGTCCTTTCCCAGCTTCTTACCCTGTATGCGGCTGACATCGTTGCCAGCCTCGTTAGGTAACGAATCAGATACGATATTGGCGACCGACGCCCGTAACGTTCAGGCGGTAGCGTAGCAATTCCGTGCTAACCTTGAAATGGTCGCACATCCTGTCCCGCGACCACCCTCCGGCAGCATGGTACGCCAAGGCTGGACGCGGCAGCAGAAGGCAGCCTGCAAGCCAGTTCGCCTCTGACTCCTGGACTTCGTTGAACGAACGGAACGCTACGCCAATTTCGTCCATCATCAGCAGCTGGGCTGGCACGTGCTTTCTGATTATGTGCGCCAGTTCGTGCATGAGGTCGCTGACCTGTCTGGCGGGGACGTGAGAAGGATTGAGGACAACGACGTCCTTGCTCGCCGCCCGCACCGTTACCGCTGACCACTCGTCCCCTTCAGGCGACACGAGATAGCTCGCGGCGTCAACGCTCAGGCCGGGCACGTCCCCCGGGTTCCACACAAGAACGTCGAGATGCTTGGCAAGTACGGTAGGGGATAACGGCTCGAATTGTTTCAGGTTCAGGCTTGATCGTACCGTAACCGCTGTGTTCTCCGACCACGTCTTGAAGCCGCGCTCAAATTTTGTCTGCTGACTGTCTGTGACTGCCAGATTCATCCCTGAGTACCCTGCTCCATGGCGCGCTGCACCGCTAGTATTAGTTCAGCAAGTCGCTGCGCCGTTTCTGTATTCATGGTCTTTTCTGCTCGGAAGTGCGCGAACACGGCTGGTCCAAATCCAGCGGGAGTCTCTTCAGCGGAGCTTGTGGGCATCGCGCAGCCCAGCACTTCTCCTGCGTCTATGCCAAGCCATAGGCAGATCTTCGCGAACGTATCTAAGTCAGGTTGCTTGCCTGACTCGACCCGGCTCAGGGTGGCGGCGCTGGTGCCTATTTCAGCTGCCACGGCGCGAATGCCGCGGTTGCCCCTCTTCTCTTTGAGCATCGGCCCAAGTTGCTCGAGCGTGATTCGACTCATATTTTGTCCTTTTGCGGGTGTTTCACTATTGCAACAGTGTATTATATACGGTACAATATGTATGACTAGTAAGACATCGTCTCATTAAGATACGCGTCCATCTTACCACATTCCTGCATTAAGATACTAAGACATGAGTTCACTAGCCCGTACGCTTGCCTGAGCAAGGAGACATGATGCACAAACTTACCTTCCATCCCCTCGGAAATGCCGACTCGACCCGGATTGATCTGGACGGCGGCATGAAGATTCTTATCGACTATGCCGACATGCGAAACGCGCAGGACAGCGCCGACAAGCGGGTCGACCTCCCTGCCCTCCTGCGGGCGGACCTCGATACCAGAAACTACTACGACGTGGTCGCCTTCACCCATCTGGACGACGACCACATCCATGGCTCTTCGAGCTTCTTCTATCTTGAGCATGCGTTGAAATACCAGGACGAGACCCCGAACAAACGCATCCGCATGAACGAGATGTGGGTTCCGGCCTCCGTTATCGTCGAGGAGCAGTGCGAGGACGAGACGCGCATCATCCAGGCGGAAGCGCGGCATAGGTTTACCGTCCTCAAGGACCGGATTCGGGTGATCTCCAAACCCGATCGTCTCAAAGAGTGGGTCAGGACGCGGGGCATCGCCTGGGAGTCGGTCGCCCACCTGATCGTCGACGCAGGAAAAACCGTCCCAGGCTTCACCAAAGCCGAGCAGGGCGTCGAGTTTTTCATCCATTCTCCGTTCTCAGGCCACGTCGACGCCGGAACGACCGTAGACCGCAACAACTGCTCCCTGGTCTTCCAGGCGACGTTTGTGTCCGGTTTCCGCGAGACGCAACTGATCCTCAGCGGGGACGTCGAAGACGAGGTGCTTGCGGACATCGTCCGGGTGACGCGCTACCACGGAAACGAGCAGCGGCTCGCCTGGGACGTCATCAAGATACCCCACCATTGCAGCTACAAAGCGTTGAACAAAGCGGACAAGGGAAAGGACGAGACCGTCCCGCTCGATTCCGTAAAGTGGCTGTACGAGCAGGGCAAGAGCAGGGGCATCATCGTCTCCACAAGCTGGCCTGTCCCGACCGACGATGCCAACGCCCAGCCGCCGCACCGCCAGGCAGCCAACTATTACAAGAGGCGGGCTTCCGTGATCGGCGGCGAGTTCGTCGTCCCCATGGAGGAGCCGACGAAACAGAAGCCCGAAGTCCTGGTCATCGAGATCGATTCGCTGGGAGCGCGCAGGAAAAAGCAGATCGTCGGCGGCGTTGCGGCGGTAATTTCCCGGCCAGCCCCAAGGGTAGGATAGCCAGATGAGTGGCACCGACTACCTGCCGCTGCTTGGGCAGAGCACATCCCCGGACGATCTGATCGTTCCGAAGGCGAGGGAACTCGTACGTCTCCTCGAAGCCGACCCGCCCCTTCCGTTCGTTGCGCTGGCGGAATGCCGGCGTAAAACTGCGGCAGACGGGACTCTTCTGTGGGAAGGAATCGTTTGCGACGTAGAGGCGGAACTTCCGCAGGACCGCCTCTACGATCTCCGAACGGTTGAGCGCGTCGCCGCCGTGTTTTATGCCACTGACGCCACCTATCCCGACGTTATAGCGCTCCGCCCCGACTTCCCGTTCGCCCCGCATCAGAACGTTCGCGAAGAGAGGATTCCGAGAAGCCTGTGCCTCTACGAGGAACCGTATCCTGAGGTAAGGCTTAGTTGGACACCCATCGATTTTGTCGAGCGCATCCGCCTGTGGCTTACCGGCACGGCGACCGGCACGCTCCACCATGCGGATCAGCCCTTAGAGCAACTTATCGGAGGGCATTTCGCTCACCTGGTACTGCCTGCCGACATTTTTTCGCCGGAGGCCGCTTCTACTATGGAAGTGCTGGACGTAGGAACCGTCGACGCGAGCGAGCAGTTCCTCATCGCGTCCCGCCAGACCGACGAGGCGGCCCATCAGAACGGCCCCTTTGTCGCGCTCCTTGTCGTTGCGCCTCCCCAGCAGCACGGCATTATCGAGTGCCTGCCTCCCGATCTGGCATCGCTCCACGAATTCCTCGCCAAGACCGGCCTCGACCTGCGGGCCATCGTGCGGGATCACATACGGACATGGCTCCCGAACAAGGAAGTCTTGTCCAAAAGGCTGATCCTGGTCGTCAGCCTGCCTAAGACGCGGGAACTGGGAGGAGCCGTGGAGGTGCTCGAAACGTGGGCCTTCCTCATGCTGGATACGGTACAGGAAGTCGGAGCCCGCCTCGGTATGCTGGCCGCACAGGGAGGAGTATACGTGCCCCTGATTACCGGCCCTGAGTTGGACGGGGGCGATTGCCAGCTTCTTATGCTTAAGCCTGCCCTGGGATTCGACAGGGCGGCGGCAGCGCGCATGAACGGAAGCGACGCGCGCTGTGGAAAGCGGATCGTTGCCATCGGCATGGGCGCCCTCGGTTCTCAAGTCTTCATGAACCTGGTGCGCAGTGCATGGGGCGAGTGGACCGTGGTCGACAAGGACCGGCTGATGCCTCACAACCTGAGTCGGCACGCCCTGCCCGGAGGCACCGTCGGGCTACCGAAGGCCGAAGCGATGGCACTGCTTGCAAACTCCACGGTCGAAGGCGAACCCGTCGCTCGGCCGATTACCGCCGATGTGCTACTTCCTGGGGAACAGTCCGCCGAACTCGAAGCGGCCTTCGGCCACGCTGACCTTATACTCGATATGTCCGCTTCTGTGCCCGTGGAACGTCATCTTGCCCGTGGCGTATCAGCGTCTGCCCGGCGTGCGTCCCTGTTCCTGAATCCCTCCGGATCTGACCTTGTTATGCTCTTCGAAGACGCCGAGCGGCATATCTCACTTGATTTCCTTGAGATGCAGTACTATCGCCACTTGGCCGCGACCGAAGCCTTGTCCTCACATATGGCTAAGGCGGCTGGGCAGGTGCGGTACGCCCGCTCGTGTGGCGATCTCAGCACGGTGCTGCCTTCGCACCTGATTTCATTCTTTGCCGCTGTCGCGAGCGCCGCGATTCAGGAAGGAGCCAACCGAGACCAGGCTACAATCAGTGTCTGGCATACGGACGGCAATCCCGCGAACGGCATGACGCGGCATGATGTCATTGCAGTTGATCCTGTTGTGTTTCGAGCCGGGGAATGGGAAATCGTTACCGACGCATCAGTTGTTGCCAAGATCGCGGAACAGAGGGCAAAGCGTCTGCCGAACGAGACCGGCGGCGTCCTAATCGGCAGCATCGACACGGAGCGGAAGGTTATCTACATCGTCGATACGATCCTTTCGCCGTCTGACAGCGTAGAATGGCCGACGCTCTATGTGCGTGGCTTTGTGGGACTGGGTACGGAGATCGAGCGCTTCGGCCGACTCAGCGGGAACTGGCTGGGGTACATAGGTGAGTGGCACTCCCACCCGGATGGGTACGGAACCGCACCGAGTCCTGACGACAGGAGCGCCTTCGAATGGCTTACGCGCCAAATGGTCGCTGAAGGCCGCCCGGCGCTCATGCTTATCGCCGGGGAAAGAGAGATGGGCATCTATGTTGACCGCCTGCCAGCGGATCTATTGCAGCCTTGACTCCGAATGCATGCATGCCAGGAGCCGTGTGGCCAACGCGATGGAACGGGCAGCCGGCCAAGCACAGCCAACTTTTGGCCATGGCGGCAGATTATGATCGGTGGCGATACGGTATAATCGTGAAGCGATGAAGATGGCAGAATTAGACCGTGAGATGTATGCCAACTCAGATGGATCTCCGCACGCCATACGCGCATTAGGACCGGGCATGACAGCCTGATCGTCGACCGCGTGACCGGCGACCTTACTTACAAGATACGGACATCAAAACATGAGCGAGACACCCGGAAACCGGCCTCCCCTAGATGTTGAACAGGCGATCGACGTCGTGCTTGCTGCCGCTGCGCATCGTTCCCGGGACGAGCGGCACCGCGAGTTCGGCAAATGGGTGCTGGAGCGTTATTTCACCAGCTTGCGCGAGGAGTGCAAAGCGGACCTGACGGCAAAGGGGTACCTCGACAACCTCATTGCTTCAATGGCGAGCGCGGTCCGGGCCTTTTCCGTGGAGCGCGACATCTTCGCGACCAGGTGGTCCGCGCTCGAGAAGGAAAAGCAAGGGCAGATCGAAGCCGCTAACCGTATCCTGGACTATGCGCCGCTCAAGGAGAAAGGGGTTTGGGGCAAGGCCATCGGGGCCATAGGCGGCAGCGGTATGCTGGTGGCGCTCAGGGCACAGTTCCTGCTGAAAGCAAAGGCCGCCCCCTGGATCCCCCTGGCGTTCGCCGCAGCGGGAGCTGTAATCGGTATCGTCCTGCTCGAGATATTGGTCAACCTGTACCATGACCGCCAGCGCGACAAGATCGAAGACCGGTTTCCGGACCGGATCCAGGAGACGTGGCGGACGGAGACGCTCGTCTCGTACCGGCGGATCATGCGGCAATTCCTCATCTCAGCACTCAAGATTCGCGAGGAGTATTACCCGGACTTGAGCAGCGTCAGTGGGATGCGCCTGAGCGAACTGCAAGGCTTTCCCCACGTCCAGTTTGCGGGGGAGAAAGCCGAGGGTGACACGCCCTGGGCGGCAATAGACGCGTCTATCGATCCGATCATCGAACGCCATTTCGCCTTCGACACCAAAGCGAGCATGGTCGAGTATCCTGTACGGCTGAATTTTTGGCCGTTCAACAGGAAGAAGGGGTAGGCCCATTCGTGATCAGACGCCACCGCTATTAGTTTGCATTGCCAATGCATGTGGGCTCTCTCGACCAACAGACGCAATATAAGTGCCAGCATACCGATGCTGGTTTCGGCCGATCAGTTGCGTTGCGAAGGATTGCTTTTCCGTGATTTCGCCATCATCCGGTCCGCTAACTGCTCCAGTAGCCGGCGGAGGGGCTCGTGAGTGAAGGCATTGACAGTGAGCGCCACGGCAGCCGCAGCGACGTGCTGCCCGGCTGGGTCTCCCAGCGGCAGCAGGCGGGTGAGAGACTCGACCGCCACCTGGTAGAGCTCGACGGCGAAGGCGACCAGCACCCCGTAGACCAGTGTCGCGCGCACCAGTACCCGCACGTCGAAGAGGTGGTGGATCGTTGCGGCGTAGGCGACCGCAGCCAGGAAGAAGATGGTGGAGAGAGTACCGGCATCGATGAACCGGAAGTCCCCGTAGAAGTAGGGCAGCACGGCGTTGGCGACGATCCCGACCGCGCTGGTCGCCAGGATACCGACGCCGACCAGCCGCAACTGCGTCCGCACCTCTCCGGGCAGTGCAGGGTTTGTCCGGAACGCCGTCACCAGCGCCGCCACGGCGAAGCCGATGAGATGGGCGATGTACAGCGGGAAGAGCGGTCCGTAGGAGGTGACGTGCTGCGCTCCGGCAAGTGCTTATGCCCGGTCTACGGCCCCGGTCAGCAGCGAGAGGAGCGCCAGCGCCAGTCCTTCCAGCCAGATCCAGGTATCGATGCGCGACGGCCTGCTCCGGGCGAGCGCCCGCACGAAGGAAAGCGCGGCCGGAGCGATCAGGACCGCCGCCGCGAATTTGGCGCGCCCGAGCCAGAGCAGGCCCGTTCCCGGAGCCTCGGAAGAGAACAGGAACAGCGTTCCCACCCAACCGAGGAGTGCCGCCGCCAAGGCGGCGTAGGAGGCGTTGAGCCGGGCGAAAGGATCGCGCGACCAGATGTAGAGCGCGGATCCGAAGAGGAAGGCCAGGCAAAGGAGGTAGAGCGAGGCGACGAGCAGCGACATGGGGCAGAATGTGACTAATAGGTTCGGTCGTACCTGTCGGCCGGCCGGAAGCCCGGCCGCCTACGCAACGCCTCCACTATGGCAGAGCGGGCTTAGGCGCGCAACGGCCTTCGGCAGGGCGTACGGCTTGGAGAACCATGTCGCGGTACATCGGCGAGCGCAGCGCCCGGACAAGCATCGTTCCGGCGAGCGTACAGACGTCCATCCGGCACAGGTAGCACTCATCGCCCCAGTGCCGGCGCAGGTCCCCGACTATCTCCAGGGGCCAGCCGACCCGCCGGTAGCGATCCAGCATCCCTGGCGTAGCCTCGATCACCAGGCCGTCGATTCCTTCCTGTATACAAAGCCGCCACGCCTCCGAGCAGAGCATCCAGAACAGCGTAGGCCGTCCCCTATGCTCCCTGCGGACTGCCAGGACGGTCGCATGGGCCGTGCGGCCCGGCACGGCGGTTTCCGGCCAGACCGCCAAGTAGGGAAGACACCCGGCTGCGTCAGGCAGTACGATCTGCAAGCCTCCTGCCAGCTCCCCGCCGACCGTTACGGCGAGATAGCGGACGGCTGGGTATTCGGCACGCAGCTTCCCTTCCGGCTGCCATCCCTCCTCGGCGGCGACCTGCTCGAACAGCCCCATAAGGGTTTCCACGTCCGCATCGGCCGTAAGGCGGTCGACCGAAACGCCCGCCTGCCCCCTTCCCGTCCGCGTTATCGTCTCCACGGCGTTTCCTGCCTCTTCCTTTCCAAGCCTCCTCCGACCGGCCTGCCCATGATCTGGTGCCCGCTGACGGAAGGGTGGTCCGCCGTCTCTTTATCTATAAGTATACCTTATATATCCTTACTTAGGGATATGTTCAGCCGAGCGTTTTGCGATAATGGGGCAGCCTATAGGAAGCGGACCCGAAACGCCATGCCCCGTGGGACCCCACGCCTGAGAACACAAGAGAACAAGGTCAACCAGATCGGGCCGCGTGTGCGGCTGCGGCGGCAGGCTCTCAATGTCAAGCAGGACGAACTGTGTGCACGGCTGGCCTTGCAGACGGACGGCGGCTGGAGCCCGGCCTGGCAGGACGTGTCCCGCATCGAGAACGGCGCGCGGATCGTGTCGGACCTTGAGATACTGGCCCTCGCGCAGGCCCTGGAGTGTTCAGCCTGCTGGCTGCTGGCAGGGGAGAAGGCGGTGCCGGAGGGTACCCCAGGCATCCGGCGGGCGGTCTGAAGCCCGTTCCAGTCCAGAACATCGACGAAGCTTATCTCCTGGTCCCGGCGCAGCAAAGGAATACGGGCGCAGGACGCTCGACTACAAGCATTTCTGGCCGCTTTGATGACCTCCCCGGAACCGTGCTGATCCTTACTATCGTATCCCGCCCGATTAACGCTCCGATAATGGTACACTGTATGCCTGTTCGTCAGCGGGAAGCTGACGAAGCCTGCAAGCGCCGTTGGCGTGGTGTATGGCGGAGAGGGCAGGACATTGGAGCGTCAATTTGTTATGGATCTCGAAAAGGGCGACCTTGTACGGTCCCGTTTTGCTATTGTCAACGCGCAGCAGAGTTCTGGCAAAAACCCTCATAAATTTACTCTGCGGGACCGTTCTGGCGACATTGGCGCAAAAGCGTGGCCGTCGACGCCGGGAGTATCGTGGGAAGAGGTGGCTCTGGCGGACTATGCCGACGTAACCGGCAAGGTCGAGTACAGCGACTACACGAAGGGCCTGGAAATAAAAGTAGATACGTTCGCGAACGTGGCCGATCCCGGCGACCTCGCGGACTTCCTTCCGACCACTCCTGCCGACAGGGAGGAGCTCTGGAACGGCGTGAAAGGCCTGGTAAAATCGCTAGCCGACCCTTATTTGGGAAAGCTGATGAGGAACCTGTTCAAGGATCCGACGTTCCAGCAGGCTTACCGGACGGCACCGGCAGCCCAGCATATGCACCACCCATATATCGGCGGCCTGCTGGAACATTCGTTCGAAGTCGCCTCCCTTTGCGACGCCCTGGCGATTACGCTGGGGGACGTCGACCGGGACCTTCTGGTCGTCGCGGCGCTCCTGCACGACATCGGAAAGATCGAGGAGATCGATTACGCTTCCCCCCACTTCGGCCCGACGCGTACCGGAGGCATGCTGGGACACGTGTTCCTGGGCGCGCAACGGATTTACAGTACCTTGGGCCAGATCAAGGGTTGCCCCGACGGCCTTCCCGATATGCTCTGCCACCTTCTCCTCAGCCATCAGGGGAAGCTGGAGTGGGGGGCGCCGGTCGCGCCGTGCACCCACGAGGCGGCCGTACTGCATCTCTGCGACCACCTGAGCGCGCAGGGCTTCTATTACCGCCAGGCGAGGCAGGGGACAGTGGCAGGGTCTCTCTTCAAGCGGGTAAAGGGCTTGGAAGGACACGTCTTCACCGGCGAACCTTCGTGGCGTACCTATGCGGCTCCGACGCCTGCAGACGAACGGGAGGAGGCAGTACAAAACGCTGCTCCGCACCTGCGCATGGTAGGCGGGACCCACGAACCGGCACTCGTGTTCCTGCCGCTGCTCGGTCGGATTGCCGCCGGCGTGCCGACTGACGCCCAGGCGAACCTGGAAGGCCGTTTCGCGGTGCCGCAAACGGGCAAAGTTCAGGAGGGCGACTTTCTGCTCCGCGTCAGCGGCGACAGCATGATCGACGCCCATATCCTGGACGGGGACGTCGTCCACGTGCGGCCAACGGCCGAGGCAGCCCACGGCGCTATAGTCGTCGCCCTATCTGACGGCGAGAGTACGGTCAAGTACCTCATAAAGGAGGAAGGCACGGCCTTCCTACGCGCGGCCAACCCGGCGTACGGAGACATCGTGCCTTCGCAGGAACTCCAGGTACAGGGAATCGTTGTCGGCGTACTGCGCGGCTTCTGCTGACGCAGGGAGGGCAGCCCACCAAGAAGCCGCGCCCTATCCGTTCAGTATCGTCACTGCGCCTCGTGCGGGCTCGCCGAATCCGTGAAAAGAGTCATGTCCGTAGCGAGGCTGGCATGCGGATAGAGTTGCTCTCCCAGCCGGCGGGACACGACATATGCTGACAGGGCCTCTTCCAATGAAAACAGGTGCGTACCGGCGAGGTGGGTCACCTCGTGCTTGGACGCGCTGTACACGGCAGCAAACCTATCGATCTGCCCGTAGAGAAGGGGCCCTATTCGACGGCTGACCACGGGAACGCGCAAGGCCGCGCCTAACGGCAGCCATCCGACGCGCCCGATACGCTTGACCAGGGTCTCGATGTGGAGACCGCTCATCTGGACAACATCACGCGCGAACCAGTCGAGATCCCCTTCTCTATTGACGTTTAGACTATCAGTTCGACTTTCGTGTCGTCCTTTTTGCTCTTGAAGACCGTCGGGTAACGCTGCGCCTTCTTGACGATCGCACCTTTGAAACGCCCCGGTGAATTTCCCCGCACTTGGGACAAGCGAGCGGGCGTTCCCAACTCGGCAACAATTCGGTTCATCCCCCGACGCACCTGCTGAGGCGTCTGCGGACGCGTCGCCGACTCCCAGGGTTGACGGTGAGCCAAGCCGCTTTCCCGCGCCAGATACAACTGGTTCTCCGCACAACAGACCAGATCCGTCCATAACGTGAAGCGCTCGGGCGTGCGCAGATGCACCCGCTCCCAGAGCAAGTCTTGCTTCTTGAAACGAAAACCATGTTCGATATAGTAGCGGCGCGCATAGGTCGCAGAAACCTCTTCCAACGGCGGGCATTCCTCTCCGCAGAAGAGGAACCAACTCACCCGAGGATCGCGCTTGTTGTCCTTTGCGCCATGGCGAGTTACGCGCAGCAGCGAAACCGTGATATGACGTGCCTCCTGGAAATGCAATCCGTCCCAACGGTCCACTTCCAGACGCTTCCCGCGGTCATCGGTGCCTTCCCAATGGGCATCGGCGTCGCCGTGGGTGGTCGGCTCGGCGCATCGAAAGACCGCTCCATCTTCGGGAGGACGGCCCGGCCCCGGCTTGTCCGGACGCAGCGGCTTGGGTCGATAGAGCACCCGGTTCTTGGCGAGCCTGAGGAGGCGATCATAGGCAATATCGTAGGTTTTGAGAAGGAAGGCCACGTTGCCATAGCCTCCATCTCCCAAAAAGAGCGGGCGCACGTCCAGCAAAGCAGTCAACTGTTTTATACTAACGGCGCATGAGAAACTGGCGATTACGCGCCCGGAATGAACAGCACGACTTCGTGATTTTGACGTGCCGTTAGTATAACTGATCGCCCATCGTTTCGACGGGTGTTTTCTCGCTTGGGATGCGCTCGACATCCAGGGTGTAGACCCAACTGCTCGCCTCCGTCGGCACGACCGCCACAAAGGAGAATTGCCAGCCAGGTCGGACAGGCTTGGCTCCTTCAGGCAGGTTGGACTGATGCACATAAGTACAGTCGCGTGCCGTGGCGGACGCCGGTCTGGCAATGGAACTGGCATCTCCTGCGAGCACCAGTCGCGTTCCTGCAGTGGGCTTGGGTGCATAGTTGACGCGGAGTTTGCGCAACTCTTCTCGGTCGATCGCTCCGTCTTTGCAGGCGGCATAGGCACTAGACCATTCCCTCACAAAGAAGGGGGAGAGCGTGAGTTCGACAAATGAGTGCGCGGCGGTATCGGTAAGCAGCGCATCATTTAGGTTCATGAGCGCGTCGCCTGCCCGCAAGAAGCACGCGTACATTTTGTTGCGGTAGTCGGAAAGTGTGCTATGCTTCATGGGGTATGTTCTCTCCTTAGACAAGAAGAACAATACCCGATGGGGCAGCTTCTCACAGTCATAAACGGCTACGAGAGGTTGCCCTTTAGTCTAAACGTCAATTCTCTACAACCCTGGCTGAAATACATAGCACAGTACTGGAGCGGCCGGAATACGTCCCGGTCAACGACATCAGCTACGCAGGCATTGTGGACATGCAAGCGTCCAAAGCTCGGCCCGCCTAAGTCGTCGTCGAAGAGGGCCAGAGTGGCATACGTTAATGCCGGGGATGCTGCCAACCGAAGCAGCTTTTCCTGTTCCTGGACGGAAAGCAGTTCCCCTGCCAAATTCGACAACCGTCCTGCATACGCTCCCATATATCCTCCAGCCGTGCACTCCACTGTGCCCTCGGACGCTTCCAAGTATTGACAGAAGGGCCGGAGGGAAGGTTTCGCCAATTCTCTTTCTCCTTCACGAATCCACCGCCCGTCCCTGCGCCAAAGTGTGTCCTCGTCCTCCGTCCTCCAAAGGCGGGTGCAAGAAGAGCTTCTGTCTGCGCGCGGTACGAATGCCGAGAGAAGGGGAGCATCCTTACCAAAGAGTGTTCTTTCGTGCCGGGGCAGTCCGGCAAATTGCTTCCCGTCGGCCTTCAAGCCAACACTTCAGTCGATGTCTCCCTCATTCAAATCGTAGTCCCCAGCAGGCGGGGCAGGCTTTTTACGCCGATCTTTCTAGCGTAGGAGAGCACAAATAACCCATGACTGCCTTCGCCCTGGAACTATACCAGGAACTCCACGGCGGCGCTCATCGTCAACGCCGTCACGCGCGCCTGTGCGCCGCCTGCTTGAACAGCTCTCCGATCGCCTTGTGAAACAGGAGCATGGCAACCCTACCCACCGCCCGCATCAGCGCCGGGACATGAGCCAGACCTGACGCGGTTGCATCGCTGCACCTGCGTTCGCGTTCCTGTGCGCCCTCTCTATACTCCCCTCGAAGAGCGCCGCGCCCAGTTGCTTTCGGGCGCAGCATACCCGGCTCTTTTGAAAACGACAGCGACCACCGCCTGTCGGAGAGGAGATACGACCATGGTTCACACCGTAAAGGGCATCACCCTGACTCCCGAGGAGCGCAGGCAGGCAGGATACGACAGGGAGAAAGCGTCAGCTCACGTCTGCTCCGTCACACTGCCGAACGGCGTTTCCTGCAAGGTTTCCTACACCCGCACCAGCGCGCGCCTCCACGCCTTCGCGTTCGGCGACCCGATCCACCGTACCCAGTACGCCTACGAGGCGATACCGGACGGCATCCCCGGCATAGAGACAAAGGCGGCGGAGCTGGCGGAAGTGCTGTTCCGGCAGGCACAGCAGCAGGAGCAGAAGGAGATGCGCCAGAAGGTTCCGGGCAGCCGCGCGGCCTACCGTGGCGACGGAGGCCTGCAGATAAGCGCCCGTCTTGCCGAACAGTTGGCCGGACGATACGCCCCCTGCGTGCGATGTGCCAGCGGTACCCTGATTCGCATCGGCGGGACCTACGGCGTGCCGGACGGGGCGCTCAAGGAGATCGAGGGCGGTAGGCACAGCGCCATCCGCCTCGTCAACGGGCAGCGTCTCGTCGTCGGCATCTGCAACCGGGCGGCGCAGCGGTGGGAGGAGCCGACCTTCTTGAGCGTACCGCGTTTCGAGCAGGCCACACCTACTTTGGGCGTGAGTGCCCCTGTCTGCGAGGCGGAGGACCCGGAAGACGACGGAGAAGAGCCCGGTCCTCCGGGAAACCAGGAAGGCGATCCGATCTGCGAAGGGGAAACGTGCAATGAATGAGCCAGTTCCTAGCCGCTACGACGTGCACCTGTCCCTGACCGGCCTGCCAGCAGGCGGAGCCGCGCTGGTGCAGGAGCGCCTGGAGGCGGCGTTAGCCTTGAGCATATCTGATGGGACGGTCGCCGTGTCGAGCGTCACGGAGTGCCGGCCGGCCGCTGTGCGGTATCCGACCGAGCAGAGGATCGCTCCCTTCAGCACCCTCTACCTGGCATTGCCCGCCGAGTTCCAGCGGGCGGAGATCCTGGACGCATTGGCCGCGAACTACCACAGTGAACTCGCCTGCCTCTGGCGGACGGCGCAGGACGACCGCTGCATCCGGGGAGTGATCGAACTGCGCGAGTGGAGACGGGCAGGAACGCAGTGGATCTGCGAGTTCCTGAGCTACGACCGGAGCGTCTCCGCAGGCACTTCGTTCAACTTCCACCTCCAGGATACGAGCGGGTGGCAGAACCAGGAGACTGGCTGGCACGGCCATCAGGGCGCGATCGTCCTAGACACGCGGGACGGCCAGGTAAGCGCCCACCACTGAGCACACAGGATATGTCAGTTCTCTCGCCCCCGGCAATCTCGCCGGGGGCCTTTTTCCGCGCCTACCGGTTGCGTCCTCGTAACGCGCCTGGCCCGACGCGGCGTGGATGAGTACCTTCGGGACAGGCGCGACGACAGACGCTGAAACGCGCCCGTGCCCGGAACCATTCCGGGACGCACACAGAAAGGACGCGACGACCATGCTGACAGATACCGAACTGGCAGGCTACTTTCCCTTCGGAGGAGGAACGGAGCTGGCTCTGGCAGGGATCGGGCATTTCGGCAAGGAGGCATTCCAAACGGAGGTGCTGCCGATCTACCGGGCCATCTGCCGGATCCATGAAACGGAGTACGGAGAATCCCCCTCGGTTGCCTTTCTTGCGGAGGCGCTCCAGTACGGGGACAGGGCGAACCTGGAGAACCTTGCGACGTACGGCCTTCCCCTGAAGGAGATGCACCTGCTGGAGTACGGCAGAGGCTCCCATGCCTCCGCCGTCCGCGCCGAGGCCGTCCGCCGCGTCCTGGACGGGCAGGCACCCGGATACCGGGCGTTGTTCGCCCTGCACGATGTCTCCCAGGGCAGAGAGCCGCTCATCCCCTACGACAGGGACGTCATGGACTTCATCGCCCGTCGAACCTGCGCACCAGGATGAACATGCCAGGTGCCTGCATTGGCCAATAGCCCGCTTCTGCGCCCAGCATCGCAGGATGCTCTGGTCCCGGATTCCCCACTGCCTCCGGTGTCTGCTGGGCGCATTCCTTTGCGTTGGCGCCATCCGGAATCATCGGTCCTGAGCGAAGCCGCCAACGGGAAAACAATCGTCGTCAGGCAGAAAGGACATTTGTCGTTCAACGGTCCGGCGTTGCCTGCGTGCAACGGCATGGGTGCCCCACCGGCCTCTGCGCTACTCTTCCCCTGCAAGGGAGCCGCCCTCCGGAAACCTACCGGTGGGCGGCAGACCACCGTCCCTTGACAATCCCCTACACGGGGAACAGGAGAAACCATCATGAAACAAGGCAGGACCCTGCCCGACCTGGCGGCCGAGCTGGAGCGCCAGGCAAACGCCAAGCGCGACTTCCTCGCCCCGGCACAGACGATCCGTCTGCGCAGCAACGGCCATACCGAGCTCTACCTGAACGAGCCGTTCGCCGTCGGGGAGATAGCGCACGGCCAGATCGCCGAATACGCCGGTGTGCCGAAGGGGCTCTACGACCGGCTGCGGAACGCGGCAGAAGGGCTGCGGGTACCGGTCGCGCAACTCGCCGACTGCCCGCAGGCGCTTCCGGACGGGGGGCAGCTCGCCTTCTGCAAGGACGAGCCGCTGTTCGACGTGGTGCTCAACCGCCTGCTCAGGCAGTGCGGCGGCGAGAAGCGATTGGTGCGGACGCTCGACGGGAAAGCGAGGGCGTTCCTCTCCAGCAGCTACAACCCGGACCTGGACAACTGGGACGTGCTGCGGGTGGCGGCGAGGGCGCTGGAAGAGAGCGGATTGGGGCCGGAAAACGTCGTCTCCTGCGAGGTGACCGAGCGGCGGCTCTACCTGAAGGTCGTCAGCCCGAAGCTGGAGGCCGTGATCGAGCCGTCGAACCTGACGCGGGCACACGGCGGACACCACATGCTGAAGGAGCCGCAGGTCGTGCAGGCGGGCTTCGTCCTCTCCAACTCGGAGACGGGCCTGGGCAGCCTATCGGTACAGCAGACGGTCTACAAGCTGCAATGCACAAACCTGTGGACCATTGAGGAAGGCTACCGCCAAAGGCATCTCGGGAAGACGCTGGAGGCCGGGGACGACGGGGCGCTCTACCGGAGCGATACCCGCCAGGCCGACGCGAAGGCGAGACTCCTGAAGATCCGCGACCACGTCGCAAACGCGCTGGACGAGACTCGGTTCAAGGCGTTGGTCGGCAGGATGCAGGAGACGGCGGAGGTGAGGCTGGAGGGAAGCGTCGAGAAGATCGTCGAGCTGACCGCCCGCAAGTTCGGGCTCATGCAGGGCGAGAAGGAGGACGTGCTGAGGAACCTGATCGAGGGGGCGGACCTCAGCCTCTGGGGCCTCACCAACGCGGTCACCGCGACCGCCCAGAAGGCGGAGAGCTACGACCGGGCGACCGAACTGGAAGCCGCCGGGGGGCGCATGTTCGCCCTGCCTGCCGCCGAAATCAGGGAACTGGTGCGCGCCGCATGAGGACGGCTTCTCGCACGTGAAAGGAACCCGCCTATGCGCGAAGACACATCTGCCCTCTCCGTCCAAGCAGAACGTTTGTTCCTGGACGGGCACAGCGCCGAGCGCACCGGCGCGGAAACCGTCGCCGTCCGCGACTCCAGGGGATGCACCTACCGGGTGAACACCCTCTTCCGGACCTGCGACTGCCGATCCGAAGGGGCGTGCGTACACCTGCTCGGCTACGCCAGGCTGCTTTCCGACCAGCAGGCGTACGAGGAGGCGCAGGTCACAGCACTGGAGGCGCAATTCGACGATTGGGGGCTGAGCATGGAGAACGACCGGACGGAAAGGATACTGAGGGAAATGGGAGCGTGTGAGTTCTGAAACGAACAAAAGGTTAGGAAAGCGCTTGCGACGCCCGCCTAACCCTTTATCAAAATGGAGCAGACAAACCTTGAGCCGTTGTCTGCTCCTATTATACCCCGGATCGGGGAGAAAAGGAGCGAAAAAGATGCGGATCGGACAAAAAGAACGGGAAATGCCGCAGATCACGCTGACGCAGGCGGGGAAGGAAAGCGTTGTCCTGCGCACGCTGATCCGACGGGCGATCCCCATGCTCGCCAACCCGGAGCGCCACCCGGCACACGAGCGCAGGGAGCTTGCCCAGAACCTGTGCGCCGTCCTGGAGATAACGCTCTCTGAGGAGGATGCTGAAGAGCGGGACCCCGGTCCCTGCGACCGGGACGCCCCACGGGAACGGGCAGAGGAACCTTACGAGCCGGGCTGCCTGCTGGAGATGCCGGGAGCATGACCTACCGGAAATACAAGCGGCGCTTCTGGGTCGTGCTGGACGCGGACGAGAGCATCGTGGTCGTCTGCGTCTACAAGAAGGGGGCGAAAGAGGTCGTGCGCCGTCTGACCTCGCTTCGCAAGTCAACCGAATCCGAAGAGGCTGCCTGACAGCCCCTTCAACGACACAGCCACATCCGCCCTGCCGAACAGCGATACGCTCTTCGACAGGGTTCTTTTTTCCGATAGGAGGGACGACGAGTGATACCGCCAGATCTGAACGCGGCGATACGAGCCGCTCAGGGTGCGCTGATGTGCGTGGATACCGTGCAGGTGAAGGCCGTCCGCCTGAGAAACGCCGGGAACGGCCTGCTGGAGGAGGCGCGAACCGCCCTCAGCTTCCGCTACCCGGACCTTGCGCTGGCCTATATCCGCAAAGCGGAGGCGCTGCTCCAAGCAGTAGACCGGTCCGCGTTCTGCGTCCCGGAAGTTCAATTTCCGCCCGCTCTCAGAGCGTTGCGGGATGCTAGGCGCCTACTTATGGAAGCATACCCCGGTCTGCCCGCAGTCGGGCACCTCACAGGAGACACCGTCCTGGAACGACTACTGGCAGATGCGACGGGTAACGGGACGAAGGCAAGGAACGACCGCTCTGATGCCCTGGCGGACTTCACTAGGAGGACTGAGGGATGACACAACAGCGTACGCACGGCATTGCTACCGACAAGTATGACCGTCCATCCGCCGTAGAGGAGGCGATCGACAGCATGGACCTGGAGCCGATCCGCCGCCAGATAGGCGCGGGACTGAGCGAGGAACAGTGGTGCCGGTCGCATGCCAACTGCCGCTACGTCCACTGCTATACGTTCTTTCCAAGCCCCTACGCAAAACTGGCGGGCTTGGACGACACGGTCGAGGAGCGCTATACCGTCTGCACCGGAAGCGCCAGACGGAGAGACGTGCAGGGTGCCGAGGCGCGCTCCGGCATCGAGGATGACGACGCCTTCTTCCTCCGGTTCGGGACACTGGAAGAGGCGGTCGCGTTCTGCCTGTACGACGACCTCGCGCCAATGGAAATCGAACTGTACCGAACACCCCGGCCCGTCTCCGCCTCGTAAGGAGGCTGCGGGCCATGACCCGGCGCTGTGCCAGAAGGACAGCGCCGATCCAGAAAGTGAGGAACCCATGCGAGAGTACACGCCGCTCTTTGTCGGCTATGGGACTTTGGAAAAATGGATGCAGTCGCTGCTCCCGGACAGGCCGGTCCTCGCGATGCCGCTGGTCGAGCCCGGACCGGAACAGTCCGGCATGCGGACAGACACCCTCGCCGTGGTCTGCCAGCAGATCGATGCGGACGGCCATGTCCATTACTGCCGCCTGCGGGCAGCCAGCCTGACCCGCTGCTGGGGCGAACCGTTCTCTGCGGACTGGCGGGAGCGGGAAGCGGCCTGGCGCTCGCTGTGGGACGCCGTGCAGGAGATCCTCCGGGAGCGCGGACTGACGTACCGGGGCGCGACAGTGGCACCGCCGCCACTGTTGCGGTTCCTGGAAGCGCAGGCCGAAGGCATCGCTTTCGATCCCGCCGCGAAACGGTTCGTGTGCCAAAGCGCAGAGATAGCGAGACCATCATTCATCGAAGGGGAACTGAAGCGATGAGCATCCTTATGGAGCAGTACGACCAGACACGCGACGACTTCCCGCAAGCAATCGTGCTGATGCGGGTCGGGGACTTCTTCGAAGCCTACGGCGAAACGGCAGCGCAGCTCGCGGAGACGCTTGGGCTTACGCTCACCCAGCGCGAGGGAGGCCCAATGTGCGGAATTCCCCACCACATGGCCGAGAAGCGGGTGGCACAGCTTGTCGCCAACGGCAGGCAGGTCGTTCTCATGGAGCAATCCGAAGATCCGCGAGGAAAGCCTCTTGGCGATGTCGCGCGACACTGTGTGCAGTTCAACCCATAACCTACTGATTTCGGAGCACCGGACAGGGGTATACGATGCGAGTAGAGGCGACGCCGTCACAGAGAACGGGCGCTTCCAGAACATGGTCGCTCAGGAGCACCAACCTTAGCGCTTCCCCGGTGCCGCAAGAAGAGGCGCGGCACCCGTACATCATCCGCCCGTATGCCGAATCTTGGCATACGGGCTTTTTCCTGACGTTCCAGGGACCTCGCGGCCCTCGCTGCAGACTATCGAGCCCGCGTGTTGCAGGATAGAAGGCAGCCGCTTCGCCTACGTACGGTTCTCCGGAGCATGATGCCCGCCTCTCCGCTTGGCAGGGATGCCAGATCTTCGCAGACTTTTTCTTTTTTACGGGCCGGGCGACGCTTTGCCGTGGTAGCCTACGTGTGTATCTGGAAACGTTCGCCGTGCCGGGACGTGCCGCTGACAGCAATAGGAAGAGACGACGGAGGCGACTGTCGTGCACAATCGGTGCGTCGGGTGTGTCCTTTCTCCTTGTCGTTTCGCGGCGGGTATGCGGAGGGAATTCCATGTTCAGCAAACAGGAAGCGGCGGACTTCCTCGGTGTCAGCAAACGGACGCTGGAACGCTATGCCAGTCAGGGCCGCGTCCGGGCCATATACAGGAAAGGCCGGGGCCATCCGGTCCCTGAGTACGAAGAAGAAGACCTTTTGTCCCTCAAAGCAGGCCTGGAACCGGCGCTGTCGCCTCCTCCGGGGAAGGCCCTTCCATCATCGGAACCGCTCAGCTTTCGGCTGGACGAGCACTACCTCAAGCGGCTCGGCGAGGAAGGCGAAAAGCGGGGAATAAGCGCAGGAGCCTACGCCCGTTTGCTGGTGATCGACGCGCTGGAGGAGGGAGAGCGGGAGCGGCTGCGGGGCGATGTGGCGGAGCTAAGGCGGCTTGTGGTGCTGATCGGCGAAGACCTGGCGAGCGCGACGCTAGCCCTCCTCGTCCACGGCGGCAACGTCGAGCAGGAACCGGAAGCGCGGGACTGGGTGCTCGCGAACCTCCTGACAGCGGGCGGGCGAAAGAAGGAATAGGAAGATGCTCTCGGTAGCGGCGATGGGAAGCGGGCAGGGGGAATACTATATCGGGCTCGCACAGGCGGACTATTACGCGGCAGGCGGCGAACCGGAGGGGCGCTGGATAGGCCGAGGAGCCGAAAGGTGGGGTCTCGCCGGAACGGTCGAGGCGGAAACGTTCCGCAACCTGCTGACCGGCCGTTCCCCAGACGGGCAGAGGAGCCTGACCGGAAAGGGGAACGGGCGTGGCCATCGTCCAGGATACGACCTCACGTTCAGCGCCCCGAAGAGTTTCAGCGCCCTCTGGGCGGTATCCGGACCGTCGCGCCAAAGCCTGTTGGAGAGCATCCATACTCGTGCCGTGAAAACCGCGATCGACTATATCGAGGACAAGGCCGCCTATACCAGGCGTGGCAAAGGGGGCGTGAAACTGGAGCGTGTGGGCCTGGTCGTCGCGGCGTTCGAGCACGAATCGTCCCGGTCGCTGGACCCGCAGATGCACACGCATGCCCTTGTTATGAACGTCGCCCCCAGGGTGGACGGGACGACGGGCACGATCGAGAGCTTTCTGCTCTTCCAACACAAGATGGATGCCGGAGCGATCTACAGAGCGGAACTGGCGGCGCTGCTGGCAGGAGAACTCGGGCTGGACTGCGTTCCGGACGGCACCTCCTTCCGGATCGAAGGGGTGCCGCAGGAACTGTGTCAGGCGTTCTCCAGGCGCCGGGAGCAGATCCTGGAAGCGCTGGATCGGCGGCGCGCGGAGGGCGCGCGGGCCGCCGCCACGGCGGCACTGGATACGCGGGCCGCAAAGGTGTCTGTATCGCACGAGCGCCTGCTCGGCCAGTGGCAGGCCGTCGGGCGGGGCTACGGCTTCGCCCAGGACCGGGCGGACCGGCTCAAAGGCGGGCAGGTACGGTATCCGAGCGTCAGCCCAGAAACCGTCGCCCGCATGGCCGTCGGGGAGATCACGCAGCGCCAGAGCTGCTTCACCGAGCGCGAAGTCGTGCGGAAGGTAGCGGAACTGGCCCCGGTTTGCGGCATGGACGCCGCCGCTGTCCGGTCAGCGACTACAACGTACCTGCGCTCGCCGGAAGCGGTTCGCCTGGGGCCTCCCGCTCCCGAAGCGATCTATACGACGCGGGAGATGCTGGACCTGGAGGAAGGCATGCTCGCCTGCGCCAGGCGGCTGCGCATCGGGGCGTTCCATAGGCTGAAGGAAGAGACGCTGCAGACGGTTTTCGCGGAGCGCCCGCGCCTGGGATACGAGCAGCAGAACGCCCTGCGCCATATCGCCCGGAAACCGGGAAACATCCATGTTATCTCCGGGCTCGCGGGCACCGGCAAGACCTCCCTGGCAGAAGCGATGCGCCTCTGCTTCGAGCGGGAAGGGTACCGGGTTGTCGGGGCAGCGCCGTCAGCGAAGGCGGCACGGGGCTTACAGGAAGGGGCAGGCATCCGGTCGGACACCCTGCACCGGACGCTCTTCGACCTGAGCCACCCGGATTGCGGGCTGTCGCCCAAAAGTGTGGTCGTCCTCGACGAAGCCGGAATGGTCGGAACCCGGCAGATGGCAGAACTGCTCGACATCGTGGAGCACGCAGGCGCGAACCTCGTCCTGATCGGCGACGCGCGGCAGCTGCAGCCGATCAATGCCGGAGGGGCATTCGCGGCCCTTGGTGCCGAACTCGGCCAGGCGGAACTCACCCGCATCGCGCGGCAACACGAGAAATGGCAGCGTGAGGCCGTTGTCAGCATGGCGGAAGGCGATGCGGCGGCAGCGCTCGGGGCTTATGCGGATCACGGTCAGGTCCGGATCGAGGAGGACCGGATCGGCGCGATGCGCGCCCTGATCGCGGACTGGCGGAAAGAGGACGCGCTTCCGGAGAAGGACCGCCTGATCTTCGCGGCGACGAATCGGGACGTGGGACTTTTGAACCTGCTCGCCCAGCGGGCACTCCAGGAGGACGGCGCGCTCGGGCAGCGGAAGGCCGCGGTCGGCGACGTGACGGTCTTCGAGAACGACCGCGTGTTGTTCGTCAGGAACGACCGGGTGCGCGGCGTGCAGAACGGATCGCTCGGCACGGTCTCCAGCATCGGCAGCGGCATCGTGGCGGTCCGACTGGACTCGGGCACGGTGGTGAGCTTCCCGGCGGAGGCGTACCGCCACCTGCGCCTCGGCTACGCCGTGACGACCCACAAGGGCCAGGGCGTAACGGTCGAACACGCTTCCGTGTTGCTTGGTGCGGACATGCAGGACCGGGAGCTCTCCTATGTCCAGCTCTCCCGCTCGCGCGGGGGAACGATGCTGTACGCGGACCGGGATTCGGCGGGCGAGGAACTCGCTGACCTGGTAGGGCGGATGGGCGTCTCGCACCGGAAGGAGATGGCCCTGGATACGCTGGCGCGGCAGGGACAGGCCCTGTCGCTCGCACGGTAAGGGAGGATCGGATATGGAACAGATACAGTCGTGGCTCTGGACGAATGTCGTGATACCGTTCCTGGTCCTGCTCGGCATCGTCGCGGTCGTTTACCTGCTGTCCCTGTCGAAGGAAGAGAAGGAGGACGACACGTTCATCCGCGGGCGGAAGCTTGTTTCCCTGGAGCAGGCGCGGCAGGCTGCCCTGAAGATGCAGCCGAAAGGGGGCGAGCGCCTCTGCTGGGGCGGGCTCGACCTTCCCATGTCCGTGGCGACAACCCACTTCGCCGTCGCCGGCTGCTCCGGAAGCGGCAAGACCCTGACCATCCAGCTCCTGCTGAACTCGGTCCTGCCCGGGATCGCCCCTGGCAGCGACAGGCGGGCGCTCATTTATGATCCGAAGAGAGACGCCATGGGCCTGCTGCACGGCATGGGCCTGCAGGTGCCGGTCCGCACCCTGAACCCCTTCGACGCCAGAGGGGTGGCATGGGACCTTGCAAAAGACCTGACCGGACCGTCCACGGCCTTCCAGATGGCGTCGCTGCTGATCCCTGCGGACCCGCATGCCAGCCAGCCGTTCTTTACCAAAGCGGCCCAGCACCTCTTGTACGGGGTACTGCTGGCGCTCATGGAGCAGGCCGGGAACGCCTGGACGTTCGCCGACCTGGTGTACGCCATGCAGTCGCAGGCGCGCATCCGGGAACTCCTTGCCCTCTCGCCGCGCACGGAGGAACTCATCGACCTGTACCTCGGCGTTCCCGAGAGGGCCGCCGACATCCTCGCCACGGTCGCCACGAAGATGGCGCCCTACGGCTTCGTCGCCGCCGCCTGGAGCCGGGCGGAGGAGAAAGTCAGCCTGACGGACTGGCTGGCCGGGGAATCCGTCCTGGTGCTCGGCAGCGACGAGGCCAACCGCCAGGCGATGGGCGCGATAAACCAGGTCATCTTCAAGCGCGTCAGCGAGCTGGTCCTCAGCCAGGCCGAGACCACGGAGCGCCGGACTTGGATCGTGCTCGACGAGGCCAGGCAGGCAGGCTTTCTGGACGGGCTGGACAGCCTCCTCGTGGCCGGCAGGTCGAAAGGTGCCGCCGTCGTGCTCGGCTTCCAGGACATCTCCGGAATGCGCGAAGTCTACGGGGACAAAGTGGCGAACGAGCTGGTGGGCCAGTGCGGACACGTGGCGGTCCTGCGCCTGGCCAGTCCGGCGACGGCGCAATGGGCCGCGGACCTCTTCGGCTCCTACGAGCGCTACGACGAACATGCAAGCGATACCGCGAGCGAGGGCGACCACGGGGACACCTCCAGCACGACGCACAGCAGGCATCGCGCCAAACGGGAGGCGGTGCTCGGCTCGGAGTTCCTGAGCCTGCCTCCGACCTCCCTCCCGAACGGCCTCGGAGGCTTCTGCCTCGTGCCGGGGGTGGGCGCCTACCGCATGGCGCTGACGGGCGAGTGGCTGAAAGAGCGGCTTCCCACGCCTGATCCGGACGTGCCCGGGTTCGTGCCGCGTCCGGAAGCGGAGCAGCACCTTTCCGCCTGGAGCGCGGAAGACCGTGAGCGGCTCGGACTGAAGGGCGATGCCCCGCAGAAGGAGCCGGCTCGCAAGGGACGGACGGCGGCCCGCGCAGGGGGCCTGGGCGACCTGAAAGGCGTCCGGCAGGACGGATAGGAGAGAAGGGCCCGGGAACGGCCCATTACTTACGGAAGGAGAACGCTAGTGAACGATCTGACGGAACGCTTCAGGGAGGCCACGTGGCCGCACCGCATCGCCATGGTCATCTGCGCCGCCGTACTGGTCGGCGGGGCAGTATGCGCCATCAGGGTCTGGGTCATCCCGCTGTGCCTGCGCGCCTATTCCTTCCTGGTCGAGGCCGCGATCGGCTACGGCTTCCTGACGCTGATGGCCTCCATCTTCTCCCCGGCGACGGGCAAGAAGATGGCCGAGCTCGGCGTCGCCGTCTTCGAGCGGCTGCTGGTCGACCCGCTGCTCATGCTTTTCCGGGCCGGGAAGAAGAAGAAAAAGGATGTCCGGTAACTGCCTTGAGGGCGGGGCTAACCGGTACTGCGGGCCCCGCCCGGCCGACCGCCGATCAAGCCTGGCGGCAAGGGAAAAAGCATGGGCGTGACGACGCGCTTGCCATGCTAGCTCCCTCCTGGGTCGCCCGTGCCTCCTTCAGGCCTATACAGCGCGGCGCGTTGCAGGAAAGCAACGCTGATGGGAAACAGCGCCTTTCCCGCCTATGATCGCCCCGACCGGCCCAGCAGAGGACGCCTGACTGAATCCGATTGGGCTTACCGCTTGGGAGAAACAACGATGGGTATGTACGAACTGGACCGGTTGCCGGATGTGCTCACGGTCGATGAGACCGCAGGCGTTCTCCGGCTGGGGCGAAATACGGTGTACGAGGCTATCCGGGAAGGCCGATTGCCCTCCATCCGTATACGGCGCCGGATCCTGATACCGAAAGCGGCGCTACGGCGATGGCTCGACGGGGGCGGCACGCGTCCAGAGGAGGTTCCGACCGCCGGACCTCAAAGAAAGGCATAGCCCGAAGCGCACCGCTTCTTCCGGGAGCGTGCTTTGCCGAACGGTATCGCCGACGACACGAAAGGAGCATGCGATGAAAGGCCACATTGTCAAGCGCAGCGAGACGTCCTGGTCGCTCGTATTCGACATCGGGCAAGACGAGCAGGGAAAGCGCAAGCAGAAGTGGGTGACGGTACAGGGTACCAAAAAGGAGGCCGAGCGTGAGCTCACCCGCCTCCTGCATGAGATGAACACCGGCATGTACGTCGAGCCTTCGAAGATGACGGTCACGGAGTACCTGGAGTACTGGCTCGAACACTACGCCAAGACGAACGTGGCCACGAAGACCCTGGACGGGTACCGCGAGTCCATCCGCGTCTACATCGTCCCGCAGCTCGGGAAGCACCAGCTGGCGAAGCTTCAGACCGCCCACATCCAGGCGTACTACGCGTACGCGCAACGGGAGGGACGCAAGCGCTTTCCCGGCGGCCTGTCCGCCCGCAGCGTCCTGCACCACCACCGGGTGCTGCGCGAGGCGCTGCAGCAGGCCGTGAAATGGCAGTTCCTCGGCAGGAACCCGGCCGACGCCGTCGTTCCCCCGCGACCGGAACGGACAGAGATGAAGGTCCTGGACGAAGCGCAAACCGCACGCCTCCTGACGGTGGCGGAGGGAACACGGTTCTACCTGCCGGTGCTGGTTGCGGTGACGACCGGCCTGCGGCGGGGCGAGGTGCTGGGGCTGCGCTGGGAAGACATCGACCTGGATGCCGGGATGCTGTCCGTCCGGCAGTCGCTCGGGCAGACGCGGCAGGGACCCCAGTTCAAGCCGCCCAAGACCGAAAAGAGCCGCCGGGGCGTGAGCCTTCCTGCCCTGACGACAGAGGCGCTCCGTCGCCATCGGGAGGAGCAGCAAAAGGAAAAGGTGTTGCTGGGAGATGCCTACCAGGACAAGGGCCTGGTCCTCGCCAACCCTATCGGGGAGGCCTGGACGCCGAACGCATTGACCAAAGGCTTCGGGTTCCTGCTGGCGAAGCACGACCTCCCGCGGGTCCGGTTCCATGACCTGCGCCACACCCACGCTACCCAGTTGCTGCGGCAAAAGGTCCATCCGAAGGTCGTCAGCGAGCGTCTCGGCCACTCTACCGTCAACCTGACGCTGGACACCTATTCCCACATCCTGCCGGGGATGCAGGAAGAAGCGGCCGAGGGGGTCGACAAGGCGCTTCGCCAGGCCTTGCAACGGAACACTCCTGAAGCAGGCACCGGGGGCAAAGAAGGGAAGAAGAAATAACGTACCGTCTGACTTACGTTCAAACGGCAGTCCTGCCGAAAACAGCCATTCCGCCGCTAAACGAGTTCAACTCGTTTAGCGGCTTTTCAAACCCGACGCTTTTCGAGGAAGGTTGCCCGTTGGCTACGCTCGTCGCTATCACAGCCCGGAAGATGGTCAGAAGTGGCGGCAAGCGACGAAACGCTCCTATTCTTACGGGCAGGGATATTCAGGATGCCCGGTCGGACATCCACACCGCGGGCACCACAGCGGACATGGCAGGCCTTCCCCGGTCCCGTACGCGGTCTGTTCGCAACCATCACAGGTCCACGTTCTGTTTGCGCTACTCACATCAGCAGGCCACGTTTCCCACGCCAGGTCTCCTGCCGCCAGATACTCTTTCGGGGTATGTTGCGATATGTATGCCAGAAAACGCGAAACATATTGGACCTGGCGGGGGCTGGGACCCAGGCCCGCCACGCCGTACAGTCCTTCCAGCGCCCTGTCGATGTCGCTGAGCGCTTGCGGCGGCGTTTGCCCCTCCGAATCCTCAGGATGCCGTATAGCGATCCAGACACGATAACATGCCAGGATCAATCCGGTGCGGCCCCGTCCGTGATGGCAGTGAACCGCAACGCTCGTCGTAACCCCTTGCTGCGTACGAAACGCGTGGATCAGCGCGCACAAGCGGGCGACAAACCTGATATGGTCGGGGGCGGGCACGTCGCAGTCATCGATGGGGAGATGGGCCAGACGTAGGCCTGATACGGCCTTGTAGTCCATCTTCGTCCCTTCTACCAGGGAAATGACGAGTCCTATCCCGGTTTGAGGCACGCGTTCCAGCGTCTCGGTTTCCGGATAAGCCATGCCCGCGAGTCCTCCTCGTGCAGGCGTTGGCGGGAGCATCCAGTAAAAATTAGGAAGTATTGCTGATGCCATGACTTTTACCTCGTGAATTTGATGCCTGAATCCAGGGTCACAGTCGCTAGACCAGAAGACAAGGCAGCCAATATGAAACTCACTTAATTTACCTGTCCGGGAACAGGGTTTATTTCAATTCGTCGAACATGTTCTTCTGCTGTCGGCGTTTCTCGTACCGCATCAGGTGGCGCCTGCCCATTGATCCATGCTTATGGGGGTGGCAGGGGTAGACCCTGCGTTGTGGAGATCGACAGACTGCAAAATCGCGTTCAAAATGAACGGCGATTCCGTTTCAAAATGAACACTGATTCCGTTTGAATTTGAACACCGATTCCGTTTGAATTTGAACACCATCGGAAACCTCTTCTGAGCAGACTAGCGAGCAACGCGGGAT
>JBBQPO010000021.1:0-35549 GCA_038217285.1 Chthonomonadales bacterium
GGTATAATAGAATTACACTACGTGAAAACTTTCACGAACTGATGTGCTGGGTACGAGCAGAACGGGCCCGCGGGCCCACCAGGGAGCCGTCCGATGAGTAACACCGAATTTGCCGAAGCCGCCACCGCCGATCGCCGCCGCGCCGAGCGCGTCGTCGGCGCGCCCCTGATGGACATCTACGACAGCGTCCTTGCCGGCGACCGGCTCGACTACGCGGCCGGCCTGCGGCTCTACCAGTCGCCGAATCTCGCGGGTGTCGGTTTCCTCGCGAATATCGTCCGTGAGCGCCTCCACGGCGACCGGGCCTACTACGTCCGCAACCAGCACATCAACTACACCAACATCTGCAACAAGTTCTGCAAGTTCTGCTCCTTCTATGCCAAGAAGGGCGGCCCTGCCCCGTATGAGATGGATATGGCGGCGGTGCGGAACCGCCTGCGCGAGCATCTCGATGTGCCGATCACAGAAGTCCACATGGTCGGTGGCATCGATCCACGCCTGCCGTATCAGTACTACCTCGACCTGCTTCACACCGTGAAGGAGACACGGCCGGGCGTCCACATCAAAGCGTTCACGGCGGTGGAACTGGTCCAGATTCAGGAGGTGGCCGGTAAGCCGCTCGAAGAGGTGCTGCGCGAACTGATGGCCGCCGGTCTGGACTCCCTGCCGGGAGGCGGGATCGAGATACTCTCCGACCGCGTCCACCAGGAGCTGTTTGAGCGCAAACTCGACGGGGCAGAGTGGATGGAGGTGGCGCGCGTCGCCGCGAAGGTCGGCCTGACGCAGTATGCGACCATGCTGTACGGGCATATCGAGACGCTGGAAGAGCGTGCTGATCATCTGGTCAAAATCCGCGAGCTTCAGGACGAGACGCGCCATTTCGTCACCATGACCCCGCTCTCGTTTCATCCCGAAAATACCGAACTCGAACATGTGCCGCATCCCACCGGCTACGACGACCTGCGCAACCTTGCCGTGGCCCGCCTCGTGCTCGATAACTTCGCACACATCAAGTCGTTCTGGATCATGAACACACCGCAGATCACTCAGCTCGCCCTCTGGTACGGTGCAGACGACATGGATGGGACGGTACATGAGTACGAAATCACGTACAAAGACGGCGAGCACGGCAACAAAAAGCAGCAGCTGACGCGGAAGCAGATGATCCGGCTGATCGAAGAGGCGGGACGCATCCCGATCGAACGTGACAGCCTCTACCACGAGGTCGCCCAGCATCCCGAGGAGGAAGAGCGGATCTCGCCCACGTTTATACCTCTTTCTGTCCTGAACTGAGGAGCCAGCATGTTGAAACCGTGCGCATTGCGACCAGGAGATACCATAGGCGTGGTGGCTCCGGCAAGCCCTGTGCCTCGCGAGGAGCTGGAGCAGGGGGTGGCGCTGCTGGAGGGACGGGGCTATCGGGTCGTTGTGGGAGACCATGTTCTGGCCCGCCATCCGTCCAACGACTACCTGGCTGGGACGGACGCGCAGCGAGCGGCCGATCTGAACTCCATGCTGGCGCGCGAGGACATTCATGCCGTGATCTGCGCCCGTGGAGGATACGGCGCGATGCGACTCTTCGACCGCATCGCCTGGGACAGCTTTACCCACCATCCCAAGATCTTTGTGGGCTATAGCGACATCACCAGCCTGCACACGGCCCTCAATCAGCGGTCCAACTGGGTTACGTTTCACGGCCCAATGGTCACCGCCTTACCGAAACTGAATGCAGCGGCTCTCGAAGTCTACTGGCGACTGCTCGAAAACCCGGTGGCTTTGGGAACTCTGCCCGCCGATCCGGCGATGGTGACGACTGTCTGCGGCGGCCAGATCGAGGGGGAGTTGACGGGGGGATGTCTCTGTCTGCTGGCGCAGGCATGCGGCAGCGACCATGCGCCGGACTTTCGGAACAAGATCGTCCTCCTGGAAGACGTAGGCGAACAGGTCTACCGCGCAGACCGGGATCTGATGCAGCTCCGGAATGCAGGCCTGCTCGAACAGGCCAAAGGGTTCGTTATCGGCACGATTACGCGTTGGCACACGCAGGAAGCCGATCCGCCGCTCAATACGCCACACACACTCTGGCAGGACTATTTCGGTGCACTCGGGAAGCCCGTCATCACCGACTTTCCCTGTGGGCACGAGCCCAACCCGCTCACGATTCCTCTGGGTATCCGGTGCCGCCTCGATGCGGACGCCCGGACTCTCACACTCCTCGAAGCCGCCACCCAGTAGCGAAGCAGCGTCCTCCGTCCTGCTCCTGTTCGTTCTGTGGGAACCTTACTTGCTCTCCTCCCGTCTTACAGACGTGGTAGAACCGCGATTCGAATGCGTCCGTCTGGTCTGCAAATTCAGGCGATGTACTTTCTCTGCGGATAACAAGGAAAATTCGATGAATACACAAACTACAAATAACACTTTCCGACTGCTCGG
This sequence comes from Chthonomonadales bacterium, assembly GCA_038217285.1. GTDB lineage: Bacteria > Armatimonadota > Chthonomonadetes > Chthonomonadales > Chthonomonadaceae > JANXLO01. The sequence goes on from JBBQPO010000021.1 coordinate 2,434, forward strand.
CATTGCCGCTGTGTTCGCACTCAGTGGAGCCAGCGTGAAAGCGCAGTCTCATACCGTCTCTCTCAGTGCGGGTACGGTGGTCGCCGCGCATCTGCAGGACGACCTCAGCTCGAACAATTCGAACAAAGGCGATCACTTTACCGCGACGGTAGACGACAGTAGTTCCAACAGCAACTGGAACTCCAACTCGTTGCCCGCTGGTTCGAAGATCGACGGCTATGTGCGGTCGGTCGTACCGCAGAAGGATAAGAATCCCGGCATACTCGATCTTGCGTTCAACAGAGTCATTCTGCCGGACGGGCGCTCCTACAGCATTCAGGGCTCGCTTATCTCGCTCGACAACAAGAGCGTCACGAAAGACAAGCATGGCCGACTGGTCGCCGCTAAGGGCCATACGACGAACCGCTTGACCTACGTGGGGTATGGAGCGGGAGCAGGAGCGCTGGTGGGCATCCTCACCAGCCGCAAGCACGTTCTCGAAGATACTCTTCTCGGTGCGGGCGCGGGCTACCTGTTCGGTGCGCTGCAGAAGGGCAAGAACCCGAGTAACGTCAACTTGAAGACAGGTACGCAGCTCGGCGTCCGACTGGACAATCGCCTCTCGTACAGCAGAAACTAATCGTTGCGGCTAACTGCAAATCCCCCTCCTTCCGACAGATGATCGGAGCGAGGGGGATTTTTTTGTCTATGCGGCAACAACGCCGGGAGGCGAAGAGGCGAGGACTCTGCCGCGAAATCGACGATGTCGCCGTTCGCGAGCGGATTCGAAATCTAGCCGTTCGGAGGGGAGGCATTCACATGAGGCATCACATTGACGGTACTCCCTTTGACGGCGCTGAAGTAGAGATTGATCCCTTTTTGCGACAGTAGAGAGCCCGCGATAGCCATCACGAACATCGCTGCGATTTTCAAAACGGCCCAGCCAAAGTGCAGACCGACCTTCATCGCGGGAGGGTCGAGTTTCGGGTTTCCCGTGAACACAAGGTCTAACGCCTGCTCCGAATTCAGCTTGAAGAAACCGTAAGCCAGGTAGAACAGGAATCCAAGCAGACCGATGCCGATGAGAAAGATAATGGCGCCAAGAACACGCACGGTAAGATCGCCGCGATAGCCGGAACTCATCAGGGCAGGCTCCTTTATAGAGGGATGGCTGTAGGAATCGGATAGACAGTCCTATAGCCTCTACCCTGTCATCATATCAGAATTAAGAGGGCTTCGCAAGCGAGTGGCGCTCAGGTCAGGGTCGAATCAGGGTCGCGGCGGCTGTCATCAGCGACTGAAGCAGGCCCGGCGCGACGCCGAATAGTAGCGAAAGCGATGCGGTAATAACGACCGCGACGAACACGCCGCCGGTGGAGGTCGCGCGCTCCGGTACGACTCGCGAATCCGGCTCCACAAAACACATCGTAGCGGCGATACGCAGATAGTAGGCGAGGGATATGACACTCGTGACGGCCATGATTACCGCCAACCACGTCTGTCCGGCCTGTATCGAGGCGTAAAACAGAAACCATTTGCCCATGAAGCCCATCGTGCCCGGTATAGCCCCCAGCGAGCAGATAAAGATGAGCATCGTATAGGCGGCGGCCGGATCGTTGTACCAGAGGCCCTTCAGATCGGTGATCGTCTGGTAGTCCTTACCACGGTTCGACAGCCAGACCAGAACGCCGAACGATCCCAGGGTCATCAGCGTGTAGGCCAGGAGATAGAAGATCGCGCCACTCATCGCCGTGTCGTGCGCGGCCCGCAAACTTGCCGCAGAGCCATGCGGGCTCGCCCCCAGGGCCGCCACAGCGACCATCAGATAACCGGCGTGCGCGATCGACGAATAGGCTAACATACGTTTCACGTTGTCCTGCGTGACAGCGAGCAGATTGCCGCCGAACATCGTGATCACCGCGAGGATCTGGATCATCACCAACCAGTAGGGCGCTATCGGGCTTAGCGCATTGAAGACGCGCAGGATCGCCGCAAAGGCGCCGATTTTGGCGGCAGCCGCCATGAAGGCGGTCACAGACGTCGGTGCGCCCTGATAGACGTCCGGCGTCCACATGTGGAAGGGTACCAACCCGGCTTTGAACGCGAGACCCACCAGCAGCAAGCCGACTCCGAGCAGCAGCATCACCGGAGGGGCGTTCAGGGTAGACAGGTGGGCGGCAAGGGTGGTGAGGTTCGTCGTTCCAGCCGCTACCGTCCCCGTGGAGCCGCCTGCGGCCGCCCCGGCCGAGCCTCCATAGATCAGCGCAATACCATAGAGCAAAAACCCGGCGGCGAACGCGCCCAGCAGGAAATACTTGAGCGCGGCCTCTTCACTGCGTTCCTCCGTGCGTGCGAAGCCTGCCAGCACGTAGAGCGCGACCGAAAGGATCTCCACCGCGATGAACAGAACGATCAGATCGTTGGCTGCGGCCATCAGCATCGCGCCGGAAGTCGAGAACAGGACCAGGGAGTAGTACTCCGCGTGATGCAGGTTTCGATTTTGCAGATAGGTCATCGCGATCAAGATCGCCAGACCTGCGGCCAGGAGGAGGATCAGGTTGCATGCCTGCGAAAAGCCGTCGGCGGAGATCGCCCCGTTGAACGCGATCCGGATCCCGCCCTCCGCCAGAGCGCTGAGCGAGTATAGGCCGGCGATGAAGACGCCGACGAGCGCAACCGAGGCGCTGAAGAGTTTCGAACGGCGCCAAAAGCCGAGGCAGGCATCGCCCACAAGCACGATCATGCCCGTGACCACGACGATCAGAATCGGCAGGATCGCATGGATACTGGAAGAGTTGTTCATGTCAGGCGTGAACCTCCGTTGCGCTCTGGAGGCGGGAGTGGGAGGCCTCGCCCTGCGGCAGACGATCAGGCAAACCCGGAAACAGTTTCTGGTGCAGCATGGGGTTCAGGCGACCGGATCCTGGTATCAGTCTGCCCCCTCGATTAGGAATGGGCGCCGGTGCGCCTGGTCCTGGTGGCGCTGGTGCGCCTCCGACCGGACTGGCCCCAGGTTGCGGGGCATCCCCCGAAGGTCGTTGGTAGGCACGACGCGGACGGCGGCTTCGGGAGCGTTCCTGATTGCCGCTATCGCGCCCGCTGCCGGTATCGTGCAGGGCGTTCGCCCGTGCCTGGTCCTCAAGAATGCCCGTGACGGGCTGTGTGCTGGGGAAGCCCGGCACATCCGAAGCCGGGATCAGACTCTCCGTGCTCGCCGGAACCAGCGTATTGATCGCGGTCTCCATGCGCTGCGTCCAGAAGGGACTGCCGAGGCCGAACCAGAAGATGACGCCTGCCAGGGGCAGAAGCACGGCCCACTCCATCCTGGTCAGATCCGTGAAACGGCGCAGTTCCGCTTTCTTCACCACCCCGAGCATCAGGCGCTGATACCACCAGAGCAGGTAGACCGCAGAGAGAATCATGCCGGTTCCGGCGAGCGCGGTCGGCCAGTAGCCGCCGAACTGGTTGGTGGTGCCGGAGATCCAACTGCCCAAAAGAATGGGGAACTCACCGGTGAAGCCATTGAAGAACGGCACCGCCAGGCTGGAGAGCGTTGCGATAAGCAGCATCGTCGCCAGCATCGGCACGACCTTCTTCAGGCCACCGTAGTCGGCGATCCAGCGCGATCCGCCCCGCTCGGCCAGCATACCGACCAGGAAAAACAGCATCGGTGTCGAGATCCCATGATTGATATTCTGCAGCGCCGCGCCCATCGTTCCGATACGGGTAAAGGTGAAGATACCGAGAATCACGAAGCCGAGGTGGGCCAGACTCGAGTAGGCGAGCAGGCGCTTTATGTCCGTCTGCACGGCGGCGATCATGGAGCCATAGATGATGCTGACGATGGCGAGGCCGATGAAGAGCGGCGCGGCGCTATGGGCCTGGGCCGGGAAGAACGGCAGCAGAAAGCGCAGAAACCCGTAAGTGCCCATCTTGACCATGATGCCCGACGAGATGACGTTTCCAGCGGTCGGCGCTTCCGCATAGGTGTCGGCCAGCCACGAGTGAAACGGAAACATCGGCACCTTGATCATAAAGGCCAGCGCGAACGCCGCGAACAACCACAGCAGCGTCTGGGGTGGGGCATGGCGCAGCGCCTCTCCTGCATGCGTCCCTATATCCGAGAGCGCCACGACATCGAAGGATCCCGCGACCTGATAGATGCCGATGATCGCCACGAGCATGAAGATACTGCCCGCAAAGGTATACAGAAAGAACTTCAGGGCGGCGGCCTGACGGTTCGCGCTGCCGAAGATACCGAGCAGGAAATACATCGGAATCAGCATGGCTTCCCAGAAGAAGTAGAACAGCACCAGATCCAGGGCGCAGAACACCCCGATCAGCCCAGTCTCCAGCAGCAGCAGAAAGACCATGAACTCTTTGATGCGGTCCTTCACCGAGAAGGAGAACAGCGTGACCAGCGTCATCAGCAGCGTCGTCAGGACGATGAGCAGCAGGCTGATGCCGTCCACACCCATGTGATAACGGATGTGCAGACTGCCCATACTGATCCAGTCGACATTCTCGATGAACTGCATGTTTCTGGTACCGGCATGGATATAGTGGCTGTCGAAAAGCCCGAAAATACCGACGGCGATCAGAAACGTAAGCAGGGTGAAACCCAGCGCCGTCCAGGTAACCAGCAGACGGGCCGAGTCCTCATAGACCGGTTTCGTCTTGTCCTGAAGCGCGGTCGCCTTCGTCGAGAGGTCTCGGGGACGTGGCAGGCACATCACGACGATCGCTCCCAGCAGAGGGAGGAACGTCAGCAAACTCAGTAAGTTGGGTATCCCGGAGGTTGGCATCATTTTTCCTGAAGATTCGTGTCAGTGAGAGATCAGGCTCTGCCATGTGGCGAGCAGACCCAGAACAATGACGACCACGCCGACAAGCATTCCAAGCGCGTAGTTGCGAACGTAGCCGGTCTGAACGAGGCGACCGACATGGCTAAGTCCGCTCACGAGCTTCGCCAGTCCGTTCACCGTGCCGTCGATCAGACCCGAGTCGATGGTACGCCAGAGTATCGAAGTCGTGAACCGTCCCGCGAACCGAACGAAGATCGCCTCGTACACCGCATCGAAGCCCCAGTTCGCCACCAGAATCCGATAGAGCGGATTGCGCGGCTTCAGAGCCGGGTCCAGAAGCTCACCCGTTTCGGCGCGCTGTTTGTAGACCGCAGCCGCAGCCGCAAGCCCGGCGATGGCGATAAGGGAAGAGACGATATAGCCGACCGCAACGCTGCCGAATGGGCCTTTGCCCTCTTCCAGACCGCCGAGCGACAGAGGCGCGACGGAGCTGTCCAGAAAGTTTCCCAGCGTAAAGTAGAGGACAACTCCCCCTACGCAGGACAGAAAGGCGAGCACGTAGAGCGGCAGCAGCATGGTCGGCGGCGACTCGTGAACTGTGCCCGAGGCGATCTCTTCGTGGTGCTCTTCGTTGCTGTGGTTCAGGTTCGGCAGTTTGCCGTCTTCGAACCGCTGCTCGGTATAGAAGGTCTTCCACATCATGCGGTTCATGTAGAACGCTGTGAGAAAGGCCGTGCCCAGTCCAACGACATAGAGGATGGGGCCGGAGCCCCAGGGCGAACCGAAGGCGCTGTCGAGAATCGCGTCCTTACTCCAGAAGCCGGACATCAGTGGGAAACCCGCGATTGCGTAAGTGCCGATAGCCATGAGCATCCAGGTTTTGGGGAGCATTCTCTTCAAGCCGCCCATCTTGTTCATATCCTGCTGGCCGTGCATCGAATGGATAACCGCACCGGAGCCGAGGAAGAGCAGGGCTTTGAAGAAGGCATGGGTCGTGACATGGAACATCGCGGCCTTGAAGTTGCCGACGCCGCAGGCAAGGAACATATAGCCCAGTTGCGAAATGGTGGAGAAGGCGAGAACGCGCTTGATATCGGTCTGCACTAGTCCGATGGTCGCGCCCAGCACAGCGGTCGCCAGCCCGATCCAGGCGACGATCTGCAGAGCCATCGTAGACTGTACGAAGAGCCAGGAGCACCGCGTCAGCATCACCACGCCCGCCGTCACCATCGTTGCAGCGTGAATCAGGGCGGAGACGGGGGTGGGGCCTGCCATCGCGTCCGGCAGCCAGACGAACAGCGGTATCTGCGCCGACTTGCCGATGGCTCCGATGAACAGCAGAATGCAGATGGTCGTGAGGGCCGGCGCGAACCAGAGTTGTAGATCGCCGAGGCTGTGACCCAGAACGTCGTGATGCTGTGCGGCCAACTGCATGACGCCGGTGCCGTGCGATGTGAAGAAAGAGAGCGTTCCGAAGACGCTCCAGACCGCCGCCATGCCGAGCACGAAGCCGAGATCCCCGATGCGGTTCACGATAAACGCCTTGTTGCCCGCTCTGGCGTTCGCCACATCGGTGTACCAAAAACTGATCAGCAGATAGGAGCAGGTGCCCACGCCTTCCCACCCGACGAACATGAGCAGGAAGTTCTCCGCAAGAACCAGCAGCAGCATCATGAAGATGAACAGGTTGAAATACGTAAAGAAGCGGTTGAACTCCCGATCTTCCGCCATATAGGAGGTGGCGTAGATATGGATCAGGCCGCCGACCCCGGTCACGATCAGCGTCATGAGCAGCGAGAGCGGATCGAGCAGCAGGGCGAAGTTGACCTGAAACCCACCGAACTTGATCCAGGGAGCGTCGGGCGACGCGAACGGCAGCAGCGGCGCGTAGGCGCGATGATCCGGCGAACCCATGACCGATGGCAGCACGATAAGCGCCATCAGAAACGAGGCGAACACCACGCAAGGCGCGACGAACGACACCGCGTTCTTGGCCGTTTTCGGGTTCTTATAGAGAAATCCGGCGAAGGCGTTGTGGGCGAAACCCAGGAGGGGCAGCCACACGATCAGCCAGGCGAAAGAGAGCATAAGCAAGGCTCCTGATTCAGTACTTCAGCAGATGCACTTCGTCGATGTCGATGGTCTCCTTCTGGCGGAACATCATGACGATGATCCCGAGGCCAACCGAAACTTCGGCGGCGGCGACAGCCAGCGCGAACACGACATACATCTGCCCATTGGTCTGCCCGAAATGGCGGCCCAGGGCGACGAAAGTAAGATTGGCGGCGTTCAGCATGAGCTCGATACACATGAAAATGACGATGGGATTGCGCTTGACCAGCACCCCGATTACGCCGATGGTGAACAGTATGCCCGCCAGTACAAGATAGAAATGGGTTGGAACCATGATCTCTCCGTCTTAATCCAGTTTCCGCTTCGCCAGAACGATAGCGCCAATCACGGCGATGAGCAGCAGAATCGACGTGATCTCGAAGGGAAACAGCCAGGGCAGGTTCGGGTTGTACAGGGAGAGGCCGATAGTCTGCACCGTTCCCAGGTTCGCGATCTCCTCAGCATGGGCCGCTTTGGTCGGCATCTCCAGCAGCGCCTGTGAGAAGATGAGCGCAGTAATGAACATCGCCCCCAGTATCAGGGCGATGGGCCGCTGAATGGTGCCTCGCTCTTTTAACGCCTCCGGCGCACTCAGGTTCAGCAGCATGATGACAAACAGGAACAGCACCATGATCGCTCCGGCGTAGACCATGACCTGTACCGCCGCTAGAAACTGCGCGGAGAGCGTGATGTAGAGCACTGCGACCGTCAGAAAAGTCACGACCAGAAAGAGCGCGCTCCGCACCGGGTTGCGGGCGAGTACGACCATGAGGGCCGACCCGATCCCGATCAGAGCCAGTATCCAGAACAAAATATAAGACGCTGTCAGCATCAAGTGGCTAGTTCCTTTCCGCTGACTGGACCTGCGGAACCGCGTTAGGGTTTGGCGGCACCGGACCATCGTTCGGTTCGCGCAGCAGGTTCAGACCCGCCAGCAGAAAGAGCCAGACGAGGCCCAGCGGCAGCATCCGTTTCCAGCCCAGGTTCATCAGGGCGTCGTAGCGCAGCCGGGGTAAGGTGCCGCGCAGCCAGATATAGAAGAAGATACCCATCATGATCTTCAAAATGAACCAGAACGCGCCCGGAACCGCCGTGAGGGGCCAGATATTGAGCGGAGGCAACGACCCGCCCCAGAACACCGCCGCGTTCAGGCCACAGACCGTCAACATACTGATATATTCGCTCATGAAGAACATGGCAAACTTCATCGAGGTGTATTCGGTGTGGAATCCGGCGACCAGTTCGGATTCGGCTTCCGGCAGGTCGAAGGGAGCCCGGTTCGTCTCCGCGATCATGGCGATGGTGTAGAGAACGACCGGCACACCGAGGCTGCCAAGCCAGAACCAGGAGAAAAAGCTGCCCTTAAGGATGTCGGGCAGCGACTCTATGCCGAACGGCTTGATGTTCTGCGCCTGCACGATGTCGGACAGTTTGAGAGAGCCCGCCAGCACGATGACGCACAGCAGCGCGAGACCCATCGAAAGCTCGTAACTGATAAGCTGGGCGGCGGCGCGCAGTCCGCCGAGGAGAGAGTACTTGTTGTTGGACGACCATCCGGCCAGGACGACTCCGTACACCTGCAGCGACGACATCGCCAGAATGTAGAGCAGGCCGATGTTGACATCTCCGACGGTAAACGGAACAGAGAAGATCCGTCCGGCCGCATCGTGGAAGGGAATGAACTGCCACGGGAGGACCGCGCTTCCGGCCAGAGCCGTGAACGCCGCCAGGACCGGAGCCAGATAGTAGATGCGCACATCGACGCTCTTAGGACGGATCTCCTCTTTGAAAAACAGTTTGATACTGTCGGCGACGGTCTGAAAGAGTCCGCGTGGCCCGACCCGGTTCGGCCCGATACGGTCCTGAATAAACGCGATGACCGTGCGTTCCATCCAGACGAGCAGGGGCACGAGGCCGAGTGAGAACCCCAGGAAACAGACGATGGCGACATAGGGAACCAGGAGCGGCAGGGAGACGCCGTGCCACTCGCTCGGGAGAGAAAAATTGTAGTGGGTCAAATCGTCGAACATGTCAGTTCCTGTCAGACGCTCAGAGTTTCACGCACGGGCGCGGTATAGGTCACCGGAACGATGGCCGCAGGCTTCGGCTCTGTTGCGGGGTAGTTCCAGCGCACACCCGATTCGCCCAGAGTTTTGGGCGTGATACCGGCATAGTGCGGCACCTTTTCGCCGATGTCGCGTAGAATGTCGCGGGCCGAGAAGTAGTTGGCTTCGCCGCCCATCTGCGCCGCGACCTCGGTAAAGATCAGCCAGTCGGGTTTGATGTCGGGGGCCAGATCGAAGGCCCGATAGATGCGCTGCACACGACGCTCGCAGTTTGTGTAGGTTCCGTCTTTTTCGGCGACGCTGGCGATCGGCAGGATCAGATCGGCCAGGCGGGCTGTGTCGGTCATAAAGAGGTCGTTGACGACGACAAAGGGGCAGTTCTCTACGGCCCGCCGCGCCAACTCGGGATCGCAGTAGTCGTTGACTACGTCGGCTCCCACGATCCAAAGCGTCTGCAGCATCCGGTCCGCCGCCGATTCCAGAATCTGATGGGTGGACATGCCGGTTTCGGCGGTCGGGACATAACCGGGGCCGACATCCGGTAGAACACCCATGTCTGCCGCGCCCTGGGAGTTGACTTCCAAGCCCGGCACGTTGAGGTTGCCGATGTTGCCGGTCAGGGTGACCAGATTGCCCAGCGCGGCGACGATGTCGGGATAGGAGGCATGCTCCGTGACCGTTTTGCCGACGATGATGGCGGTCGGGCTGTGCTGCAGAAGGCGCGCGGCGACGGTGATCTCGCTCGCTGGGATTCCGGTCTCCTGCTCGGTGCGCTCCGGGGTCCACTCCACGAGACTGCGTTTCAAGGCGGTCAGATCGAGGGCCGGGTTCTCGGGCAGCAGGTTCTCAGTGATCAGCACGTTCAGCAGGCCGTGCAGCAGGGCGATCTCGGAGCCGGGTTTGTAGATAAGATTGGCGGCGGCGAAATCGCTCACATTGGTCGTCTCGGAGGTGGCATGGTCGTTGGCATAGACAACGGTCGCGCTCTTGAACCGCCAGGCCTTGCGTATGCGCAGGAACAGCATCGGCTGCTCGTCCTGCAGATCCGCGCCGAGAACCAGCAGAGTCTGCATGTTTTCCAGATCCGCAATCGCGTTGCCCATAGTGTGATACCCGAAGCGGTTGTGCATAAGGCTGTTGGTCGGTCCCTGATAACGGCCCATCCGGTGGTCGAGATTGGGGCTGCGCAGCACCTGACGGAACAGCTTCTGAAAGGCGAAGTTGTCCTCGTTCGTCGCCTTCGCACCGCCGATACCGGCGACGCTCACGCCGGAGGTTTTGAGGCGACCGACGAGAATTCGGTACGCCTCGGTCCAGTCTACCGCCACCCATTCGCCGTCGCGCTTGTGCATCGGCGTCTGGAGGCGTTCGGGAGAGGAGACATACTCGTGCCCGAATTTGCCCTTATCGCATGTCCACTCTTCATTGACGGCTTCGTTGAGTCGGGCGTTGACGCGCTGCAACTGGTTGACCCGATAGTCGAGTTTGATGTTGCAGCCGTTGGAGCACTGCGAACAGATGGAGCGCTGGGTCAACAGATCCCAGGGGCGAGCCTTGAATCGATACGTGCGGGACAACAGCGCTCCGACCGGGCACAGCTCGATGACGTTGCCGCTGAACTTGCTGATGAAGCTGGTCTGCGCGAAGGTTCCGACTTCCATATCCGCGCCGCGCTTCAGGAAGCCGAGTTGCGCATCCCCGCTGATGTCTTCCGTAAAGCGTGTGCATCGCGCGCAGTGGATGCACCGCTCGCGGTCGAAGACGACGAATTCGGAGAGCGGATAGGCTTTCGGGAAATGCCGTTTCTCCTCGATATAGCGGCTGGTCGGCGGGCCATAGAAGAGGGTATTGTTCTGAAGCGGGCACTCTCCGCCCCGGTCGCAGACCGGGCAGTCGAGCGGATGGTTGATGAGCAGCAGCTCCAGCACACCCTTACGGTCTTTGACCAGCGCGGGCGTCTCCGTCTCGATGACCATACCTTCGGCGGCGGGCATCGTGCAGGCGGCCTGCGGTTTGGGCATCTTGCGAACGGTGCCGTCGGGCGCGGTCGTCGAGACCTCCACGAGGCACATGCGGCAGTTCGCAGCATCGCCCTTCGACAGGCGCGCGTGATAGCAGAAGAACGGGATTTCCGTGCCGACGCGCCGTGCCGCCTCGATAATATTCTCGCCGCTCGGAACCTCCACCTGGATACCGTTGATCTTGATCTTCACACGCTTTTCGGAAGGCAGATTTAGCGACTGTTCAGTTTGTGTCAGTCTGTTATCGGACATAGTTTCATCAACCACCTTATCAAAGGAGAGGCGTTCAGGCCGCAGTCAGCGTCAGGAGCGGATTGACCCGTTCCGGTGTCGGCGGCAGAGCGTTTTCCCCGATGGGAGAACGCTTGTTCTTGATCCAGTATTCGAACTCGGGCCGGAACGATTTGATCGCGCCGACGATGGGCCAGCAAGCCGCATCCCCGAGCCCGCAGTAAGAGCGCCCGTCGATCTGCGAGCAGACATCGAGCAGCAGCTCCACGTCGCCCGGCTGTCCGTTGCCAGACGTGATTCGATCCAGAATCTTGTAGAGCCAGCGGGTGCCTTCCCGACAGGGGGTGCATTTCCCGCACGACTCATGGGCGTAGAACTCGGAGGTGCGCTTCATCAGCAGCACGATGTCGGTGCGGTCGTTGAACACCATGAAGCCGCCGGAGCCGAGCAGTGTGCCGTTCGCACCGCAGCTCTCATAGTCGAGGTTGATCTTGTCGAGCCGGTCTGCAGGCACGATCTGCACCGAGGAGCCTCCGGGGATGACCGCTTTCAACTGGCCGCCCGTAACGCCTCCGGCTTCGCGCAGCAGCTCCAGCAACGGCGTACCGAGCTCGATCTCGTAGTTGGCGGGACGGGCGACATGCCCGCTCACCGACATGATCTTCGTGCCCTTGCTCTTCTCGGTGCCAAGCTTCGCGTACTCCTCCCCGCCGATCGTCATGACTGCAGTCGCCGCACAGAACGACTCGACGTTATTGACGAGGGTAGGCGCCTTCCAGATACCTTGCACGGTCGGCAGGGGCGCATGCGGGAACTTGAGGCGCGGGTTGCCGCGCTCGCCCATCAGGCTGCTCATCAAGGCCGACTCTTCGCCGCACTCATAGCTGCCCGCGCCGAGATGAATGTAGCAGTCGAAATCGAATCCCTCGACGCCCAGGATATTCTTGCCGAGATAGCCTTTTTTGTACGCCTGATCGATGGCTTTGCGGACCTGCCACGCGACTTCGACATACTCACCGCGAATATAGATGTAGCCCTTCTTGCTGTGAGTCGCGTAGCCTGCAAGGATGACGCCTTCGACCAGCGTATGCGCCATCTTCAACATCAGTTCGCGGTCTTTATAGGTGCCGGGCTCGCCCTCGTCGGCATTGCAGATCACATAGTGGGGCGCATCGTAGTTCTTCGGCAGGCCGTTCCACTTGATCCATGTCGGGAACCCCGCGCCGCCGCGCCCGCGCAGACCGGAAGCTTTGATCTCATCGATGACGGCCTGACGCTCCATACCGGCAGCGCGCCGCAGTCCCACATAGCCGCCGTGGGCCTCGTAGACTTCGATCTCCTCGATGTTCGGGACCAGTCTATTCTTAAATAACAGATTGACAATTCCCACTGTCTTCAGACCTCTTTCAGAGCATTGGGCCGGGAGCGCCCTGCAGGGCCTCCTTGTCGGAGCTGCCTCCGCCGCTCTCGCCGGACCCAGGAATAAGTATCTTCACAATAGCATCGGCGAGTTTGGCGGGCGTATAGTTCTCACTGCGACGCAACTCGTCGATAAGGCCCATCACGTTTTCAGATGTGATATGCGTAAAGTAGCGATCGCCGACCTGCACGACCGTCGCCGCGCCGCAGAAGTTCAGGCACTCCGCTTCGGAGAGCGTAAACTCGCCGTCCGCCGTCGTCTGGCCTATCCCGACGCCCAACTCGTGCTCCAGCTTATGGACGATGTCGTAAGCGCCCAGCACAGCGCAGGTGAGACAGGTGCAGACCTCCAGATGATGCCGCCCGCGCGGACGCAGGTTGTACATCGTGTAGAAGGTCGCGACCCCCTCGACTTCGGCATACGACAGGCCCAGATAGTCGGCGACTTCCTGGATGGCGCTCGTCGTCAGGTAGCCGCCATACTCGCGCTGCGCGATCCAGAGGGCGGGCAGGCACGCGGCTTTTCGCTCCGGATAGTGCGTGACGATCTCTTCCAACTCGGCGATGGACTGCGCCGAGAAGCGCCGCTCTCTGTCTGGAGCCGGTTTCGGCTCACGGGGACGTTCGGTCAGATTGTTGGATGGTGACATGCGGTGGCCTCTAGCGGTCTATCTCGCCGAGAATAATATCGATGCTCCCGATGATCGCGACGACATCGGCGATGACGCGGCCCTCACAGAGTTTGGAGAGGGCCTGCAGGTTCATAAAACAGGCGGGACGCTGATGGGCGCGATAGGGACGGTTGGTGCCGTCGCTCACGATGTAGAAGCCCATCTCTCCCTTGCCGGACTCGATCGGGACGTAGGCCTCACCGACGGGCGGATGGAACCCTTCTGTCCACAACTTGAAGTGGTGGATGACGGCTTCCATGCTGTTGTCGAGTTCGATACGCGGCGGCGGCACGATCTTGCGGTCGCTGATGTTGATCGGGCCATCGGGCATATTTTCCAGGCACTGCTTGATGATCTCGCGGCTCTGATACATCTCCGCGATGCGCACCCGGTAACGGTCGTAGACATCGCCATACTCGCCGACCGGAATCGCGAACTTGAAGTTTTCGTAGCCACTGTAGGGTGCGGACTTGCGGATATCGATCTCCGCACCCGTGGCCCGCAAACAGGCGCCGCTGACGCCGATCTGCAGGCAGTCTTCCGTCGTCAGGATCCCGACGCCCTGGGTGCGCTCCCGAAAGATCGGGTTGGCGCTGAGCAGGTTCTCCATCTCTTGCAGGGCGCGGGGAAACTCATCGGCGAAGGTCTTGACACGCTCGAACCAGCCTTCCGGCGCATCGCCGCGCAGCCCGCCCGGTACGATCCAGGAGGTCATCATGCGGACCCCTGACATCATCTCTTTGAGTTCCAGAATTTTTTCACGCTGTGAGAAGGCGTAGAAGTAGACCGTCATGCCGCCGAGGTCGAGCACATGCGTACCGAGCCAGACCAGATGCGAGGCCAGTCGCTCCAACTCCATGAGCAGCACCCGGAGCACCTGACCACGCGGCGGAGGCGCGACATCGAGCAGTTTCTCCACGGAGAGCGAGAAGGCGGCGTTTTCCAGCAGCGAGGCCACATAGTCGATGCGGTCCGTCAGCGTGACCCCCTTCATATACGTCTGGTACTCCAGCTCTTTCTCGATGCCCGTATGGACGTAACCGATATGGGGCGTGGCCCGAACGATCACTTCGCCGTCGAGTTCGAGCACGACGCGCAGCACTCCGTGGGTGCTGGGGTGCTGTGGACCCATATTGACGACCATCGTGGAGTCGTCGAGGACATCCACTTCCACACCGGTTCCGAGGCTCGCGGAAGGACTATGAGGACTATTCAGTTCGTGCGTATTATCGATTGCCATGGCACTTCTCTCTTAAACCTTAACGAGGCCTGTTCTCGCCCATTCGGTCGCTAGTCGGCCCAGTAAACGACTCTCCGGGATGCTGCACCGGTACTTCCGAGACCGCCGGGCCGACCTTGCCGCCCGGGAACTGCACACGCTCGCCGCCCAACGGATAGTCTTTGCGTTGCGGATGGCCGACCCAGTCCTCCGACATCAGGATGCGCCGCAGGTCTGGGTGGCCGCTAAAATGAATGCCGAACATATCGAAGATCTCACGCTCCGGGAAGTTTGCACCGGAATAGATCTCGGTCACGCTCGGCACTACGGCATCCTCTTCCGGCACAGGAACCTTCAGAAAGAGCCGCCGCCCGGTGCCGTGAATCGTCCCGTTCTTCTTGTAGGGCATGGAGTAGAGATTGTAGACAACTTCGAAACGGTAGTCTTCCCGGTAGTCGAGATAGTCGACACCCAGACACTCAGAAAAGAAATTGAACTGAAGTTCGGGATCGTCGCGCAGCAGGCGGCAGACGTCGACAATGCGCTCGCGCCGTATCATGATGCGGGTATCACTGCGAAACTCGTTGACGTTCAGCACAGCGTCCGGGAACGCGGCGCGTATCTTTTGCAGTTCAAGAATCTCGTTGTCGGTGGCATTTTGGAGCGTGGTATCGGCCATGTTAACGCGTCCCTCTCAGCGGTTTCATATCGCGCTCGACCAGCGGTATCGCCTGCTCCTGCGAGGTCGCTCCATAGGCAGGCAGACGAGGTGCGAGGGTCGGCGGTGCGATGCTGGTGGGGCCGGAGTTCTCGTTGCCGTAGCGCAGCGCCGGACGCGGCTCTCTCATCTGTGGCGTGACGACATCGCCCACTTTACCGGTGTCGCTCTCGTCCCAGTCCAGCGCCTTCTTTCCGATGATATAGCTATAGCCTACGAAAAGAATCGCGACGAAGACCGCCATCTCGCAAAACTCAAACACCTTGACGGCATGTGGCAGCGAATGATAGGTGACCGCCCAGGGGTAGAGGAAAATCGTCTCGACGTCGAACACGATAAACAGCATCGCGACAAGATAAAACTTGATGGGGAACCGCTCGCGAGCGCTGCCGACCGGAGTCATACCGCATTCATACGAAGAAGATTTGTAAATCGAAGGCTTTTTGGGGCCGAGTATGGCAGAGGCGATCACCAGTCCGATGGCAATCGTGGCGGCGAGAAGTATCATCACCAGAAGCGGAATATAGTTACTCATTGTCCCCGATGCCTCCACGCAGGCTACGCCGCGGCAGTGGTTTTGTGTTCCGTCGGCAGAGGGTAAAAAGAGCGGCGGAGCCGCTGCTGTTCGTGTCGTTCGGACGCACTGTGAAATTTACCACAATCCCGGCGTCGAAGTCAATGTAACTGGGCAAAGGAAGGGACTTTTTTCTGGAAACCGCCTTTTTGTTCTGAAGGAAGGGAAGGGATGGGTTGGTTGAACGTTAGCGAATAGTGAGTTCAGTCGCTACCGCTGTCAAATATTAATTCGGACAGCTCCTGAGTATTGAGTGTTCGGATGACACTGCCTGTTTTGGTGTCGATGACAACTAATTGAGGAGTATTTACTGGCGTTATGCGACTGTTGTCTGTTCCTGGGGAACCAGAGCGTGACGGTGAATGGTTCGCTTGATCTCCTCGCCGATCTGCTCGGCGGCAATATCAAGCTCATAGGTTTTTTGCAGATTCATCCAAAAGGCAGCTTCCACGCCTAGCCACTGTTCCAGACGCAAGGCCGTGTCAGCGGTCATGGCACGTTTGCCAGCGATAAGTTGATAAAGCCGGTTCGATGGAACATGCAGTTCGCGGGCCAACTCTGCGGGAGACATTTGAAGCTCCACCAACTCGTCTGCCAGGATCGCGCCGGGGTGAATGGGATAAATGGGACGTTTTTCAGTTGGGGACATCGTGTTTCCTTCGTTAGTGATAGTCAACTATTTCGATGTTGAACGGTGTAGGGGAATCGTCTGGCCACTCAGAGCATATGCGCCACTGTCGGTTGATGCGGATACTGGATTGTCCCTTCCTAATAGCATAAACGACGCACTACGTCAAGCGTCGTGCGATGTGTTGCCGACTGTTGCGACTTTGGAAGGAGGAGGCTGGATGCTTTCCGCGTCATGACGACGGAGCGCAGAAATCTGCGCTCCGTCGAAGGGAGATGCCAACGTAAGCGGCGATACGTAGGCGCGGCTATCCGCCGCCCGGGGTTGTGCCTTGTTTGATATTCTGAGGCTGCCCGGTGGCATCCGGTTTGGTGTCAGAGCCGGCGGGCAAGAATTTCTCTTCCGGCTTCCCGCCGCACGCCGTCAGAACATTCAAAAGCAGGCCGACCATGAGGAGCAGCCGCCCTCTGCGTAGAGGCTGTCGTAAAAAGGAGGAACGCATCTGCCATACTCTCCTGCGGCGCAAAGCCGCACTGTGTCGCTCGTCCTGAACGACGGAAACAGTGAGACGTTCGGGACGAAGAGTGTGCCTCGATTACGGCGAGAGCCGCCGATCCCACATCGACCACTCGACCAGATTGCCGCGTGTGGAGTAGGTCTGTTTATACTTCTTCCATTTGGAATGCCCGTCACAGAATATGCAGTTCAGACCACCCTGGTGAAACGCTGTCTCCATCGTGGGTCTCCCTGTAGAGCGAACGAGCGCACTTTCGGCGGCGACTTGAACGTTCAGACCTGGTACGATCGAGGGGAGGTAGTGCGCGCCGCCCGTATCGGGACAGGCTCCGCCGACGCCGCCGTTGAGGTCGGAGAGGAAGTCGTTGCAGTTGCGCAGATGCACGGCGCTGGGATAGCAGAACGACGCGGTATCGTACCGTTCGAACGCCATGATCATGCCGGCAGGTTTGTCGATCTCCGCGAAGGATGCCCCCCAGTTACTGCTCATCACGCCGCCAGGCGCCGGTCCAACCGGCAAGCTCTCCAGGGGTCCCGCCACAACGGCGATGCTGCGGTCGTGGCGGTCCCGCAGTTTGCCGCCCACACTGGTCAGGACGCCTGCCGGACACCAAGCCGCCCACGATGTGCCGTCGATGTCGGCCGCAGTCGTGTCCGACGGACACGCCAGGACGGCTATGTTCTTCAGATAGGGATAGATCAACACGGGCCAGGGATTGGTGCGTGTCCCGCTGTCGTTGGCACTGAAGGCCTGACGCGACATCGGAAATTTTTCGTCGTAGTCCTGCGCATACATCATAAAGCCCAGACCCACCTGCCGTTCATTGCTCAGGCACTGGGTGGCGCGCGCAGTATCGCGCGCCAGCGCAAAGTCGGGGTACTCGCTAGCAGCAAGTATCGCGGTGATCGCGATGACTACCAGAAGCTCTATCAGCGTAAAACCTCTTCTTCCGTGAGTGTACATACCTACCTCCTAAGAATCGACAAAGAAAGGCGGGTCTCCCTCCCGAAAAAGGAGTGAGACAGGTGGACAGGAGAGCGTAGTCAACGGAACGGAGATTTCGCGAGGAGGGGAGAGCCATACAGAAACAGTTCCTGTACGGGGCAGGGCGAATGAGAGGAGGATCGCCGGCTGCCTGTAAACCCGCCTTTGGGTTCCGTCATTTTCATGTTCTCTTGCCTATCGTCCCTCGAAGGGGACGACATCTATAGAAACGGAGAGCGCTGCTCATCCGGATTTCTTCAAAACAGAGGGCAATTGATCGTGCAGGAAGAACAGGCCTGCTTCTCCTCAAATAGGGAGTCGAATCACTAACCTGTATCATTGGCAGTATAACGTAGCGGCTGCCCATTTGTCAATAAATATTTTCGCCCGGTTTAACGGTGGTTCGTCCAGATTTTGTCAGGAAGGAGTAACCGGGTTTTCGAAGGCGGCGGAGATGCGGACGAACTCTTCGAGGCTGAGGGTTTCGCCTCGGCGGGTGCCATCGATACCGGCGCGGGCAAGAAGCGCCTCGGCGCGTTCACGGTCGTTGACGGTGAAGCCGAGGTCGTAGGAGGCGGGAGCGCGCATGAGGGCGTTTAAGAGGGTTTTGCGGCGTTGGCCAAATGCGGCACGGATGAGGTGGAACATACGCTCTTCGTTCTCGACGGCTACGGTTCCCGGTAGGACAGGGTCGAGTGCGAGGATGGCGGACGTGACTTCCGGGGAGGGCAGGAAGACGGTGGGAGGCACGATGCCGCAGAGCTCCACCTTCGCATGATACTGCACGTAGAGCGACATCGACCCGCAGGCGTCGGAGCCGGCTTTGGCCACGGCGCGTTGCGCGAACTCGTTCTGTACGAGCAGCACTATGCGCTTGATAAAGCGTTTGTTGGTCAGTAGGATTTCGAGAAGAGGCGAGGTGATGTAGTAGGGGATGTTGGCGACGACGACGCCCTGACGATCCCCGAACGCGGTCGTGAACAGCGCTTCCAGGTCCAGCTTTAAGAAGTCGGCATAGACGACGGTCACATTGGGAGAGTCTCGGAGCGTTTCGGTGAGGATCGGTTCGAGGTGGAGGTCGATCTCGACGGCAGTGACGGAGGCGGCAGCGCGGGAGAGGGCAAGGGTCAAACCTCCTAGTCCGGGGCCGATTTCCACGACAGGATCGTCGGGCGAGAGGTTCGCCGCCCGAACGATCTTGTCGAGAATGTTGCGGTCACAGAGGAAGTTCTGTCCGAGCCGCTTCTGGGCGCGGATTCCGTGCTCCCGGAGGAGGTCGCTGGCCTGTTTGGGTGAAGTAGGGTCAATCATAAGAGGTGCGAAGAACGACCGCGTAAATGCCGCGCTTCGCTCCTCCTCCCTAATCCAGAATGTGGACGCGCACGGCCTTCATGTTCTGAACGCCCTTTGCGTCGTGCTGAGAATCGATGCCGAGGTCGATCCGGTTACCCTTGATCGCACCGCCTGTGTCGGCGGCGACCGCGTAACCGTAGCCCTCGATGAACAGTCGGGTGCCCAGCGGCACGAAACGCGGGTCGACAGCTACGACACCATAGCCGCCTTTCAACCCCGTAAACGTGCGCCCTGACCCGGATCCGCCGCAGTGGTACGGATCGTAGGTGGTGGCGACCATGGTCACCAACCGCCTCCCGGAAAAATATCCTCGCGAGGGCAGCGAGACTTGACGGCCCTCTTCGATGATCTCCGGTTTGGTATGCTTGAGAATGCGTGTATGAATGACTTCCCGGCGGAGTTCGATGCCATCGGGTCGTGTGTAGACCTGATAGGTGGACTCTTTTTCGCCGGTCGTGCCGTTCTGTACGGTGCGACTTGTACCGCTACGCAGTTGGGACGTCGCCTTCCTTAAGGTGGTATAAGGAATCGGCTCACGCAGAACGAGTTTCCTTGCGGAGGCGGCGGTCGAGGCCGCTTCTGAAGAACTTGGACTACGCTGGCTGTCCGGAGCCTGGGGCGAACCGAGCAGAGGATGCGCCAGAATCATAAGGCTGATTCCAGCTCCCCCTGCGAGGAGAAGCCGCAGACGGACAGTGGATGCGAGGGACAAATTGTCCTCCTTTCCATTCCGACTTAGACACCGATCGGATGCCTGTTTGGTTGAAGAACCTCCAGTGACTGCTTTGCAAAGGCCAGCGCAAACGGTTCGCAGGCGAGTTCCCTGACGAACGGAGGGCAGTCTATCACATATATCGCAGGGCTGTCAAGTCGCAAGAAGTAGACAAAAATACGCTTATATGTAACTCTCTGTTACTTGTTGCCGCTGTTTACAACTCCCCGACAGGCAAAAAAAAGTCAAGAAAAGTCAAAATGGTACATGTTAGCATTGACACTAGTCTACTATAATGGTATAATAGGCGTAATGCAGAAGCAGCAGACAGCCTCAAGAATTGACTTTTCGGCCTCGAATGCGCGGTGTTGGAGGCCATTCTGGGCGCGCTCCTGCAGGAGACGTGCCAGGGAGATTTTGCATGAAAAAGGAATTCATCGTCGAGCGACAGGGGCGGGCTTTCGTGCTGTACGCGGGACTGTTGGATCTGGCGCATCAGAACGGCCTCAAATCTATTCGAACCGAACTGATTCAGGTTCCCGACGAGAACAACTATCGGGTCGCCATCTGCCTCGCGACGGTCGTGCTCGAAAAAGAAGGGGTGGAGCGCACCTTCACCGGCATAGGGGATGCAGCGCCCAATAATGTCGCGCCTATCATGCTCACCTGCCTCATCCGTATGGCGGAAACCAGAGCCAAGGCCCGGGCCTTGCGCGACTCGGTCAACGTAGGGGTGACGGCGTTTGAAGAGCTTGGCGAAGAGGACGCGGTCGATGGCGCTCCCGAACGCGGCTATTCCGTTCCCATGGCCCGACCGACGCGGCCGGAACGACCTGCGGCGCTCCGTATCGCCAACGGCAGTGTACCAGCCCGTCCGACCGGCGCGCGGTCTGCCTCCAATAGCACCGATCCAAAAGCGACGTCGACCGGTCTGCGGACCGAAGCGCAGGCCGATGCGATCCGCAGCCTCTGCCGTCGGGGAGATCGAGACGCCGATGCACTCGCGCGACAACGGTTCGGGATCGAGGGGCTGGACGCGCTGAACCAGGTTCAGGCCAGCGAGCTGATCCGTGCTCTGAATGATCGAAACACGGTGCGGTCCGCCGCCTCGTGAGAGGAAGGCTGACGAAGCAAAGTCCCCGCCGGAAATCGACTTCCGGCAGGGATTTTGCGTTTGTGGCCGTTGCGTGTCTACGCATGGCTCTTTGTTGAACTTGAAGCTGCGGAGAAGAGATCGTCGATGGAGACATCACGGGCAATCACAGCGGTACCACGTGGTAGTCGTAGGCGGTGGTCTCCTGAAAGCCGCACGCCTCGTAGAGTGCGAGGGCCTGACGGTTGTCGGTGGCGACATCCAGCGCGAAGTGTGTCACTCCCTCCGCCAACAACTGCCGGACGGTTGTGGCCAGCAGCTGGCGACCATACCCGTGCCGCCGCCATTCCGGGGCGATACCGACCCCACGAATGTAGACGCTCTGGTTCTCCACGATAACACCGATCTGGCCGATCACCGTATTTCCCAGCTTTGCCAGAAAATAGCGCTTGTTCGCGCTCTCCAACTCTCGAAGCAGCGAATCCTCCCCCCGCCCCCCCGATTCACCAAAGCTTATGGCCAGCAGTTGCGAAAGCAGGGAGACGTTCGCGGCATCGACCGTCTCTAAGGTCAACCGGTTTGCGGCCAGGGGCGGAATGGTGTCCACGGACGCTTCCATGCGGTATTCGGAGGATTTATAGGGCAGGCCGAGCCGCTGAACCACCGCAGTGCCGTCCGGGGAAGCCGGGTAACTGACCAGAAGAAGCTCCCGCGCCTGACAGTCGCGCGCTGCCTGGCAGGCGGCCGAGTATAGCGCGTGGAACACGCCCCGGTTTCGATAGGACGGCAGGACTGCGGCGGTTACCTCGAATGTTCCTCCCATGCCATCCAATGGTGCGTAACCGATCAGACGCCCCTGCTCATAAAAACAGAAGTCGCTCTCATAAGAGCCGTTCCGCTCCTGCATCATGCCCCAGTTGAATTTGATCTGGATGTTTTCGGCGCGGTTGCAGGTCTCCTCCAGCGCTTCTATCTGCACGTAGTCCGTCTCTTCCAGGGTCCGTTTGCTCAACAATCCTGTCAGCGTCAAATGTTCTTCCTTTCCTGTTGCCCGGTCCGCTCTCTCTACGTCACGTCAACGCTTACTGTGCGGTGGTATCGGACAATCATCACCCCCTTCCTTTACCGCTTCGGGCAACGTAAACACTAAGGCAACTCCCAAGAATTACCGCTCCACATTCGGGCCCCTTCTGACCTCAAACGAGGCGGAATTGTGGAGCGATAATAGTTTGGCGGCTCCTAAACTCCCAGCACAATTATGACGCCGGTATCCGTGTTTTGTGCCGACAGTGTCATAACTGGCCACAAATCCTGTTTTCAAGGCAGCCTGACGTAACAAAATCCCCGCAGGAAGCGATTCCTACGGGGATTTTGCGTGTGCATCGAAAGCGCGTCTATTTGTTGAAAGCGAAGCTCCGGACGAGTTTTTCCAGGATGGGACGTCTGCCGTTGAAGTGCGCCGCCGCGCTCCGGGCGCTCACGACATAGGAACGTCCGTTGCGAACAAAGACCAGGACTACGGAGGCGGTCTGCGTACCGGGATGGCTCAGGTCTATTCCGGTGAAGGTCAGAAGCTTGGCCGGAACCGAGTTGACAGTCAAGTCGACCGGTTCCGCGAGTTTAGCGTTCTGATAGTGACCATAGACATCTTCGCTGATCTTGTTCAGAACCTCGTCCGCCGTGTTTTTGGTGGGAATAATGGCGACGGCCAGGCGCTCGACGCTGTCATCCTCCTGTTGAAAATAGTTTAAGCCGTCGCTGCCTTCTGCGGCAGTCGGGACGCTATCATGTTTCCACCCATTCAGGATGCTGAGTTGCCAACCGTGTGGGTCCCGATAGGCCTTCATGGGCGGATAGACACCACTCCATACCTCGGCGTAGGTGGTGTACTGCACATGTTTCAGGATCATCTCCTGAGGAGCCACTGCAGCCTTCGGTTCTGCAGCCTTGGGATCGACAAGCTTAGGATCCACAGCTTTTGGATCGACAACCTTGGGATCCGCCGCTTTCGTATCCACAGCTTTTGGATCTTTAGGCGCTGTTACAGGCGGGTCTGCAGGCTTCGGCGGCACGACTTTGGGATCGACGGCTTTGGGATCGATGGCCTTCTGATCTGCAGCCTTGGGATCCGCGACTTTAGGGGCAGCGACTTTGGGATCTGCGACTTTAGGATCTATGGCCTTAGGTTCCGCGACCTTCGGATCGGTGGCCTTTGGCGGCGCGACTTTAGGATCGACGACTTTAGGATCGACGGCCTTAGGTTCCGCAGCCTTCGGTTCCGCAGCCTTCGGGTCCGCCGCTCTCGGATCTGCAGGCTTCGGCGGCGCGACTTTGGGATCAACGGCTTTCGGATCCGCAACCTTGGGATCGACGACTTTGGGTACTTCGACCTTCGGAGCCGGAATCTTGTACCAGACATCGAACGTATACTTGGTGGTGGCTCGTGGGGTATCCGAGATGGAACTCTTTCCCGTAACCACAACGCCCTTTCCAAATCGTCCCCCGGAGAGCAGGACTTTTTCGCCGGTAAAGTACCACTTCAGGGTAATGGGCTTCCCAGGGGTGACGAATGGCGGCTCCACCGCGACTGCATCCGCTGCGCGGGCCTCTCTAATGCAAAAGAAGGAAACCAGGGCGAATCCAGCCAGAAGAAACATGGCGGTTCTACGCATTTTTTTCGCTCCTCAAAAATAGATGGTTGGGTACGGCTCGCCGTCGGGGGAAGATCAGATTACGCCTCTAATCAGGCGGTTCACTCTTCTTAGACTCCTACGTTCGCAAGATGTGACAGTTTTCCCTGCCCGCGCATAAACCGATTTTCATACCGTGCAGGCAAATCAACTGTGAAACGTCAGGGCTGTGGGGCACCGCGTAACACCGTGATGGAATACGGTAACAGAGTGAAAGATCCGCTTCTTTGCGTGACTGGACGCAGAATCTGTGCCGGAGGCAGATTGGGATTGGCATACCCGCTTTTCCCCTTCGGATGCCAGACATACTGCTGCGGGGAGTATTGGATCTCCGTCGTCGGGCCGGTCAGGCCGATCAGAGGCCGATTCGCCGACCCCTTGAATTCGATACGCACGGTATGCGCCTTCTTCGGGTCTTTGTTCAAGAGGAGGAGGGACCACTTCCCATCCGGTCGGTGAACGGCGTATGCGGTGATGAGAGGCTGCCCGAGGGTGTTCTTCAAGGCACAGTCGGCGGGAAAAAGCGTGTGCAGTCCCGATCCTGGTAGCGCCCACTCCTGCGTGAGCATTCGGGCGCCGTAATATGTCGCCAGCGGACGGAGAATGTGGCCCTGATCGTCCGACTGAAAGAGAGCGAGATTGCCCCAGGAGTTGCAGTCCGTGGTTTCGTCCATCAGTTCGCCAGGCTCGAAGCCGTAGAGGTAGGCCGCTTTGCCGCCGAGTGTGAGAAACTGCGCGACGATCTCTGCATTGAGGATGGCGCCCGCCATGTCTACCTCCGGCTGCCCCCCGAAGGCAGAGTAGCCGTACTCCGAGATGATCCACGGAACAGAAGGCTTTAGACCGCTCTGCTGAAGCCGTCCGAGGAGCGCCGCCAGCAGGCCCGGCGCGGCGGCGAGCTGCGATTGGGTCGGCTGGCAGACGTTGTCGAAGGGATACCATTCGAACGAAAAAAAGTTCAGGTCCGAACCCTGTCCATGGGTTTCCAGAGCCTTCAAGAAGCGGTTGAACCAGGAGATATTTCCGTGCCCATCGGGCCATGTCACGTAGTCGTAGATATTGGTCTGGAAGCCAGGCCCTCCGAAATGTAAGGACGGGTCTACCGCGTGGAGCGCCCTGGCGAACTGCATATAGAGAGCGGCATAGTCTTCCGGCGCAATATTCTGGCCATCGGGCTCCTCGCCCATCTCGACCCTTCTCACGTCGTAGCCCCGTGCTTTGAGGTATTTGATCTCCGCCACAGCGTTTTCCGGCGTATCGTAGAGAGGTGCAACGGGAACCATAACGGGCAGGCCATGCGGGAGGGGGCCGCGAAAGATGAGATCGAAACCGGGCTGTTCGACATCTGCGTCCAGATCGGACGCGGAGTGCCAGGGGTCGGTCGACGAGGTGTAGGTTAGTGTCTGCGTTTTTCCGGTCCTGCCATGCTTGAGCAGATCTGTGAAGCGCCCGTCTCTCTGCGTACCGATATAGATTTCGCGCAGAGCGTAACCAAGGCCGTCACGCACATCTGCGGAAGGAACTGGGGCGGTTTCCGAACTGGCCGTCATCCGTATTCGCAGGAATCGAATCGGAATAGGCTGGTGGGCGAACTGAATGGTGACGTCGCCTCCACGTCCGGCTTTTACAGCGCCGTCGGCAAAGGGAACCCACCGACTGGCCTGGTTGCCCGACGTTTCATGCTCGTTGAGAAAGATGGGGTCCGACCCGGTGTACTGTTCTATGAAGTATGCGGTGGCGTAAGGCGTTCCCCACAGCAGACGGATCGCGTTGACCGGCCCGATCTGGCGCAGGTCGAGCACGACCCACTGTGGATGAAGCGCATTGTCTTCCCCGGTGAAATGGTGGTCGAGGTACGGATTGCTCTTCCAGAAGCTGCGCGTGTCGCCGTCTGTCAAGCGGGAATAGCCCCGGTTGTTGGCCTGGTCGATGGAGTTTCCACGCCTGGGCAGTTGGTATCCGTTACAGATGCGGACAGGCGCACCGGGCGTTGCAGAGGATGTCCAGTAGCCCTGTTTGTGTGCGGCATCCGACCATCTCCCCTCGGGGTTCCAGTGCCAGGCTTCGACGGCAAGCTCGGTTCGGAGGCGGTAGGTCAGCGGCTGGAACCCCGCCGTGAGCATCGCTTTCAGGTTACCCGGCGTGTAGAGTTGAGCGATACTCCCTTTCTCGTGGCCATCGACGCCGGCACCGAACGCTTCGGACGGGCGAAACTGACCGGCAGGGCGATCCGTATGGACCGTTACGACGGTGGGGTCGTCGGTCGCCGTAGGGGAAGCCTTGGTAGAGACGGGGGGATCGCTGCCGGACGGCAGAGAGACGACGCCGGTCAGGAGCAGGGCGAAACCGACCGAAAGAACTCTTTTTGAGAGGCGCATGGATGGTCCTAAACTGAGAGGGGTAAGGTCGGAAGAGTGTACCTGACAGTGTCATCGTCTGGCAAATTTGCTGCGGTCGGGCCAATGAAACTGCGCCGATGGAGAGGAGAACGGGCGGGAGGCGTCGAAACTGAAGGAGATTTCGGCGGCAGGCCGACGCGGGAACGGAGAGCGAAGGCCAGTGAACCCTAAGGGAAAAACCTCGGAACCGGAGACATCCTCACAGTCAGGAACGACTCTGGCCGGGAATCAGGCGGCAGCGCCATCGCAGCAGGTCGTCCATGTGTGGACGCTCTGGCTGATCGGAATGCTGATTATTTTCGGAATCGTTGCGGTGTGGTACGCCTATCGACTCAAAACCAATCGCGCCTGGAGAACGTTTGCCGCGCAGATCAAAGGAGAGTTTCGACCGCGTAATCTGTTGTCGCCCGATGTCCTGACGGCGACCGTTCGCGGACGTGGCTTCATGTTGGAGACTTCGACCAGCAGCGAGGACGATGCGCCGTATTACCACACAAAAGCCAGTATACCGATCAAGAACTCCGCAGGTTTCGTGATGGGCCTGCGGCGCAAAAGTATGTTGGAGGAGGCCCAGTCTCGGAACGAAGCCTCGACGGTAGACCTCGGGGATGCCAATTTTGCCCGTCGGTTCTTCGTGTTGAGTAACGATCCTGAGGCTGTCAGCGCCATACTGACGCCGGAAGCGCGTCGAGAGTTGAATCGCTACCACGATATCGAGATCTATGTGCGGCTCGGTACGATGGAGTGGCGACGGTCCGGCGAGGTGAATGCGCTGCAGTGCATAGAACGTTTGACGAATCTGCTCCTGGACATGGGAGATCGCATCGACACCCTTCCTGCGCGTCCGCGCACGCTCTCGGAGCGGCTTGCAGACGAAGCCCTTATCCAGAAGGGCGTCTGAGTGAAATAATTTTTTTCTGCTCTTTAGCAAGGTACAATGACAAAACGATAGTGGGATTGTACAGGGCGTTCGCCAACGCCGCTCACACTTTCTGCGCCGCCACGGCAGCGCAAATCTACACGATGGAGGAAGCGGAATGATAACAGTATCGACAACGGGTCTTGGACACAACCGCATAGTAGCCCTCTCCACCGCGTGGAACTCTCTTTGACCGCCTGACGGTCGAAGCATTCCTTTCGGATTAAGCCTTTCTTCAAGGGTGTGGGGTCGTACCGCAGCGTAGTCTGCGTACGGACCTCGACGCCTTCCTGAGACAGAGCCGACGGTGGAGAAACCGACGGTTCTTTTTCGTTTCAGTCTGCTCTTGAAGAGAGGTTTCGTAATGCAGCCACTGTTAGAACGAGGCGTCGAGGATCCCCTCGACAGCGCTCGAATGCTGGATACAATCAAATCGCGTATCGAAAAGATGGCGGCCTACTTCGGACGCCAGTGCGGGGTGGATGCGGACGACCTTCGTCAAGAGGCCTGGGTCGCGGTACTGGAGACACTGCCGAACCTCGATCCTACCGTCGGATCACCGGAGCAGCATCTCCTGAAACGGGCCCGCTGGCGCATTCTGGATTCCATTCGGTGGCAGCGCCGTCGGCAACATCTGGCCCTCACCGATCTGGAGTTGAATTCGGCCTCCTATCTGGATCCACATAGCGATGTGGACCTGGCCGAACTCCAGACACGCCTGACCCCCATACAGAAGCGCATCCTGCGCGGCCTGCTCGAAGGTTACACCTGGCGTGAGGTAGGGGAGATCGTCGGCTGCACGTCGGCAAATGTCGCGTACCACGTTCGGCGTATCCGTCAGGTCTATCTGGAACTCGATAGCGTCGATTGATTTGTTCCATTCGATCCTTTCGCCCGACTGAATCCCAATTTAGTCGGGCGAATTCGTTTTTGAACTCCGTGCAGGAGAAGGCTCGGCAAACCGCGAACTATCCGGGGGTAACCGACGTCTTTCTGCCCCCTTTGTGCCTCCATGGAACCCAAGTCGACATATCCGTCGGGAAGGAATGCTTTTGTTTCCGTATGTAATCAATCACGGGCTATTGTTGACGCCTATGCGCCTGAATCGCTCCTGTAAACTGCATTTATCGAACATAGGAGTCGTGGCGGGGATGTTTTTGAGCCTCACTTCGGTTGCTGCCCAGGAGCCGGGGGGTAGTTCCTCGCAGAATCCTGTCTCGCCAGCCTCCGCTGCCGTTCCTGTGAAAAAGGCGAAGCCCGACAGTAAGGCTGCACCTCTGGACGCAGACGGCAAACCGTTGGTGCGCAAGGCGCCCCTTGTCGTCTCCGGTCTGCTGCACACCTGGTACGGCAATGGTCTCGGGAACACGCTCGGCGGCAATCTACCGGGCCAGCCTCCACCCCAGGGCCGTAACTATGGGACCGGTGGCCGCGACGAGTTACGATTTCGGCGCGCGCAGGTCGCGGTGTCGGGGAGCCCTGCCGATCTGTTCGACTATCGAGTCATGCTCGACTTCGCGCCTTCGAACCTGCTTCAGGACTTCTGGGTCGGCTATCAGGCGGGCCGTCATGTACGGATCGAACTGGGACGTCAAAAAACCGGCCTGAGTGAGGAGGGCAGCCGCCCCGACGACCAACTGCTTACGATCGCCCGCTCGGTGCTCAACGAGGATCTGCCGGTTCAGGGCGGGAGGGTAGGCGATGTGCGATCAACCGGGGCCGCGCTCCGGTATCGATTCACGGGGGTACATGGTTTCGTAGGGATTTGGAACAGTCTGGGCGACACCGACGGGCTCTCTTTTTCAGGGGCCCGCAAATTTATCGACGGAGCCCTCTACATCGACCCTGTACCGCACGTGACTCTGGGAATATGGGGCGGCAGAAATGTCGGCGGCAGTGGACCTGTCGAGGATCGGGAGCGCACCGGGGCCACGATGCTCTATCGGAACGGAAAACACTTTCTTGAGGCGGAAGTCGCGTATACACGCGACTACGCGGCCGGTGCGCCAGCGCCGGGCAAGACCGGCAGCCTCGGACGTGGCGGCTACCTGATGTACGCGTATCGCCTGTCACCGGTATGGCAGGTCGTCGGGCGATACGACAACTGGGATCCCGCCAAACAGACCCGCTTTACCGGCACAGCCACGACGGAAAGCGGAATCGCGATACCGCGGTCCAATCACAAACTGCGGGAATACACCTTCGGTGTCAACTACAACGTGCCGCACCACGACGCCCGCGTTCAGCTCAACTACGTGCGGGAAGACACGGAACAGAACGGCGGCAGCTTTTTTGGCATCCAGCGTAGTCTGGTTTTCCTCAACCTTCAACTCGGCTACGACTCTCCGACCGTCTCCAACAGAGCGCCGGAAGAGTTCGATCATCACGAGACGGCACATGCCAAAGCCTATCCGCTTCAAAATGCCTTTCGGTTAGGACTGTTGACCACTTCTCGAGACGGATCGGCGTCGGGAGCGGCCTTTGGCACTCCCGCCAGTCAACATGCACCTCGCTTCCCTCGACTCGGGCTGGCGTTGGGAGCGGACTTTACCCTCCCGAAAGCGAAGCTGCTCCCGCAGGCCGAAACCCGCTTGAGCGCCGATCTGCTGGCCCCCTTTGACGTGCCGAGTTTCCTCGGCCTGCCTAAGACGCAGGCCACGATCACACTGGACCAGGTGTTCGCGAGGCATCCGCACGCACGCGGCCTCTACGGCGGGTTCGGCGTCGGCCCCTACTTTGGACTGAAAGCCAGGCCAGGCGGCAAACTCTTTATCGGGGAGAACCTTTCGAGCACACTGGGCATCGAGTTGACGGCGCACTTTACCGGCCTGCCGGCCCCGCGCTACACGCTTCAGGTGCGCTTTCCGCTCTAAACGCACTCTAAAGGCGGGTCGTGGGCAGACTATGGCTGAAATCAACTATCGAATCGGGGCGGAGGCGGCGTTGTGGAAGCCCGCGCTCCTTCCTGTCTACCTGTTCTTCGGGGAAGAGGATCGGATGAAGGAGGAGGCGGTCGCGGCCTTCGTCCGGCATGTGGTCGCTGCCGACTTCGCCGATTTCGACCTGGAAAAACTGAGTGCAAATGACTCGACCGCCGACAGCGTGTTGGCGGCCGTGGGGCAGGTTCCGTTTGGGTCGGAGCGGCGACTGGTGGTCGTGCGGGGCATGGAGCAGTGGCGCGAACGGGGCAAACAGGCGGAGGTGGAACGCCTCGCGGAGGGGATCTCCCGACTGACCGACTCGGCTTGCCTGGTGCTGGTCGCGGCGGCGCAGGACGATGAGGACAAGCGCAAGACGGCGGTTACGGTAAAACTGGACAACGCCGTAAAGAAAATCGGGGCTATCGTCGCGTGCCGGGCGATCAAAGGCGAGGGATTGCAGGCGTGGGTGGCGGAGGTCGCCCGTCGCGATGGCAAGCGAATAGCGCCGGAGGCGGCGGAGCAGTTGGTGCGGGCGGTCGGAACCGAGATGCGGCCCCTGGAGCAGGAGATCATCAAGCTCGTCTGCTACGTGGGGGAGCGGGAGACGATCACCACGCAGGATGTCTCGCGGGTGGTTGCGTCCAGTCCGGAAGATGTCATGTTCTCGACCATCGATGCGATCTGCCGCCGTCAGACCGACCGCGCCCTGACGTTACTTGGCGAACTTCACCATTACGATCCGAAACCTCAGGCGGTCGCGCCCAAGCTTCTGGCGCTGCTGGCTCGGCAGTACCGGATGCTCTGGCAGGCGAAGTTTCTGGCCGACAAGCGTGTCAATCCGCGGGAGGTGCGCGCGCTTCCACCGGATCTGGCGGGCGAGCTGCCCTCCGAAGGAAACATCGCCGGCGTTGCCTTCAAAGCCGCCGAGCTATTTACGCTCTCCCGCAGCTACACCTGGGAGGAGCTGACCCATGCCCTCGACAGGCTGCTGTTGTGCGACCTGGCGAATAAAGGAGGGGTAACGGACGAGTCGGGACCGTTCGGAGGCGATCTGGTCGCGAACTTGCAGATGCTGGTGATGGAGTTGACAGGGACGTTTCAAAAACGAGGTGGGCAGAGCGGCCAACGATAGTGAGCCTGCGGAGACGGGCTCGGCAGGCTGCAAAATCTGTGGGCGCTTCGGAGGCCGGATTCAGGCGGCAGAAGCGACTTTGTTCGCACGTTTCATCAGACGGGACTTGCGTCGCGCGGCCTGATTCTTGTGAATGATGCCGCGCTCGGCGGTCTTGTCGATCGTCGAACAGGCGGCGCGAATGGCGGTCGCCGTGGTCTCGACTTCGGAATGACCGTCGATGGCCGCTTTCGCCTTCTTGATGAAAGTTTTCATCGCGGACTTCGCGGAAATGTTGCGCAGATGGTTCTTACGGGACTTGATGACGTCTTTTTTAACGGATTTGATATTGGGCACGGGTTTCCACCTCCTCTAAGCAGTGAAGTATACCCCAAAACCGCCGCTTCTAACAAGAGCGAGAAACGAAATCATATTTAAGGAGTTTCTAGCCGTATTGGAAGAGAAACCTGATCAGTACGCGGAAGCGGTTTACCGTGACGACACATTGAACTGCGGATAGCTTTTAATTTGGGAAGAATCCGTATTCATCGCGGTCGTATATCCGATATCCGGTTGTATCGTGTAATCGACCGAACAGAGGGAGACAAACTGAAATGCCTGAAGTAATCGCTCCGATTTTGATGGAGGTCCCGGAAGAGTTGCTTGGGGAACGCGTACTGGTGAGGCGATACCGACCGGGAGATGGCGCACAGTTGTGGGAAGCTCTTGAGGAGTCGCGCGATCATCACTTGCCCTGGATATCCTGGGGCGGAGCCTATAAATTGCCGACAGACGCTGAGGAGAGCGCATGTAAGATGCACGCCCGGTGGCTGCTGCGTGAAGATCTGCCTCTTGGTATCTGGGAGCGTGCAACCGGCAGGTATCTTGGCGCGATTAATCTGAATCGGATTGATTGGAAGGTGCCATCCCTGGATCTCGGTTACTGGCTGCGTAAGTCCGCCGAGGGCCATGGTTACATGACGGAAGCTGGAAAACTGGTATGCTCGCTTGCGTTTGAAACTCTTGGCATCATTCGGGTCGAGGTACACATAGTTGCAGGCAACCATCGCAGCGTTGCTGTACCGCGAAGACTGGGCTTTATTCACGAGGGAACTCTTCGTCAGTCTGGCCGCAGTATCACAGGTGAGCTGGTTGACATGGTCAACTACCGTCGCCTACAGGCGAACGGCTTGTCCTCCCCTGGAAGCGAGTGCTGCCAGGTAGAACCTTGGGCCAGTTGACAGGGTGACCCTTGTTTCCAGAACCAACGCGGCATTCACATCCGCATTGGACTCGAAACAGCAGTAGCGACAACAAAACTCTTCCTGGCTCCGTCGATTGGCTCGTTCGGTATGACCGCATCGACTGCACTGCTGCGAAGAGTACCGAGCGTCCACCTCGACCAGAGGAACGCCTGCCCTGGTGCATTTGTAAGCCAGAAAAGATTTGAGCTGCGCAAAAGACCAGTTATTCAGTTCCGTCCGCATAGCCCGATTCAAACGGTTTCCTCGCGCACGGATGCCTTGCAACATCTCGACGGCGAGTGCCTTCTTTCGGTGCAGCGCCATGCCGACCAGCGTTTTGGAGATGCAGTGATTCACGTCGCGGACAAAACGGGATTCTTTCCGGCGGCTCTTTGCCATCCGCTTCCGAGCCGAGCGGGTTTTCTTGGCTTGCAGTTCCTGACGCAAGCGGCGATAGCGTTTGCGGACACGTTTTACCGCTTCACCGCTGTAGCGATTGCCTTCACTATCCGTCGCGAGGTTGACGATGCCGAGGTCTATGCCGATCACTCCTTCGGGCGTAAAAGGTTCGGCCTCTGCTGCGGTGACCGCGCAGGAGAGGTAGAAAGCCCCGCCCCGTAGGAGTAAGTCGGTCTGCCCTTTCTTGCCTTGCAGGAGTTCTTTGTGCTCTGGGGAACACAAGAAGGGAAGGTGCAGACGCCCCGACACGGTGTTGAGGCTGACGCTCTGT
>JBBQPO010000022.1:0-34790 GCA_038217285.1 Chthonomonadales bacterium
CCCGGCCTCAAGGTGCTGCTCCCGCTGCCAAAGGGACCGGCCGATAAGCCCGCCGCCCGCATCGCACCCGGCGAGTATATCATGAGCGTGGACGGCGTCGATGTCACCTTCAACGAAACGTTCTACGAGATGCTCGAGTCGAAAGGCAACAAGACCGTCGAGCTGCTGGTCAACAGCAAGCCGACCAAAGACGGCGCGCGTACCATACGTATCCGCACCATCGGGATGGGCGAGTGGGCCGCGCTCGACGAAGCCGGTCGTCTGCGGCACAATCGCGACCTGGTCGATAAGATCTCCGGCGGGCGGCTCGCCTATATTCATGTCGCCGGGATGAACCCGGAGGCGCTCAAACAGTATCGACGCGAGCTCTACAGCGATGCGATCAACAAAGACGGGCTTATCCTCGATATTCGCAGCAACGGCGGCGGCATAAACTCCGTCGATGAGGCTATCCTTCAGTCGCTCTCACCGCAGGTCTACGGCTATACCCAGCCTCGGGACGCGCAGCGGGAGACCCTGCCGACCAAGGCCTGGACCAAACCCGTGGTGCTGCTCATCGATCAGCACTCCGCCAGCGCTGCCGAGACGTTCCCGTCCGCGTTCCGCGCCGAACATCTCGGCAAGATGGTCGGCGTGGCCACACCCGGTTACCTGATCGGCACCTACGAGGCCACCCTGGTGGACGGCACGAAGTTCCGACTGCCGACCTGGGGCTACTTCAACGAGAAGGGTCAGAACCTGGAAAACAACGGGATCGTGCCGGACATTCATGTGGAGAATACGCCCGAAGACTATGCGAAGGGCCGGGATCGCCAGTTGGAAGCCGCCATTGCGACCGCGCTTCAGGACCTCCCGCCGCACGCCGACACCACAGCGCAAAAATAGACCGACAAGGCGGCCAAATGGAGTTTTTCGGGTTGCGGAACGAGAAGAAGGAGCGGGGTCTGCCGCGCCAGGTCCGCCTACGTCGTGGCACGGCGGACGACGAGTTTCCCACGTTCGAGGCCATGCGCCGCACGATGAACATGGAGATGAACTGGGCGCATCATGCGCCCACGCGCCATCACCTGCGTACCTCGCCCAACTCCAGTTTCTGGCTTGCGGAGGAGTTGGCGCTGTTCAGCCCTCCGAAGGTGATCGGCTACGCCCACAGCATGGTGCGCGAAGGCGTCTGGTGCCTGAACGAGTTCTTCATGCTGCCAGGCCATCAGCGCCAGGGCATTGGAGGCGCGCTGTTGAACGCCTGCTTGAAGGACGGGGATCTGGCCGGGTCGCATACCCGCCTCATCCTGGCCTCCCATCATCCCTCCGCCGACGCCCTTTATATGCGCAGGGCGGGCTGTTTTCCACGCCTTCCCATGATGCTCCTGGTCGGCTCGCTGCTGAAGCTGAGTGTGCCGGAAGCCGACGCCGCCACCATTCAGGACTCTCTCCTTCCGTCCCCTGCCCTTGCCTCCCACCCTGCTTTCCTGCCCCTGGAGGCCGAGCCTATCAACCTTACGCCCAAGGTGCAGGCCGAACTCGATCTCCTGGACCGTGAGATCGTCGGCTATGCGCGGCCCACGGAGCACACGTTCTGGTCCGCGACGATGGGCGGTCCCTACCGCTCATCGCGTCTGTTCCGCCTGTCGGCTCCTCCCGGTGAAAAAGGCCGTCTTGTCGGCTACTCCTATCTCGGTTATGAGACGACCGGGCCCGCCCTGGCCGTAGAGGCCGCCGATCTGCCTCGCATGATCCATCATGTCGTAAAGCTCTCCCAGCGTCTGCCGCACCTCGCTGGTGAGTTCGAATTCCGTCCTCTGGAACTCCACTTCCCGCTCTGTGGCAGCAACGAAGTCATGCTCTCCTGGCTGCTCGGCTGCGGCTGGCATATCGCCTTTCAGTACCTCTTCATGTCCAGCATCCCTCTGGGTCGCCTCGACCGCTACGTCTGTCACAACCCTCTCTACTATTTGTAGCCCGCAGAAGTCAGTTCTTGTTGGTTCGTAGGCGATGCTCGGGGATCGGTTGGGCGGCCTGCCGGGTGTTGGGATGGGTGTGCAGGTACGGGGGGACGAGCAGCGACGCGAAATGATCTTCGGCCATATACTGCCCGATCACCTCTTCGCGACGGGCTTCCGGGACGCGCTGGAGATGCTGGAAGCACTGTTTGAGCTGGAAGTGCGCGGCGGCGTTGTCGGGATCAGCTGCGAGGGAGTTTTGGAAGGCAGCAACGGCGGCGCGGTAGTCGCCGGAGCGAAACAGGGTCAGGCCGAGATCGAACTGCAGAGCGCCGTCCTGCGGCAAACGCAGCGCCAGCGGGCGCAGCAGATTCAGCGCGCGGTCGTACTCGCCCTGTTTGCTATAGACCAGGCCAAGGTCGGCCTGCGCGGCGGGACTATCGGGGGCGACTCGCAGGGCGGCATCGAACTGCGCCCGCGCGGCCAATAGCTCCGGCTCCGCGAGATAGGCGCGACCGAGTCCTAGAAGCGGCTCGGGCCGATTCGGGGCAATATGCTGGGCGGTCACGAAAGCGCGCCGTGCGCGCGCGGCGTCCGGGGCATCTTTTGGAGCCAGCAGTCCGAGCCCATATTCGACGAAGCGCAAAGCCGTCTCCGACTCGGGCCGCGTCTTCGCCGCCATGCCAACCTGGGGAAGCACGACCGTCTCTTCCGCCAGTGTCGTGATAGGAACCTCTCCTGGCAGACCGACCCACTTTGCAAAGTCGGGGCGAAGGGCGCGATAGCGCAGTCGCGCCTGAACCGTCAGGGGTGGGGAGAATACGCGCGGAAGGGTCCATCGATAGCGGGCGATGTCGGCACCGCCCGCAGGGATCGCGCGGCGATACGCGGTCGTTACTTGCTGCCACAACTCGTGGTGCAGGAGAGAGTTCCCATCGCGGCCCAGTGGAACGGTGCAATAGGTATGCGTGTCCGGCGGCAAAGAGGCCCCCTTCTCCGCCATCCGTCCGCTCTCCGCCAGCAGACGCCCCCGCCCATCCCGAAGTGTGACCTCCAGCCAGGCCACCTTTATGTCCGTATAGCCTGCCGGGAACTCGTGGCCGGAGTTGCGGTTGCTCACGACGATGTCAAGCAGGCACGTTTCGCCCCCCTTAAGGGGCGTTCCGGCGGGCGGAGCGTCCAGCGGAGCGAGCCACTGCTCTTGTAGCCCTGGCCCTGCCGGACGCCGTAACGCGAAGATGTCCAGGCTCGGGCCGCTTCGGCAAGCGTCTCCCTCTGACCGGCCGCCTCGTTCTGTGCTGCCCAACGCGGCAGGAAGCCAGCCCCGAATGTCGGCGGACGCGTGCGAAAACGACCCGTCCGCGCGGTGGAGGAAATGGCAGTCCTGGCAGGTGCGCGGCGGCTCCGTGCGTAGTCCGGCGGTGCGCGCCGTTCTACCGGAAAACGGCCCGCTCTGCCACGTCCCCCACTCGTCCGCCCCGTGTACGAACTGATAGCCGTTTTGCGGCACGTTGAAACTCTGGCGATGACAGGTTCCACAGAACTCCGAGGAAGCGTGAATTTCCGGTTTGAGATAGGCCGCCTGGTGTGGGGCAGGCCGTACCCGCAGCAGAAAGTCGTGCAGGCGGCGCTGCCAGCCCGTCTGCCGATCTGCGAAAGGATAGTTCTGCGGTAGGGAGAGCGTAAAGCGTCCGTTGCCCGTGCGCGCCGCCACATCCGTCACGGCATGGCAGGCCACGCACCCGACCCCTTCGTGTACCGCCAGTCCGGTTCCTGCCCGTGCTGTAAGCGCCGGTTGGCCTGTACACACCACGCTCAACGGCGCATGGCATCCAGCGCACCATCGGGCCGCCGTCTCCCCGACATGCGTTCTGTACTCTCCCAAAACGCGCTGGTAGACCGGATCGCTTGCAGCCTGCTGATGCACCGATCCCTGCCACTCCCGCAAGGCCGTCGCATGACAGCCTGCCCTGCCGCAGTAGTCCGCCTCCTGAGCGTCATGCCGGCTGCCGGTCACCAGCCGGACGCCTGCAGGGAAGAACGGGTTTTCCGCCTGCGCCGCATTGGTCGCGGTCATATCCCGGTAGTAGGGTGCAGCGTCGTAGTGGGGCGCTAACACCGCCCCACCAAGGCCCAATGTGCCGAAACCCAGCACGAGAAGGAAGAGGGAAGAGCGCCGACGCAGGCGAGGGGAGACGGAACCCGCGCCGTGGTCCAGGTACGGCCCTACGGAGGAGGGCACGACGGCGCTCTCCGGGGCAGGTCTCTTCTCGCCCTTGCGCAATGGGCCTCTGCACCAGGCCCACCCTGCTCCGAAGACCAGAACGGCGAGGAGCCCTGCAAGGAGGTGCGTCCACCACACTCCCCGGTCGTGCGCCGTGCTCACGCCGGTCGCCGCGCGCGCGGTCAAAAAGACGCCCGTCAGAGCGCAGACTCCGAACGCCAGTCGAAAAAGGCCCCACCGACCGGGGCGCCCCTTCGCCCGTAGAATGGAGACCGTAATCGGCACGATCAGGAGCAGTCCCAGCCCGATGTGCAGGAGGACGACGCAGGCGGCCTCCCAGCCCATGGCGCCCTGCGCGGGTCCGAGCAGGATGAGAGCCGAGAGAGTCAGAAGAGCCAGACCGACCGTCAACAGTCGTGACGGTCCCTGGCTCTCCGGGGTTCTCTCCGCAGGATGCGGTCTTTCCCGCTCCTTCATAGGTTCAGGCCTTCTCCGGTACCTCGAAGCCCTTGCGGTACTCGCGGGTCAACAGGGCATTGGCCTGCGGACTGTTCCGGAACTTCTCGGCACGGGGATCGAACTTCAACTGCGGGCCGACCATATACTTCGTCTCGGCGAGATTGATGCCGTTGTCAGACAGGTGCTGTTCGAAACGGCCGAACGTCTCATAGGACTCTTTGTCGTCGCCGAACGCTTTGGTTTTCGGGTTGAACGGCTGCGCGGAGCCCAGGCGATAGGAGATGTTGCCCAGGTGGCAGAGGGCGCTGGAGAGATGGCCTTCCAGAATTTCGCCGTGCAGGTCCGACGCCTTGCGGGAGTGCACCGCTTCGATGAAGTTGCCGAAATGGTCGCCGCCGCCGGAGAAGTCCATAATCTTGTTATGACTGTTGTCGAAGACCGCCACTTTGCCGTAGTTGTCGGAAAACGCCACATAGCCTTCGGTGCCATAGACGATATTACCGATTTTCACGCCCTCGACGCCCTCTGTTTTCAGGCCACGCACCTCGAAAATAAGGTGGGAGTCGCCGTAGTCGAAGAACGAGATCTCCGTGTTGGGCGTCTGGCCGTCATCGACATACCCGAAGCGGCCGCCGACGCTGATCACACTGTTCGGCAGAGCGTTCTTGTTCAGCGCCCAGCGGGCGATATCCATCTGGTGAATACCCTGATTGCCGAGATCGCCACTCCCGTAGTCCCAGAACCAGTGCCAGTCGTAGTGGAACTGTCGGCGCTCGACCGGCTTCTGAGGCGCAGGGCCCAGCCAGAGGTCGTAGTTGACGGAGGTGGGAGGCATCTGAGGGCCGGTCACTTTGCCGATGCTGCCGCGTGGTTTGAAGCAGAGCCCGCGTGAGAGCGTCACCTTGCCCAGTTTGCCGGAGTGAATGTAGTCCATCGCGTCCCGACAGGCCTTGTTGGAACGCGACTGGGTTCCGGCCTGACAGATACGATTCAGTTTGCGAGCCACCTCGACCGTGCGCCGACCTTCCGAGACATTGTGGCTGATGGGCTTCTCGACATAGACGTCTTTCCCATGCTGCATAGCCCAGATCGCCGCCAGAGAGTGCCAATGGTTGGGAGTGGCGATAGAGACGGCATCAATCTCTTTCATCGCTAGAAGATCCCGGATGTCCTGCACCGCTTTGGGTTTGGGCTTGCCGCTCTTCTCGATGAGGTCGGACGCCTTTGGAATGACCGCCGAGTCCGCATCGCAAAGCGCGACGATCTCGACATCGTCATGGCCCAGGTAGCCGCGAATATGATCCAGTCCACGCCCATGCACACCGATGACCGCGATATGGATCTTGTCGTTGGCGGCGACACGGCGGCGTGTCGTACGGGGAACGGCGACCACCTCTGTGGCGGCCAGACCTGTCATGGCAGTCAGCAGCGACTGCTCCAGAAAACGTCGGCGTGAAATACTATCCATCCTGCATCCTCCCTGTCAACCGTTGTCTACCGCGACGCAAGCGCGCCGTGATCTGACCAGAACTGTTCATAGACTTCCTGCACTCTTCTGGCGGTAAGTTCGATGGTGAAATGTTCGAGCACCCGCATTCGTCCCGCCGCACCCTTCTCTGCCGAACCCACCGGATCCCGCAGCAGACGCATGATCGCCTCCGCCATCGGAGTGCTCTCGCCCATCGGAACCAGCCAACCTGTCACTCCGTCCTCCACGATCTCCGGAACGCCGCCGCCGTTGGTCGCCACCACCGGCTTGCCTGCCACCATGCCCTCCACCACCACCTGACCGAAAGGCTCCCCGA
Organism: Chthonomonadales bacterium; assembly: GCA_038217285.1. Taxonomy (GTDB): domain Bacteria; phylum Armatimonadota; class Chthonomonadetes; order Chthonomonadales; family Chthonomonadaceae; genus JANXLO01. Next base: position 6,429 of record JBBQPO010000022.1, read on the forward strand.
TCGTCGAGGCATGCACCAATATGTCCAACTGACTGATCAGAGCCGGCACATCCTTGCGAAAGCCCGTGAACTCCACGCAGTCGGAAAGGCCCAGCGTCTCACACAACTGCCGCACCTCCGCCTCGTAGGCGTCTTCCCCGAACATGGCCGATCCGATGATCTGATAGCGTGAGGTCGGAAACTGCTTGCGCACCTCCGCCGCCGCTGCCAGGAAGATGTGCTGCCCCTTCCACGGGCTCAGACGCCCCACCAGACCGATCACGGGGCTCTGGCCATAGCCGCGTATCGGCTTGATCTCGGGCACGGCCGCATCCTCGACCCCATCGTGCACGACCCGCACGTAGGTCTTTGTGACGCCGCTATGGATCACCGCAGCACGCCCCTCGACATCGAGGCAGAGGGTTTTCAGGGTGGCTTCCGAGTTGGTAATGATATAGTTGGGCAGGATACGACACAACCAGCGGAAGCCGGTAACGGCCGGCTTCGGCAGGTAGTCTGTCGCGATTCGGTCTCGAATATGCCATATCACCGGAATACGGGCCAGGCGACCGGCGATCCCGCCGATCACATCGGATTTCAACGAGTTCGTATGCAGCAGATCCGCTTTGCGCGCTTTCAGAAAACGCGCCAATCGCCATGCATAGCGTACCACGTTGAGGGCCGCGCCAGGTCGGAGCAGTCCGCGCGCTCCAAGGCTGTCTTTCCGTGTTTCCGAGACACTTTCGTCCAGGAGGAGGACATGGGTTTCCACGCCTGAATCGACGAGTTTCGCCAGCAAGGGTCCCTCCGCGCTCAACACCACCACCGGCAGATAACGGCGACGGTCGAGATGCTGGACGAGGTGCAGAAGAGCGATCTCCCCTCCGCTCATCATGGCCGTATGATCGAAAAAAACGATGACGCGGGGCAGAGTTTCACTCGCCTCCCGCGCTCCGTCACTCTGCAGGGGAACGCTCTCCCCAGGACCACCCATAAACACGGTACTGCAGATAGGTTTCATACGGTTCAATCGAAAACTCCCGGCCTGAATCGTCAGGGACACTTGCAGTTCTGATCTGTCTTTACTGTAGACGATAGAAGAAGCGTACAGTTCATTAAAAGCCAAAAAAATTGGCTGTGCGCTCGGTCATGAGGCGATTGAGCGGCTCCTCGTTATTCCGATCAAAAGCGGCGTTTGAACCAGGTGGAGATTCCGTCCGCAATCGAGTGGGCGCTTCCGGCCAGGATAAAGCCTGCGAACAGGACTGCGGTCCAGTCCGGATGGAGGTGCGCGAAAGAGTACACAGAGAGCCAGCCTGCCTGGGTCATCTGATTCGCATCGACGTGCGGCCCTAGGCGACTAAAAAGCCATAGGCTGAGCCAGAACAGGAGCGTACAGGCGGTGGCCAGATAGCCCACGCGAATGACGCCTCCCATGACCAGCCCGTGCGACATCCAGGAGCGGTGCGGCACACACTGTCGGTAGGGCCACCAGATAAAACGCAGCGGCCCCCATCGCCGATACTCTTTCGAATCCAGGTCCAGATCGCCCGCACAGGCATAACCGGCGAACACATAGGATGCCGTGAAGAGAACCGCCAGAGTCGGATCGGGATGCGGTGCTATTTGGAAATAGGCAATATCCGCGCCTACCGCCGTGATCAACGTTATGGCATCGTGGGTTGGTGCATTCGGCATGGGCGGAAAAGGAATTCTTAGAGATGCGTCGGGGCATAGTAAGGCGTTGGCGTATACAAAGCTATGGTTGAGTGTACCACAATCGGGCGCACAAATAGGTCTATTGCGGGGGTTTTTGAGCAGGAGGGGCGAGGACACGCAGCGCCAGGGGAACGATCTCCATACTGACCGGCAGGTAGGCGATAATGTGATCGTCGGCATGGACGGGCAAAGGGTGATTGACGCGATGTATCCGCCGGATTTCGACCCGCCCGGCGCGCCGGACCCGTACTTGGGGCAGGCTCAGATGTGTGCCTCTCATCAGGGCCAGACCGAAACGCATGAGTTCCCAACGCGACATCGCGCCCACCGTCACGACATCGAACAGTCCGTCGTCGAGGGAGGCGTCGGGTGCCATAGCCCAGTTCTCCCCGATATACCGGGAGTTCGATACGGTTACCAGAACGACCTCCTCTTCCTGCGCCTGACCGTCCAGCGTCAGATTGAGGCGGCGCGCGCGCGGGTTCCAGAGGAGCGGCATAGTGACGTTGAAGATTCGTCCAACTTCGTGGCGGTGCGCCTCTTCGTCTCCCATGGCGGAGAGGGAGTCCGCGAACAGTCCGACGCCGACCGCCTCGATGAAATATTCGTTCTTAATGCGGCCGACATCGATAACGCGCTCGAAACCACGGGCCAGTGTTCGGAAGGCTTCCTCCAGATCGCCGGGAATGTTCAGTCCGCGGGCGAAGTTGTTGGCCGTTCCAAGCGGCAGGATCCCGAGCCGTAGCGAGGTGCCGATGAGATGCTGCACGACATGGTGCACCGTGCCATCGCCACCGACCGCAACAATCGTGTCGTAGCCTTGCGCTTCCGCAGCGCGGATACGCTCCGCCATGCCGTCCGGCGGCGGCAGCATCTCGACATCGGCCCGCAGTCCGACCTCACCTGCCGCCTCCGACAGAAACGTCAGGCTGACAGGAACGCGCTCAATGGGGGCAGGACGCGCCGGAGAAAATCGCTGCGAGACTCCGGCGACATACTCTCTTAGGGCGAGCCGTCCTGCTTTCGGATTGGCGAGGATCAAACAGACAGGATCGCGGGGAGCTCTCTGCGGCAAAGTCATCGGTTGCCGTCCCTCAACCGTCGCCAGGCCATACTGAGCGGACGACGGCCGCGCACCAGCCAGCCGGTGAGGGGACTGCGCCGCTGCCCAACGATATGCCCGGCGGCGAGGGCCTGGAGGAACAGACTGGGGTCAGATAGATTGGCCGGGGCCTCGAACTCGTTGAGAACGGTGCCGATGGCCCGCAGGTTATGCGCGTCGCTCCCACCGCCCGCGATCTTGCCGTGCCGGGCCGCGAACTCCGTCGCCAGCAGGTTATACCGATCACGCCCCACTTTGCCGTTGAACGTCTCGACGATATCCACCGCTTCGATGAGGGAGGAGAGCGATGCGCCGCCCGTGCGGCGTGCCTTCTGTTTATCGAAAGGATGGGGCAGATAGACCAGTCCTCCCTGCGCATGAATGGCGTGCATGGTCTCCAGGCCCGACATTTTGGGCGGAACGTGTTCGCGCAGAAACAGCCCGATCACATCGCCGTCCTGCGTCGAAACCTCCTCGCCGACGATCACGGTCAGGGTCTTGACACGCTCTCGCAGTTTCAGCGCCCCCGTGATCGTATTGTGATCGGTGACGGCAAGGCCGGTCAGGCCCCGGCGCAGGGCGTGGGCCTCGATGGCGTCCAGCGCCGTATCGCAGTCCGGCGAATATTCGGTATGAAGATGCAGGTCGTAGCGTACTTTGGCCATGGGAATCTGGGATCTATCTCTCTATGGGGTCTATCGCTCGATCAGGAAGCAGAGTTCATTTGGGAACGAGAAGCGCTGTGCGTTCCAGCCCTCGGCCTGCAGGAGTTCACGAAACCAGCCTTCGTAGTGTTCTGCACGGCCCCTGCCATGCCCTCCCAGACTGCGGGTCGGGAACGAGATCAGGAGATAGCGCGTGCGCAAGCTGCGAAGCCATCTCTGTGCCGTTCCACGTTCAGTCTGCTCCAGCACCGGCAAAAATTTCAGGATCAGCGCGACCTCCGCTTCGATCTGCGGCGCGGTCACGGCCACGTCTTCTGCCTGCGCCTGTCCGGCGATGTCTGAGATGCGGAAAAACTCCTCCAGAAACGCCATCATATCCCCGTAGATGTCGCGGGCGGCGTAATGGATTTCCCCTCCTTCCGCCAGCGGCATCCAGGGCAGTGTGAGCGGATTGAGCCCGCAGGCCACATCCAGGACGGACCGGACCGGCGCGATATCCGCGAGCGTCGTCGTATAAAAGGTTTCCAGATACGGCAGACGTTCCGAAGTAGAGGCGTGTTCCGCCAGGATGCTGCGGGAGACCTCCTTGCGGGCCTCCTGGTCTGCAGCCTGACGGAGCCCGGCGATCCAGTCTCCGTAACGGGGAGACCTCTCCAGATAGGCTCCTGCCACCTGATGCAGGGTGTTTTTCGTCTCTTTGACCGCCTCTTTCAGGCTGCGCCGCTTCGCCAACTCCCGCTCCCCCAGTCTCCGAATGAGATCCGGGCAGATGTGCCTATATTTCGCGCTCTCTTGCACCGTCGCCACCAGCCGCTCCAGGGGGGACTGCTGCTCCGCCATACCGATCCTCTCTCTTTCCCTGACAGGGCAGGCTCTTGAATACTTTCGAGGCTCTCCTTCGTAACGATAACTGTAGACGTGTTCTTGAGGACTCCGGGTGTACAAGCGTGAGAGGATTGTGGTACAATTCGGTCACCGAATCTTGTAAAGCAGGCGGCTCGGTACAGTAGTTCCTGATCGTCCATCCCGTTGGAAAGTGAGAAAATCAATATCGTGATCGTGTCATCGCTCATTCCGCAGGTCATCTCGGGTCTCTGCTGGGTTCTCTACGGTAGTTTCTACGAGTGGTACTTTCATAAGTTCTGGATGCATGTACCTCGCACCCCTAAAGAAGCGTTCCGTGGGCATACCATCGTTCATCATGGGCTCTATAAGGGCGACCAGAGCTATTTCGTTCCCGAAGATGAGCATCCCACGCATATTCTGCTCAAGCCCTATGCGCTCCCCGCGATCGTCCTGATGCACGTCCCGATCATGCTGCTGATCGAACACTTCATCCACCATACGTTTGTCGGCGGCCTCGTTGCGACCATCGTCTACTTCGTAGTCTATGAGTATACCCACTGGAATATGCATGTGCCGCGCGGGCACTACATCGAAAAATTCGGCTGGTTCCAGTTCCTGCGCAACCACCACCATCTGCACCACAAGTACTTTCAAAAGAACTTCTGTGTGCTGTTCCCGCTGGCGGACGTCGTGTTCGGCACCCTGATCACGGATGCCAGTATCGCGCGCAAAAAGGCGGAGCGTGAGGCAGCTATTGCGAGTGGCAAGATCATCGAAGAGCGCAATCGTCCCCGGCGTGCCGAGCGCGAAGCCCGGCAGTTGCGCGCCGGTGTGCGGCCTCTCTCCGATCCATCGACAGGAGCGGAAGGCGAGCGTCCCCGCCGCGTGAAGGAGAGCCGCCGCGACCGCCGTATCCGCGAAGTACGTGCCATGCAAGCGACCTTCAAACCGCGCCGCGACCGTTAAAGGCATTCCGGTAGAGACAGGCAGCCATCATCAAGGCGGCGATGGTCTTGGCGTCGGCGAACTCTCCGGCGAAAACCCGGCTTTCGATCTCCGCCATCGGAATTTCGACCAGTTCGAGCTTTTCGTCCTCGTCCGGATTGGTCAGGCCCGGTGTCAGGCCCGTCGCCAGGTAGGCGTACATCAGCTCCGTCGAGTAGCCGGGAGCCAGATAAGCGGTGTAGAGCGGGCGCAGGTCGGCAGCGCGATAGCCGGTCTCCTCCTCTAACTCCCGCATGGCGCAAGCCTCCGGCTCTTCGTTCCCCTCCCGCTTTCCGGCGGGGACCTCGAGGAGCGGCTGCCCCGCCGCCAGCCGAAACTGCCGCACCAGCAGCACCATGCCGTCGTCGCGGATCGGCACGATACAGACGGCTCCATGGTGCGCCACGATCTCGCGCTTCGCCACACGGCCGTCCGGCTGACGTATCGTGTCTACTCTCAGATCCAGCACTTTCCCGCTATATATCGGTTCGCTTCCAATGACCGTTTCCGTCAGTTCCACGCCTTCTTCTCCCTATCCTGTTATTATCGAGCGAACCGTTTCCGACATGGTTTCGTCTCCCTCACCGTCCGGTGCAAGTTCGCAGCGCCCGCCCTCGATTCCTGCCCCCCCTTTTTGACAGAGAGGAGAGGGCCGGGGTAGAATGCACCCTACGCGCCGATCTTGATTCGGCCACAGGTTTACCACAACGGAGGGAGTTACGCACGTGCAGTTTCACGGGGTTATGGCGATGGTATTGGTACAGGACATCGAGCGGGCTTTGCGATTCTATCGGGATACGCTGGGATTTACGGTGGCCGAAGAGGAGGAGGACTGGGTCATATTTCATGAGGGCGTCGGATTACAGGTCTCTCCCGACCCTATTCCGGCGATCAACATCGCCTTTACCGCTGTGCAGGTCACCCTTCAAGTAGACGACGTCCAGGCCGCTTTCGCCGAACTGACGAAAAAAGGGGTGCCCTTCCTGATCCCTCCGACCAGTTCCGGCAGCGCCTCCTTCGCCACGTTCCGCGACACCGAAAACAACATGCTACAACTTATGGAGCTCTAGCCTATCCTATATCACCATTCGATATCTCGCAGAAATATTCCAAGAGCAGCGAGATAGTGATGGGATTGGGCACCCCCTTCCCATTTAGGCAACTCCCAAGAATTACTGCTCCACATTCGGACCCCTTCTGACTTCAACCGAGGCGGAATTGTGGAGCGATAATAGTTTGGCGGTTCCTTAGCTTATCTTGTCCCGCAAGCGCCCTGAGCGCCGCGACCGATGTGCCCGGCAATAAATTGCCGTTCTGAAAGGGCAAACCCGCCTTCGCGGGTTCAATGCCTTGGAGTCCGCGCAGGCGGACTTCCCGTTTCAGAACGGGATTTCAATCCCGCTTCTTCCCTAAGGGACAAGATTAGCCGCGTCTTTAAGAGACATTGAGGTCAGGTCTCATCCACTTCTGCGGGCCTGTTTTTGTCGCGCCAGACGAGGAAGAGTACGACTCCGGAGAGGGCCATAAGCACGAAGAACATCACGATGGGCCCCAGCGTGAAGCCCAGCATCCTGCCGCCGAAGTCGTTCATCAGCGAGTCCATGCGGTCGATCAGCAGCGCGAGACGCGCCATGATGGTCGAACCGAAGATGGCCCCGAACGAGAACATCATCAGCCAGCGGCCCAGTTTCGCCGATCCTTTCAGCACTGGGTGCTTCTGCTCAAAGGAGAAGAAGAAGTAGGACATGACGCACAGCAACACCACCAGGAAGATCAGGTTGTTGACGGCGTCGGGCCAGGAGACGGCTTTGATGGCGGGATGATCGGCAGTTTTGGCGATGGCGTCATGCGCGATCACCGGGCGGAAGGTCGTGGCGATCTGAGGCCAGGCGTCTCCGACGAAACCCTGGAAGGTCTGTCCCGCCCCCACTCCCAGGAAGAACCCGATCACAAGCCGGGCGATCCAACTGTTCTTCTTCGAGTAGATGAAGTAGAAGCAGAGCCCCAGCGAGAGGGCGAAGATATTCCACCATTTGCCCTCGTTCCACATCGGCTCCCACCACTTGGGCAGCAGCACGTCCGTCCAGGTATTGGCGATCAGGAAGCCGGTCGCCAGCCCCAGAAACAGGTGTTCGAACAGCCGATAGATCTTGTTCTCTTTGTAGAGCACCGAATAGAGGCCGAGTGTGCAGAGTGCCCCGAACCACAGTACGATGACGTCTTTGTTCGCTGCCAGCCATGCGCTCATTCGGCACCTCCGGCTTTGCGCTGTTTGCTGCGTTCGAGCAGCATCGCGATATTACCCATGATGATGAAGCTGATCAGCAGGAGATGCGCGACACCGAGGGAGTTGGAGGCGCGTGTGGCCCGTCCGAAGGTGTTCAAAAGCTGTTCGTACTCGACCGCGCCCTGCAGCCCCTGCAGCATTCCGACGATCTGTCCGCTGTCGAGATAGTTGAAGGCTTCCGGCGCCATGACCGCTGTCGGAGCGAGCCCCATCGGGATCTTGAAGGGGCCCTGCATGAACTGAATGTAGATCGTGTAAGCGGCGGTCGGATTGACGTCCAGGATCATGGCGACATCTTTCGCGGTGTGGACGCCCTGCATCACCGGCAACGTCGCGACTGATCGATCATGGACGTCCACCAGCAGCGTTCCCGGAACATCTTTGACGAGGGCGCGCACGAAATTCTGCTGATCGACGCGGTAGCCGAAGTTGACCCAGCTCTCACCCTCTTTGATGTTGTAACCCTGTTTGTTGTACTCTTCCTGCAGGCCAAGGGCGATAGTCTGCGCCAGCGTCTTGCCCTGGGGGTCGAAGGCGAGCATGCCGAACCGCACCTTCTTTTTGTGCCACATGATCATCAGATGCCGCAACAGGGCTTCCGACTGCGCGCCGTTCTCGCCGCGTGTCCCGGCGCTATAGTTCGGGCCGAACAACACGAAGCTGTTCTCCGGCAGGCTGTCGATCGCGTCATAGAGAGCCTGGGTAGGCGGTGATACCGCTACAGGCACCCGAAACTTCACAAAAAACGGCAGTGTGACCGCGAGAAGCAGCATCACATAGAGAACGCGCCGATCCACCTGTTGCAGTAGGCGAAGGATGTTCACGCGAGATTTCCTTTCCGTATCCGACCGGCGTCGCCGGGAAAATCATGGGCGGTATGCATGGCGTCCGTCTGCCTTCTCATGCGTCGAAGTAACTGCCGCGTTCAAGGCCGAGCCAGATACGCAGAGCGACCGCCAGGCCACCGATACCCAGTCCGAAGGCGATGGCGCGGGTGACGGCGGAGTTGGGAATGGTGAGAATCCAGGATCGGATCAGCTCGATATGCAGACTGTGAAAGGCGCTCGTCATCGGTATCCAGCGTGTCAATAGTTGCCCGATGGCGATCTGCCCGAGCATCACGATGATGGCAGTCGCCAGCAGCAGGGTCGCTTCGACCGACCGAATCCGGAACGCCCGGTAAGCGGCGGAGACGATATAGAAGGCGACGATGGAGAACATCGTGGCGTCGAGGGAGACGAGACCGCCGACAAACAGAACGTCGTACAAATTCTTGTTGAGCGGATTGGGATGCGCCTTTTGCAGGATGCCGATGACGGTCATCATAATCATACTGAGAAAAAATACCACGCTGTTGAAGGAGCCTGCCCCGCCTTTCATCAGCCGCTTGCCATGCACCTGGCACAGGTTGATGACGCCGAGGCCGACGGTCCATCCGAAGACGGCATTCACATAGTTGCCGAACGGAACGACCGACGGCGACAGGAAGTTGCCGATCGCCTTCGGATCGTCCGGTGTGGGCATGGGCTGGGTGGGAAGAAAGAACTCCAGGGCGGCGTAGAGACCGCCGATCAGGGTGGCGGCACGAACGATTCCGCGGCGGAACCGCTGTGGCACCAGCATGAGGATTCCCAGCGCCACCAGGCTCAACACCAGACCCAGCAGGATCATCCCGATATTCGGCCCAACGACTGCTTTCACAGGCATAGTTTGTCACTCACTCTCTATTTGGGCAGGAAAAGGCTTCCAAAAGATTTACCCAGGATGGGCGCGAAAGTAGCGAGGGTGGCTCCGAAGACGATAAGCGCGATCAACATGCCCTTGGCGATGTCTTGCCCGACCATGCTGCCGAGCAGCGTAGGCTCCCGGGAGAGATAGGCGCTGGCGGCGTAGAACTCGTCTCCGATGATCACATAGTCGCAGGCCGCAATAAAGAACGGAATCTGCGTCGTGCTCGGGGTTCCCGCGACCTGAATAGCGCCGACCTGCTGCCCGACCTCTGCGAAAATAAGAGCTTCGGCGTAGAAGACTCCGAACAGGAAACTGGCGGCGACCTTCTCGCGGTAGACGATCCCGGCGGTGGCGGCAGCGAAGGCGAACTGGCGATTGGAAAGGAAGCGCACGTCGTCGGGGTTGTACTGTTCGGGGCGGCCTTCCGCGACGTAAGACTCACGCACCGCCTCCTCGACGACCGGGTAGATCTGCGGGTCGTAGACGGGCACAATGGCCCGCGTGTTGAAGCGGGCGGAAGACTTGATGATATAGCTGGTGATGGCGAGGGCCTGGAAGGTTGGGACATCGAGCCCGCCGAGTCCGATACAGCAGAGCATCGGTCGTCCCATTTCGGTAGCGCGTCCGATGGCCTCGTCGATCGCGCTCAGTCCCTGGATCCGGCGGATAAAGAGCTGCTTTTTCCGCGCCGTGAGTATCATAAAGAGAATGGCGAAACTCATCAGGGGAACCAGTATCCACGCCGACATATTGGCATGTTCCATAGGGAAAGCCCTTTCGTATTTCAGGATGGCAGGATCGGATCAGGACCCACTTCGGAAAGCGCATGCCGCTCTTCGATACCGCGAATCAGCCGCTCGACGTTTGCGCGATCCTCCAGCAGTTTGGCGTACTTCTGCACATTTTCCGGACCGAACAGCGGCGCGAGAAAGCCCGAGCCGAGCAGCAGAGACTGACTGGCAATATAGGTCAGCGGCTTGTGCATCTCCAGAAAGAAGATCACCGGCGACTCCAGTCCATAGCGATGCACCTTCTGCACGAGGCTTTCGATGAGACGATCCCGCTCGGCATCGGGGAGTTCGGCGTCCCAGTCGAAGAAGCTCACGCGTGTTCGCCTCCGGAGGCGGGCTCGGCCATCATCGGGCCAGGTTCGGGCGCTTCCGACGCTGGAAGCAGAGCGGGAATATAGTTTCGGAGGGCTTCCAGGACGGAAGCGCGGTCGCCGGGTTCGCCGCGCGGCGCAAACCGCAGCGTCACGCCGCGAAAGGCGTCCAGCCGTGACGGCGCGGGCAGGGGCGTTACCGTCACCGCGCGAGTCTCTAACACGCAGCGACGTGCTTCTTTCCAGCGCAGATGCATCCGGCTGGTGAGACCATCTGCCCAGAGGCCCTCGGCGGTGAGGCGGTAGCGGATCGGGAACAGAAAATCGGAGCATGCGCCCAGCAGCAACGCCAGCGCAGCCAGAACAGGCAGGAGTTGCCCGAACATCATCCAAACACAACCGGCCCCCAGAAAAAGCACCATCACCAGACCGGGCAGACGGTGAGGCGCACGGCGCACGAGATGCACACTCCAGACAAGCGTAGAGGCGTTCTCGGCCAGACTCTCTTCCGTAAATGGGACGGTTTGTGTCGTTTGCGACATAATTCCTTAGTGCCATCACCTTCACGGCGATAGGAGAGAAACAGACCCTGCTCGGCGCACGGCAATTCTCAATTTCAGGCCATTATAGAAGTTTTGGGCCTGCCTGTCAAGTTTTCCAGGCCGCAGCACATCCAATGTCTAAATGAACGAGGCGGCAGTCAATTCGTGACAGCACGGAACGAAAAAATTCGCGGCGCCGACCGCAAACCGCGCTTTAACGCCGTCAGACCCGCTTCCCAGGCTTGTCTCCTTCCGGAAACCGGGATTTCTATGGGGAAACGAGCCTGATTCGCGTAGGGACTATTTCGGTTGGTTGTTCGGATTGGGTTTGGCGTTGACCTTCGGCAAGGTTTTCCGGAGCGAGTCCAGCCACATCTGCGCCTGCTTCTGGGTCGTGACGCCGTTGGCGGCCCCGTCGGCCTTCGTCACCGTGACGAGCAGGCGCTCTTTGACCATGATCTTTGCGGAGTTCTTGTCGGCCCCGACGATACGAACGTCCTCCGGCTTAATCACCGGCGCCGCGAGAATGTCCTGCAGGCGCGTGTCCACGATCTCGGCGCGCTCCTTGGGCGACATTCCATTGACAGTAGCGTGGATGCGGAAGAGCATGACCCCGCCGACCGCCACATCGCCGTCGTCAGCATGGGCAGGAGGGGCGAGCAGGCAGCAGCCTGCCAGCAGAAGTGCGGAGACGAAAACTCGGGTTTGCATAGTATCTATCCTTTTCGATAGTTCGATCCCCGGACAGCCCTTGTGTTCCGGATGCCTCTCTTCTAGTATAGACGGAATCCGGCCCGTTCTGTTCTTCCGCTCTATTCCAGCCGGGTTGGAGAGGGGCGTATGACGCCAAGAGATGTAGTACGAACAGTTGGGAGTTGGCAGACATGGCAGTCTCCGTAGTTCTCATAAGCAACTCCCGCTTTTAAGCAGACATTAATCTGCTTAAAATCGGGAGTTGCTTTGTGAGTGAACTTGCTCCGTAAGTAGGCATGCTGAGCTGTCACACCTCTCAGAATACTACCGCAGACGCCACGTGCGCCAACTCCTTTCACGCAGGCGCCCTCTACACTCCCGCCGCGAGGAGCGTAGAGACAAAGTTCATTACATCGGAGAGGTTTTTGAGTATCTCATCGATGCCCTTCACGTTTTGAAGGGACTCCGCGAGTGCGTCTTTCGCAGCCTGTGCATCCGCCACCGCGGCCTGAACGGCAGCGGTATCGGCGCTAAAATCCAGATTTCGAGCTGCGATTGCCTGCGCGTCTGCACGCTGTACGGCGCGCACGACCCGACCGGCCTCATCATCATTAAGACATCGGTTGAGCATCTCGCTCATATGATCATGAAGAAAGGTCGATATTGCATCCGTAAATTCAACTGGGTCCATCGTTCTAATCCTTTCGTTTGGCAGGGGAACGTAATTTTTCGTCCCCCTGTTTCGGTTGTGTCCACGTCAGAAATGTCAGTTCGCTGGCGCGGGGTCTTCTGAAGTCGCTGGGGCCTGATTTTTGGGTGGACCATCGGTCAGGTCATGGCCGATTTTCACCAGAGCCTTCAGTTTCTTTTCCATCGCATTCACCGCACTGTTTGCACCCTTGATATGACTCTGGCGGAAGAAGTACGCCTGTGCCTTGGCATGCGATACTGCCTGATCCGTCGCTGCAGGATGCGAGATCAGGTGAAATGTGTAGGGATCCAACTCCGGTTGTAACGCGCTGCGCGTGTCAAGGTCCTCTTTGGTGTCGATCAGGGCTTTGACCGTGTTGTACGACTGTACATAGTAGATCTTGCTTATCGCAAAATATTCATCTTCCTCGGCCCCATAGAGGTCTGTAATGTCCTGCACGGCCAGATTGATCTTGGGCAAATCTTTGTAGAAATTCCGTACCTGGACATCGCGGGCAAAATCTCCAAACGCCCTGGTGAAGATGTTCGCGGGGATGCCATGCCCAAGATGGAGGGGATGGTGATTCACCGCTTCGATCTGTTTCTGTACATCCTCAGCAGCCGTGATGGTCTTCCCACGGGCATCGAAGTTGATCAGATCGCCGACGGCCGTAAAGACATCGGTCAATCCCTGCGCCAGTTCGACACGACTGTTTATCGCCTCTTCCTGCAGGTGCCTCTCTTCATCGAGCATTGCTACGATCCCATCCCGCAAAAGGTTGGCCAGCAGCAATCGATTGACCCTCTCCTTAATGGGGCTAGGCAGGTCCACCATTCTTGTGCGCGGAGCGCCGGCACTCTTATTTTGCGGTGGTCGCTGGCCGCGCAGGTCCGTGAGAAACTGCTTTCGCGCGGCCGTTATCTTTGCCGCCTCTGCGGCTTTCGCCGTATCATCCAGCGCGATTGCCGGTTCCACATCGGGCTGAAACGTATTGGCCAGCGCTTCGATCACCTCATTATTGACCAGCTCAAAACGTGCCGCCCGGTTGGTTTCGGGAGCCAGAGCCGCCAGCGCTGCGGCCAATTGCGGCTTTAGAACGACCTGCTGTTGAGGATTGGCCTTCAGCAACTCCTCTTTAATGCCGTCAACCACGTCCTGCAACGCCTTCCGCTTCTCCTCAGCGTCTTTTTGTTGCTGACCCGTAAAGTCGAGTACGGCCTGACTCTGATAGAGCACTCTCGTCTGAACGAGGGCGGTCAGATCCTTGGCCAGAGCCTTTTTTAGTTCTATGGGCGAAGCGCCGCCCGTGGGATCCGCTGCATCCAGTAATGGCCCTGCCGTAGGCAGATGTTCGCGAACCAGATGCAGGGCCGGATCTAATGGGTTCTTCAGCATATGGACCAGCAACGGCACATCTTTTATGTCAGTCGGATCGAAAAAGTAGAGCGTCTTCTCCATAACCGGCGGACTGCCGTAAGTTAACTGCCAGATAAATAGATCGTGCGTTTTCTGGCTTTGTTGAGTCAACTCCTTGTACTGCGCCGTCAGATCGGCACAAGTACCGGCTCCCTGGAGGACGAATTTCTGGGCCGCTTTACGTTTCTGATTGTCGCTACAGCCTGCTGTCAAAACCATAATGACCACCAGAACCATCAGCATCGAACGGTGGCGGGATGTATGCGATATGGACAGTTGACAGGGCTTTCTACTCTCGGATTTCACTTGAGTTCTCCTTTTGTGGTAATTGAGCCACGGAAACTACTCTGGCCGCACTTTTGTGACCGAGCCAGTTGGTCGGATCACTCCCTTCGCAAAATCATTCCGCCTACCACGGACTTTCTAAGGTGATCCAGGAATGTTTCACCTATAGAACGTATTGTCTCGTCGCTTTCTTACAGGCCGGTCAACTCTCCGGCGGAAAACTTTTTTTTAGCGATGTGCCGATCAGGGTGGCGAGGAAGCTGGCCTCTGAAAGGCGCGCTTTACAGAGCGGACAGAGGGCAAGGTGCTGATGGGCAGCGGTCAATTCGAGTTCTCCATCGCGGCAGGCGACGATCTGCTCGGGCGTAAGGTGCGCTGTGAGCGGCATGTCTGGTTGGGCGGATGACATGGTGCGCTTACGGCGTCTCAAAAAGATCGGAGTAGCGGGTACAGAGTCCGGTCTTCAGGCGCTGCTCGGCGCGGGCCAGCGCCACGCCGACGTGATTGACCGTCATGCTCATTCCCGCCGCTATCTCCCGGTAACTCTCCGCTCGATAGTGTCTTCGCCGAAGCAGTTCTGAATCGCGATCGGAAAGACCTTCCAGCACACACAAAATGGCTGCCTGTTTTTCTTTGGAGAGCAACAGCCGCTCTGGATCTATCGCTGTCTCGTCCCATTCCGGGGCGATTTCCACGACCGGGATCGATGACGCACGGGTTCGCAGCGCATCGTAGATGAGGTGGCGAACCACAACCCGTAAATACGAGCTGAGCAGATTCCCTTCGCCGCCCTGCCACCGCCGTAGGCGGCGACAGTCCTTCTCCCAGAGATGCAGAAACACTTCCTGGAACAGATCCGCGTGATCCTGCTGAGGAACAGACAGATCGTAGAGTTGCCGATGGATCAGCCTCTCGAATCGGCGCACGAACCGCCGTGACGCCGCCTGGTTTCCGGCCAGGAGACGGTCGAGCAGCTCTTGATCCGCTTCCGGCCCGCCCACGTATCGGACTCTCGCCACCGGCTCGACGTTCGGCCGTAGAGAAAGCTCCAGAGCGCCTTCGGCACTCTCATAGCAGCCAGGCGAAAAACTTTCGAAATGCGCGTTTCCTGCCGCAGGATCGCAGGGGGAAATCGAGATCTGCATGGAACCATACCTCTCACCGGGATTTGAGGGTATTGTATGGTCAATGGTGTATCCCAAAGCGTATCCGAATTGGAGAAAGTGCGTATCCTCGGTCGCTTCTGTTAGGGGAGGTGTCTCTCCGTGACATCCGAAATGTCCGTCCCTCCCATGACCATCCGGCTCTTCGGAGGGGTAGAGGTCCAGGTACAGGGGCAGCCGTTGCCGAAACTGCGCTCGCGGAAAGAGGTTCAGCTTCTGGCGCTGCTGACGCTGGCCCAGGGCCGCACACGACAACGGAGTGCGCTGGCGCAGACCCTCTGGCCGTTTCCCGATCACTCGGTCGATCAGGCGGCCCGCTACCTGCGGCGCAGCCTGAGCGAACTCAGGAAAGCGTTGGGAACCGAAGCCTACCGTCTGCCCATTCAGGCGGATCACACGCTGTGCCTGGATCTGGAAGGGGCGGAGGTCGATGTCGTCGCCTTTGACCGCGCGCTGCAGGAGGGAAACGTCGCTGCGTTGGAATCCGCCGTCGCACTCTACCGGAGGCCGCTACTGCTCGGGCATACCGAGACCTGGGCGGAGGAGGAGCGGGAGGTCTATCGACAGCGATGTATGCGGGCGCTCCGGATGCTCAACGGCCATGCGCAGCAGCAGAACGATCTCCCGTCTCAGATCGCCTGGCTGCAGCAGGCGGTTGTGCTGGAACCGACAGCGGAAGCGATCCACCGCGCGCTGATGGAGGCACAGACCGACCACGGCGAGAGCGCCGCCGCGTTGCTGGTCTATCAGGAGTTAAGCCGCAGGCTGCATCGCCTCTGCAATCGCGCCCCGGACCCGCTCACGACGGCGGTCTACCGCAAGATTCGGGACGGGAAACCGTCACCGCCTTTGGCTCCCACGACTCTCCTCTCTCCGGTTCGCTCTCCCGCAGGATATCTCCCCCATCCCCTGACCTCCATTCTCGGTCGGGAGGAGGAGACGCAGGCCGTACGCCGATGCCTGGAGCGCGGTCGCCTGGTGACGCTGACGGGCATCGGCGGCGTCGGCAAGACCCGGCTGGCGATTCACGTCGCACGCCTGGCAGCGGCGGAGTACCCCGACGGGATCTGGTTCATCGATCTGGCGGATCTCACAAATTCCGAACTGATTCCTGAGAGGATCGCCGGTGTGCTGGAGATCGACCTCAGGACAAACCCAGGGCAGGCTGCCCTGCGAACCTTGCAGGAGCATCTTGGGCCGCGGCAGGCGCTGTTGATCCTGGACAACTGCGAACATCTGCACGCTGCCTGCGCCGGGTTGGCCCAGGCACTCTTGAACCGGTGCGGCAGCCTGCGCCTCCTGGCGACCAGCCGACGTCCTCTCGGCCTGATCGGAGAGAATCTCTACCGCGTGCCGCCTCTGCGGATGCCCGATCCCTCGACACTAAGCGGCGCGGATGGCGATGTTTGGAAGCAGGTCGATTCCTACCCTGCTGTACAGCTCTTCGCGGAACGCGCTTCCGCCATCCGCTCCGACTTCTATCTTCATGCCGACAACATCCGCTCTATTGTCCGGATCTGCGCGTACCTGGACGGCATTCCGCTTGCCATTGAGTTGGCGGCGGCCCGGGTGGGCCTGATGACGGTGGAACAGATCGCCCGGAAACTGGACGACCGTTTTGCTCTTCCAGCGCAGAGTGGCCCAACAACGCCGCCCCGCCAGAAGACACTACGGGCGTTGATCGATTGGAGCTACGATCTGCTGACACCCGCGGAGAGGACGCTAATGATGTGTCTTTCGGTCTTCCGCGGAAGCTGGGACGTCATCGCGGCCCAGGCGGTCTGCGCAGGAGAAGACCTCGACCCGGATAGGATCGCCCGCGGGATCGAGGGCCTGGTAGACCATTCGCTGGTTCTGGCAGAACCCGGACGTGAGCAGACACGCTATCGTATGCTGGAGACCGTCCGCCGGTACGGGCAGGATCGGTTGGAACAAACAGCGCTGGAACCGGAAGTCTGGGCGCGCTACCGGGATCACTTTCTGACGATGGTCACGCAGTTGCAGCGAGACATGCATGGGCCGGATCAGGTGAAGGCGCTGGCATGGCTGGAGCGGGAAAACGAGAACCTCCGCGCCGTGTTGGCGTGCTGCCTGGAACGGGAAGAGGGCGAGTCAGCGCTGCGGTTGGCGGGGCTGCTCTGGCGATTCTGGTATGTGCGTGGCTACTATGCGGAGGGCGCCGACTGGCTGGAGAGGTCGCTGGCGGCGGCAGGAGAGACGAAGGACATCGTCCTGCTCAAGGCGCTGACAGGCGCAGGCAATATCGCGTATGCGACCTCGCGTCTGCCCTATGCACGCCTCTGTTATACACGCAGCCTGGAGATACAACGGGCACGTGGCGACAGGCGCGGCGTTGCCGCGGCGCTGAGCAGTCTGGCCAATGTGGCGCAGGAAGAGGGAGACTACGCTGGTGCTCGCTCCCTCTTCGAGAGTGCGCTGGAGGTTTTTCGCAGCCTGGAGCAGAGTCAGGACATCGCCCGAACGCTGGGCAATCTTGCGCTTGTCTATGCCGCCGAAGGGGACTATGATCCGGCTCTTCCTCTGCACCACGAGAGCATAGCGTTGTTTCGTCGGAGCGGAGATGGGCACAATCTGGCGCACAGCGTGAACCTGCTGGCCGATACCCTGCTTTCCCGGGGCGACCTGGCGGAGGCGGAGGCATGCCTCCAGGAGAGCCTGGGGCTCAGCCTCGCTCAGGAGAGCCGGGCAGAGCAGGCACACAGCCTGATCTACCTGCGTAAGCTGACCGTAAAGCAGGAGCGCTGGCAAGAGGCAACCCTCCTCCTTGGAGCGGAGATGGCTCTGCGTGACGAGATGCAGATGCCTTTGCCCCCGCAGGAGGCGATAGAAGCCCATTCTTATCGAGAGCAAATCGAAGCCGGCATGGGCCGGGAAGAGTTTCAAGCGGCCTATCAGCAGGGCCGGGGCATGTCCCCGGCCGCGATAGCAGCATTCCTGTATCCCACGCTGCCGAACATGGATCCCTAAAAGCTGCCTTCACCTTCGCGCCTCTGCCTTCCTCACTCTCCGCTCTGCACCCGCCGGCCTCCTTTATGGAGTCGGCGATTTTTTTGTTCAAATCTCTCCCTTCCCTAAGATCGGCCCTTTGACCGGCGTTTCTTATGCGAAAGAGCTCTCCGCTCCCCGGGAAGCGGCTCATCCTCTCTTTCGAACCTGTCAATTCGGCCGATTCGCTGGCAAAGCGAACGGCATGTCCACTCCCGCCCCGGGCAGAGGAGTTATGGAGATGGTGCTATGAAATTTGCTGGTTTTCTCGGAAACGCGGGGCAGGCGGCGCAGAGCGATCGCCGGGCCTCTCGGCGCGGTCCCAGTGCGCTGGCAGCCGTAGCCGCCGTGCTGTTCATGGGTCTCTCGTTGTGCGGGCAGGCCACGCCGGCCCAGGCCGCAACCTACGTCTACCTCTACACGTCCGGCGGCTCTCAGGATGTCACCTCGGAAATCCTGGTCAGCAACGGTCATACCTACGTGATGACCGCCAACCCGTTCGAAATCGTGATAGACTACGGCAAAGGACACGTCTATGACATCGACGGTTACCTGATCGGTTACATCCAAGGCGATGGGACGCCCCCTCCCGCTTCTTACAACTGATAGCCGTACATAAGACGGCGGTCCTCACGAATTCAATGTTCGTGAGGACCGCTGTAGAGTGACGGGATCCTCAGGCAGTTAAAAGAAGGTTTTGCCAAAACTCATGCCGACAAATCCCTGCTTGTTGGCGGCTCTCCCCACAGAAACAGTCAACTCTGTAAAGTTGCCAAGACGCTGGCGCAAAAATACGCCGTAGGTGTCGTTGAGTTGCAGACTGTTTCGAAAGTTATATTCGACGCCGGACTGCGTTGTCCAACGACGGATATCCCCCTTCGGCTTTCCCAGCGGGCCAGGCAAAAGGCGCGAAACGCGGTTTTGCCAGTAGACGGCAACTCCAGACCGTATCGTGGCAGCGCCGGAACCCGTTGTAGGAGTATATTGTAGCGCCTGCACGCCAACCAGAAACGTGATCCCATTATAGGGTTTCCGCGGATCGATAGGAAACAGTTTTGAAACGCTCAATCCTGCGGTGGTAAAGGCTCCTACAGTATCGATGTGTCTGTAACTGAACTGTACCGAGGACCGCGTTTGTGACTGGATCTGCGCCACCCGGCGATTAGCCTCCGATTGGCTCGCAATAAATGCATTCGTCGGACTGTTTTCCACGATGGCGGCGGCCAGAACCGAAGGAGACTGTTTTCCCGCAGAGAGCAACGATTGAAAAACGGAGAGTGAATGGACCAGCGCGGGGCGTTGCGGAGACAGATCGAAACGAAACGAGGCCGCGTAGCCATTCAGATCCGAAAGGTAGGCCTGCGCTGCGACATCGAAGCCACCCAGGCCACTACTGTAGATTACTTCCGGTGTATAGACGGTCGGCCCGCCTCCCGTTCGGACCTGGATACCGGCATAGTAGCCGGAAGCGACGAGGTCGGGAGGAAACAGATTTTCGATTCCCTCCTCTTCCTGCGCGGTAAACGCCGTTGAATTTTGCAACGATGCTGGTAGGCCGATATAGACGATGTAGTCACGAAGTAACAACCGATTGAGAATGAAGACGCCTCGATTGACAGGATTTTGATTTAGTACTGCCTGCGTATCCGGCTGTAAGACCCCGGACTTACGGAAAGCCTGGCCCTCCATGGTATCCAAATTAAAAAGAGTAGGACTGTCCAGTGCCTCCTTTCGTTTATTGTCATCAGCCAAATTTTTCAGATGCAGGAGAATCTGCAAGGGATCCGTCGTCGTGGAGAGGGTTAGCTGAGACTTAGCCAGCGCCGTTGTCAACGCACCAAACTCAAGTTTGAAATAATCATTGGAGTGTACGTAAGCGTTAATCTGGTTTGCCCGGTCTAAGCCGGAATAGAGCGAACTAGCCATCGGGCTCTTGTCGTCGATCGCGAGGAGGGCGGCAGACAGATTGATGGCGTTGTTAAGGCCCGTGGAGACGGAGGTTTTCGTGGGGTCTTTCTGTAAATTGGGAATGCTTTCTTGAGCGAAAGCAGAAGCAGAAAGAAAGCAGCTCAGCAAACAGGCAAACATGAGCAACGCAAGCAATCGGATGGTACGCATCGGAAAGTTCCTTTCGGGTAGCGAGGCGGGGATGGGTTCGCTCCGAAGCGTCCGGGCTGCGGTCACGGGGTCTTGCGAAAACAGATCGGCGTCAGAACCGACTAGCGGGCATTATACCTCATTTTGTGAATCGATTTGCACAAGACATTCGTGGACAATGCGCGATGTTTTGTGGTCGGGGCCGTAAAAATGGAGATAGATTTCCCGAGCCTGCCAATAGTGTGCCCTGGCGGCGGCGCGCTGCTCCAGCTTCTCTTCCGCCCGGCCGATGTAGTAGTAGCAGGACGCGACATCCGGGTGACAGGCTTCGTAGGTTGCCAGATTGATCTCCAGGGCCTGAAGGTGCAGATTCAGAGCGTCTGCAGCGTTTCCCTGCGCCAGGGTCACGCGGCCGATATTGTTCATCCGGATAGCCGTTTTCGGATGTTTGGCTCCGAAAAGCTCCTGATCGATCTCCAGGGCGCGCTCCATATTGGCGCGTGCGGAAGCGAGGTTTCCAAACGCTTCGTGCAGCGTCCCAATGTTATTGGCGATGCTGGCGTAGGTGGCGCTGTTCCTGTGTGGGCAGAGGAATAGCGCCCTTCCATAGTGCGTCAGCGCTTCCTCCAGTTCGCCGCTATATTTAAGGATATAGCCTATATCGTTGTAATAGTCCGCGAGTTGGGGTGCGTCCGATTCCCAGAGCGTCTCTGCGATGCCGAGCGCCGCGCGTCCCTTCTCCAGAGCCGCCGCCGAATCGCCCCGATGCAGGACTGTAAGCGCCAGATGCATTGTCACGCGCGCGGTCCGCTCACTGACCGCGCCATCTCGCTCCTGGAACATCTGCAGACAGCGTTCATAGCAGTCCTGCGACGTCGCCAAATCGGCGTGCTCGAACATATAGCCGCCGATCTCAAACAGCAGATCACAGAGGGTTTTGCGGAGATCGTATCTTTCGCAGAGTTCTGCTGCCGCGCGGCAGTGGTCTATCTCCCCACGCACTTCCTGCCAGTCCAGACGCTCATTCGCCAAGAGTAATCGCTGCGTCAGGAGGTGTGCAGTCCGCTCGATATGTCCGTTCCGGCTTCCTCCCGCCTGATCCAGAGCGAACTCCCGCACCAGTTCATGCAGGTCGATCCATCGGTCATCATGCCGAGTGATCAGGCAGTAGGCTTCCAGGTCCGCCAGCGCCTCGGTGAACGCCATGCGCGCGGTCAGACCGGACGCTTGCTGCAGCACGTCGAGAGAGATTCCCTGTGCGGCAAAGCAGGAGGCGGTCTGCAGAAGGTGCGCGGCGGTGGCATCGAGCTCCTGATAAGAGAGATTCAGGGTATCGAAGAGGCTGCCGTCGTGACCGGTCATATTGAAAAAGCGTTTGCGGGCCTGCGCCAGCGTCTCCAGGGGATCGGCGGTCAGACGCTCCCGATACTCCACAAAGCTGCCATGCCGCTGCACATGATGGGCTACCAGCGCCAGGGCGAGCGGCAGGCCGCCGGTCCGGGCGACGATCGCGCGGGCCGCCGCCTGCTCTTCCGGACTCTCCGCCACCCGGCGTGTCTGGAGAAGCTGCAGCGCGGCGTCCTCCTCCAGAGCCGCCACCTCGACCCTGTGAAAGCGGGGATACGCCAGATACCCTTCCCGGGTCGTCGCCACAATCCGGCAGGAACCGACCGTCGGAAGCAGCGAGAAATCTGTCCGGCCTGTCAGATTATTGAAGATCAACAGCGCAGGGTCCAACAACTTCTGCAGATGATCCCTCACCTGTTCCGCAGGATTATCGATCCCCGGCGGTATCTGAAAAAACCGGATCAGGCCGGCATATCCGGCAAGGACGGAGGTGTTGTCGGCGGCCTCCAGCCAGAAGACCCCTCCCGGATAGTCCGCCAGAGAACGATGCGCGTACTCCAGCGCCAGTTGCGTCTTCCCTATCCCTGTCATCCCCACCAGGGCGACCGGCCTGCTCTCCGAGGCCTGGAGCAAACCCCGAATCCTCCCCATCGCTCCTTCCCTGCCCACGAAGTCGGGGTTGGGCGGGTAAGGCAGATTGGTCGGTGTCGGGGTTTCGATGTCCAGCAGTCGGGAGATGTCTCCGGCCAGGAAGAGCGCCGGCGTTCCCCAGTCCGCCGCCGTACCACTGAGGCACTGACGGGCCTGGCACAGGGCTTCCTCCAGCGGAGCAGAAGCCACGAGCGCCCCGTAGAACGTGCGGGAAAAGAGCACGGCGACCTTGTCGCGCCAGGGAAGCTGCATCGCGACTGCGGCCGGAATGCCCTTCTGCACGAGAGCAGCCCCCAGCGCCGCCGTGTGGCAGGCCGATAGGACTACCAGACGGCAAGCCGGATAGGAGAGCCAGGCCCCAAGCGTCTCTGCGGACACTTCCTTCTCCGTCTGTTTTTGATCTCCCTCCAGAATGAGCCGTCCTGCTCCCTGTCGGCTATCCCCATGACCGATAAAGTGAAGTACATGGGGCTGCCAGGAGTCCAGCGCTTTCTCCAGACCGGAGGGGGTCGCATGAGATAACATCTGGGCCTTGATACGCCGACACTCCGGCGCTCCCTGGAGCAGCGCCAACATTCCGTTCGCCTCCTGCTCTGCCGAGGCCAGCGCCGGATAGGAGGGAGAACAGGGATCGGACCAGACGATCAGCACCCGCAGGGTATCACTCGGTACAGGCGAGACGGCGACCGGTGTAGGACTGCGGTGGATCAGATGGACGCGCGGGTTCAGACAGAGGTATCCCGGCGCTTCCTGAAGCGCCGGTGCAGCCTCCAGATAGAGGTACTCCCATGGCAGCGCCCCCAACACAGGATCGGCGATGGTCAGCCGTAGATGGATCGGCGCGGTCGGATCGGGGTGGCGCAGTAGCGCAGCGCAGAGGGGAGTCAGCACGTCGGGAGGCAGAAGCGTGGCGGTCAACTCCCGCCCCAGGGCCTCCAGCAGAGCGGTATCGACGCCGTGCTCGCCCTGGGTGTGCAACGGGCGCAGATAGAGCTTTTCCAAACGGCGCCGATCCGGATGCGGCACGATGGCCTCTCCCAACACCTTTCCGGTAGAGAGGGAGGTCAGAACGATGTGAACCTCCGACACCAATGCCACGGAGGCGGCTTCCAGCAGAAAGTCGTGCGCCGATGGAGACAAGGATGGTTCCGCCTTCTACGATGGGTGGTTGGGCGTCGGTCAGGACACGTTGGGACTACCGGCTTCCGAAGGAGCCAGACGCGCCCGCAGCAGAGTCAGGGATGCCAGGGCGCCATCCGTGCGTCCAGGGCAAGAGATAGACAGCGTGCGCGCCGCCTCCCCCCAATCGTCTATCGGCCAGGAATCCAGGTGCTGCCACTCCTGCGGGGCGACAGCAATATCCAGCAGCAGACGGTAGCCTTCCGCATACGCGCTCCGCGTGATCGCTGGCAGGCGCACAGCGATCTGCAGGCGTCCGTTTACCGCGTGCGGAGGCGGTCCTACCACTTCGAGCAGTGCAGGCGGAAGGGAACTCTCGCGGCCCTGTATGGTGAGAATATTCGCCGCAAGCAGCCCAACGACCTCCTCGTTCTCTGTGGGCGGCTCTGCTGAGGCGATCAGAAACCCCTCTGCAAGCAGACTTTGGGAGAAGCGTCGGAGAGACGGAACGGGCAGCGTGAACCGTTCGGGCGGTCCCAACAGGACGACCAGTCCACGAGCCGGGAAGGCAGAGGCTTGCGGCCCGATCCCCACACCGATCTCGGATACCGTCCAGGAAACCTGCTCTCCTGTCAGTGTGGACGAGGCGCAGAGAAAGATTTCGCCTCCTGCCGGCAGCGCCAGATACGCGGTCCATCCGGAAAAGTCGGTTGCGGGCGTGTCCGCGAAACCAACGAATGTGGCCGATACATGCAAGGTTCCGGCAGCGTCGATGCGGGTCTCTTGCAGTCGGCACTCCCCTGCCCATGGCCCGTATACGGATAGCGTTGCGGAACTATCGCGGGCAAGTGCGGGAAGAGGTCGTCGCAACTGCGTCTGCACCTGTGCTCCAAAGGCGAGGAGGGTGATCCAGAGTGCCTGCGCCTGTGCTCTGCCCCCCCTGGCCCGCCTCCTGATCTCCGCCCAGGAGTCCGTCCCGGGAGCGCTCGGGGCGATCTCTTCCGCGGCGAACGCTTGCAGCGGCTGCGACGCCAGCGATAGCCAGGCCTGAGCCGTCTCCGCCTCTCGGGAACTCTCCCCTCTGATCGCCGCCGTCTGGTTCGACGAGAGGGACCATTGGCTCCGAGAAGAGGCGGAAATGTTCTGTTCGATCACAGCCATTTCGAGCCAGGAGAGGCTCTGCAGACGATCAAGGAGGAGGCGAACCTCGCGGACAGCTCTGCGTGTCTCGGAGGACGCTGTCAGGGCCTGCTCCACCTGTCTTGCCTCCGTTGCGGGCAAGGCGTTGCAGAGATAGCGGACCAGAACGGAGGTGCTCGGAGCGGGGGGGCGAACGTTGCGCTGTGGCCCATGCTGCTTCAGAAAAGCTTCGATCAGAGCCTCGGTTCCGTCCGAAAGCGGGAGCGGGTCGATATCGCCGTCACTCATCGTAGCCTCCTCCGCTCTGATCCCACCAGCACTTGACGAGCCGCTTCCGCAACTGACCGCCGCTCAGCCAGGTGTTCAGCATGTTGGTGTTGAGTTTGTAGGCGACCTGATCGGAGGCGGGCTGGATACGCTCATAGACATCGAAAAGCGGAAGCTCCTCACAGTACCAGTACTGGAATGCCATTCGCTTCCATAGGCCGGAGTCGCCCAGAATACTCTCGGCGTCTACCCGTTCGTCCTCCAAGCGTTCCAACAGATCCGTCATCACAGAGGTGAACGGCAGCGCGGCCTTGATCGCCGCGATCCTCTCTTGAATCTGCGCTTCGGTGTAGCCCCATTCTCGACACGGCGACTGCGTGAGAACGGCCGAGGCAGGCGCGTTGTCCCGATACCGCAACAGGATCAGGGCCACCAGTCCCCACGAGAGCTCTCCCAGCGCCGACTCTTCCGGTGGCAAGACGAGCGCTCGGCTCCACAGCCCGTTCAGAATGTCCGGAGATATCTGGTCCACGTCGATCCCAAATAGGCAGGCGAGCAGACGTTGGCGCTCCATACAGAGTTGATGGTATGCGAGCAGCCGGACAACCCCAGGATCTCGCACCCAGGCCAGCACCCGATCCGGCGTCATTTCCGGCTCCTCCGCCGGGGGGCAGCCAAGCAGTCTGGGGATCTCCGTAGACGAGAAGCCTTCCAGGTAGTACATCTGCGCCACCAGCAACTGGCGTTCGTATGTGGCGGCGGAGAAGGAGGGATCCAGGCCCAGCCAGAAGGCATCTGCGTAGTGAAAAATCTCCCCCAACAGGATAGCCGTCTGCACCTGTTCTACAAAACCGCGCTCCGCGAAAGGCACGTCGAACGTATCAAAATCTTCCAGTGGGATCGTCGCAAAGCGACCTTTGCGGCGTAGGATATCGACAAAGCAGGTCTTTACCGTTCGGTATAACCAGGCTCTGCCGGCCTGTTCGTTCGGCCAGACATTGACGTCACTGAGTCGGGATAGTTTGACAAACGCGTCCTGCACGGCATCTTCGGCATCCTGCGTGCCGGCCTGACATTTCGCGACCAGATAGCGCTCCAGAGGGGCGCGAAGAGACCGACAGAGAGCCTCAAGAGCCTCTGCTTTCGCATGATCTTCGGGCAGGGACAGTCTTTTCCAGGCAAGCGCTTCGTTCACAACAACCCCTTTTTAACAAACTTAGTTCTCAGGCACCTTTATGAAGCGGTCATTGAACAGATGCTCCAGAGCGCCTACGGCCAGATGCACGCCAAGATGGACAAGTGGCGACACCTGAAACCAGTGATTGAGCAGAAGTTCGCCGCGGGCCTCCGCCAGCCTGACAATCGCTGCCCGTTCCTGCTCTGTCAGCGCTGCATCCCTGGCTGCGATGGGATCGACCTTCATGAACTCCGTATCAGGGAACCAGCCGGAGTTCGCCAGCTCTAGCGGCGTCAAGTTATGAGGCGGAATGCGCGTCGTTTGTGGAGAAGGCGCATCCTCGGCGAAGAGCGTCTGCACAAACGCCTCGATCTCATCGGGCCTCTTGCCTACATCTGTGCAGTGATCCGTGAGCCACAACATCAGCCAATGCACCAGCCACTGCCGGGCTTCGTGTTGGCCGGTAATGAAGTCTGCTTCGCGGAAGTCCTTGCGAAGAAAACCCCCGAAGTGGCCTCCGAAGGCGCCGGCAAGTCGTTTGGAGGAGGTCAGCTCATGGGGGATGCGCTGCAAGGTGATCGCGGTCTTGTCGTTCAGTCCGACCGCCTCCCTGATCTTTGTCTTCAGGGCTTCCGCAGCCTCTGCTGGCAGTCCCAGGGCGTCCAAATCGGCGAGGGCCGCATCCAGGGCGCGAATCTGATCGTTGGTCTGCGCGACCGTTTTGAAGTCGCCATAGAGGGCGCTGTTAAAGTAGGCGGAGAGGATTTTGCCCAGCATTGCGGTCGGCAGCGTAGAGTGGGCGTGGGCGGTCGTGGGCATGGTGAGCGCCTGTTCCACATCTGCAGGCAGTTGCGGCTCGGGCTCGATGATGATGAAACTGCGTCCCACCTGCCCTGCGCTCTCCGCACTGTTCGGGTTCCGCGAGGGATACCGTTCGTTCAGGTCGTTCACCGCGTCGATGCATTTGCCGATAGGCTCGTTGTTGAACAGCCCTCCATCAACGAACTGAAACGTGGCCTCACTCGGAAGCGCGGTCTGTTGTTGAAGGCCGGCCTGTCCACTCTTGTCCGGCAGGGTGCCGTCGATGACAGCCTGCCGGAACTTTACGTATTCGGGATACTGTTCGAGGTTCCGCTGCTGGCGCTGACTGGGAAAGGCGATGGGAAAGGCGCTGGAGGCACGGGCTGCGGCGACGGCGGCATCCCAGGTCGCTTCGGGAGCCGGAGCCTCGCCTGCTTGCGCGACCGGCAGGACCATGCGATCTGCGATCATGCGGATCGTGCTGCCTTCGATGAGGAAGGGAATGTAGTCCCGATAGTCGAGAGCGTACAGTTGGGTGTTGGTCTGAGCGTGATGTTCATCCTTGCGTTTGAAATCGATCACGAACGGAATCCCGTCCAGATTGGTCATGGTGATCCAGAGGGCAATGGGTTCCTGGGGCTGTGGCGGTGCAGGCGGCGGGATCTGCAGCGCCTCATGGACGATCTTGTCTACCACCGCCCCTGTGAAAAGCGAGTCCTCCACCTCCTTTTTACCGGAAGGACCGAGGAGGTTGTGTATCTCCAGCAGGTCGATCCAACAGGCGCGCATCCGCGCTTCCAGCGTGTCCGGCGTGGCGCCAGAGCCGATGGCCTGTGCCAGTATCAGCCCTGTAATGGAGCCAGCCGAGGCGCCTGCGATGGCATCGATCCTCACCTGCGCCTTGCCTACAATGTCTTGATGCGCGTTAAATTCGGCAAGGTCGCGATAGAGTTGACAGAGTACCCCGGCCTCATACGAACCAAGAGCGACGCCCCCGGAGATAGAAAGGCCAAAGCGGTGGGTGCGTATCAGGTTGGTCGAAACTTCGGTCATTGGATTCGCCCCTTGAAAATGTGTCGAGGTGGACATGCCCTCGGGTTGGCAGGAAAGCCGTTGTCGGATCCGGACGAAAAACGTCGGCAGCAAGCATTTCGACGTGCCGCATCGAATCTCCTATGCAGGGCATAGGAGATTCGACGCTGTCAGGCTGACAGCAGGAATCAACTCTATAATAGTTCAATTGTCTCCCGACGAATGTCGTCTTGCTGTAGGTTGGAATGGGGTACGCTGCAGGAGGGATAACATGTTTGTCGTGTGGGGTTCGCGATCGCGTCAGGAGGATGGAGGAGTCGTAGCGGACTGGTGCGACGCCTGTCACGCCCCCCATTTCCATCGGCTTGTCCACTACTATATTGACGTTTAGACTATTTTCTCCCGTCCGAGACGGCGCTCCCAGAAGATTTGAGATCGGAAACCCTAACTCTAATGAGATGCTAGGAATTAATGGCAGGTTGGGTATAGCCCGTTCGCTGATCCAAAGCGCCATTAATTC
>JBBQPO010000023.1:0-34251 GCA_038217285.1 Chthonomonadales bacterium
ACACACGCCGTCTTTTTGCCGCGCCACGTCCAACTCAGTTCGCGCTTGCCAATGTTACGCTTCTCTCGGTCCGGCAAGCAGATTATGTGGGTAATCGCGCAGGTTCAGCCGGACCCTCTTGGAGATCTCTTACACCGTTTCCTGCCGGCCCACACGCCCCATCGCGAACTCCGTGAGGGAGTGTGGGTGGGCCGCAGCGATGGAACGCATGTGCGTGCGCTCGGTTCGGTGCGGATGCATATCGCGCAGTCCGGCATCGAGGAGAGAGAGGCACCGACCTACGAAATCGGCGATGCCGACTGGATGACGGATGAAAGACGAGTATGGTTCTGCTATGCAGATTTCCGCACCGTGCCCGTCGAATAGTGGTAGATCCTTTGGTGTCTGAACCGGGCTCTGTACGTTAAATCAACGGACGGTTGGCTGCTGGGTATGGGAGATAGGTGAGAAGGGGCATGTGGGACGGGCGCGTGGGAAAGGAGTCGATTGACGCAAATGAGAGCAATCTATATTCGACAAAGCGGCACAAATTGCTGTATGGTTGTTCCCTTCCCCAAATCGTTGGCCCCTGCGAGGAGACCAGGAGTTTGGCACTGCATCGGGCTTGGAATGGGTTGTGCCCTGGTTCTCGCGTGTCTGGTGCGACGGCGACGGGCGCGCAAGTAGGTTTCGAACCCTGGCTACGGAGTTACCGGCGACGGAGGGGCAACATACTCTCAGACCACCTGGTTTGCTTCTATTGCATGGTGTGAATCGTCGATTCCAGATCGCAATCAAAAGTCCGCCGTCGGAGAACTGCTCTCCGGCGGCGGACTATTTTATTGGCAGTGAGGGGCGGCGGAATGTTTCCGATCAAACCGCAAACCCCGTGCGTTGCTCCGCGGCCTCGGCGCGGGAAGCTCTTTCTGCGAGATTACCCGGTGGGGCAGGGCTCGAGGACGTGCCTCACTTTCGCAAGAGCCGGAGTCCCCCCAGTGTCAGGACAATGGCGGTGACATTCATTACGATAAAACCCGCCAGATTGAATGGGTGGACCACAGCGGCGACCATCACGTTCAGAATCAGCAAGGGTAGGATGAGAACGGCGTGGTTCAGGGTTTTGCTCTGCATAGGAGACTCGCTTTTCCGGGCCAAATGACTGGTTTACAGTCCGTTACGGTTGTAGAAGGACGCAAATTCGCGTCCGGCTCTTTTTGGTGGCTTATCCGCTGGACGAACGAAATAAGCTCGGGGTTTCACTGCATGACGTGCCGGTCAATCCCTCGCGCACCGTGTGGACTGCGTTCATCAAAACATCGAGGCCGGATTCCTTCGCCACAAAGGCATTCGCTCCCAGCCGCATGGCGGCCTCGACATAGTACGGCTCAGAGTGAGAGGCCAGTGATGACATCGGTGGTGAGGCCCGTAGTGGGATCGACATCGACAGGACGGTCAGGAGTCGCGGATACAGCCTGCGATGCAGGTAGCTAATCTCAATTTGCATAACCAAGACGGCGGACGAGAAATTGTTGAGGCTGTTGTTGTAGTAATCTTGATATTGCAGTTATCATTATGATACAATGGATATGGATCGGACGTTGTTTTGTTCTCTTCTCAAAGGGTTAATGCCAATGACTGACCTCTCTGAACCGCCGGAACGGGTGTTCCGCCTACCTCGCTCAGAATGGGGGCTCCGTGATAACAACGGACTCGACTGGTTCTCTGTGCCCGACACCGCCGCTGTTGCCGCCCACCACACCGCTCGAAAGCCTGGGGCTGCGGTGCAAGATGTGTCGGGACTGCCGCACGCTCAAGCCGCTGGACGCGTTCGCGTACCATCCCAAACCGGCTGACCGCTGTTCGCCTTACTGTCGCTCATGCGCTTCGGCACGTGTGCGGCGGTGGCGGCTTGCGCATCCGCAGGCTCAGGCCGCGATTCAGGCGCGTTATCTGTGGCGGCGCAAACTGCGTTCGATCTCCTCCTGCTCTCTCCCCATCTCCCCGCCCATTGGGGTCTAGCCATTTCCGGTAACGATCCCTGGTTATGTTTGTCTGGCGTGGTCGCGTCCGCTCCACCGAACGTCGATTTGGGCGTTCTGTGGGGTGGACGCGGCCCGCCTCCTCTTCTCTTCGACCCGGTCTGTGGCCGCTTGGTCGTGATGACGAAAGGCGCTTCTCTCTCATGGGATTTCTCGACTATCTTTCGCCGATCGTGGGCGGCGTCTCTTCGGTGGTGGGGCTAATTCAGGACAGTCAGGCCCGGCAGCGCGCCCAACAGCAACAGCAGCAGGCTCTGCAGGCGTACGGGCAGGCTGCGGATCAGCAGTATCAGAATATACTGGGCAATAACAGCCGAACGCTCTATGGGCTGGCGGGGCAGGGCGCGACGGCGATTTCGAACTTGGGGGCGAATCTGGGCAGCGCGCTGGCGGGAGCGGGGGTGTATAACTCGTCGGCGACGGCGGGGGCGCTGGACCAGGCACAGCGGGACGAGGGCACGAACATCGCGAATCTGGCCGCGCAGAACTCCTATAACGCGAACTCTTTTTATCATCAGGCGCAGCAGAACCTGGCGCAGATGCGACTGGGGCAGGCGAACACGAATTATGCCAACGCGAATGGGGATCTGCAGGGCAGTCGGCAGGGTCTGGGCAGTTTCCTGGGGGCGCTGACGACGAGTGATCTATTGGGGCACGGAGCCGCCTCCGAGGCTCCTGCTCCGAATCCAGACTACAATCAACTGCTGAAGCAGGGCGATATTACGGAGGCGGATCTGACGGGTGGGGGCTCTGGTGTGGGTGTACCGATGGGCGTGAACCCGATGCAGGGTTATGACCCGAACACGCCGCTGGGGTTCGGGACTCGGCAGGCCGCGATGCCGGGCAGTCCGGCGGCGCTAGGTGCGACGACGCAGGCGAATCTGGCGAGCAGCGGGGCGAACGCCTACCGCACGGCGCTGCCGCAGATTCCGGGAACGCTGGCCCAGGGAGCGAACCTGGCGGGCAACGCGGGCGGGATCGGGAATAGCGGGGGCTCCTTTTATGGGCATCCTTATTCGGGCTGGAACGGGCTGCTGGATAGGTATACAACGGGGCTTTCTGGGGCGCTGCCAGGTCGGTAGAGCGTCTTCACAACCCTTCTTTGGCGAGGTAAATTTTTCTTATGTCCGATTTTCCTTCCGATAGTTTGACGCCGTTTCAGAGGCTGATTTTGAGCCGATTTCCAGGTCAGACGCCGCCAGCGGACGCTTTCGCGGGCTGGTCACGGCAGGCTGATCCGTCGGTGTTCAACCCGTTTCAGCCGGGGGTGGCGCTGCGTCCGCTGGGCGAGGGCACACCTCCCGCCTCGTTCGGACTGCCGCCGACTCTGCTGCGGGGTTCTGGCGTGGTTTCGGCGCAGCGGGGGTTGGCGTCACCGATATCGGGTCTGCAGGATCCGGGGAATGTGGGTCTGGTGCCGATTCCGCCTGCACCGGACTTTACGCAGGATCTGGCGCGGTATGGTCAGGTTCTGCACGATCAGGCGGTCAACCGGGTGACACAGCAGGACGTGAGCGGGGCAGAGGCGCTGGGACGAGCGGGCGGGTTTCAGGCGGGTCTGAAGGCGCTGCCGAGTTTCGACGCGGCGGACCCGGCGTATCACTGGAACGCGGTCGCACCAGAGAGTCTGGGCGCGCCGCGTCTGGTTCCGCTGCCGACGCGGCCTGCGGCGGGCCATAGTGCGCTGGCGCAGGGGCTCGCGGCGCTGGCCGGTCTGGTGGATCCGCGCGCGGCGGGCGGCTACAATGCCGCGCCGTTGCAGGCGGGTATCGAGGCGGCGAACACGCAGTACAACGACCGTCTGCGGCAGTTTGGGCAGGCGCAGGAACAGTCGAACGCTCAGTATGCGGCCGAGCGGACGAACGCGGAGCAGGCGAACCGATTTGCGCTGGTGAACGCGGAGGAGAGCGAGGCGGCGGCGCTTCGGGCGCGGCAGGCGCAGGATACGGCGGCGCTGCGGCGCGCACCCTACGAATCGGGGGCGGCGGAGGTGGGCGCGCTGGCGACGAGTCTGCCGGCGCTGGGGGATCGGGAGCGGCTCTCACTGGGCGGCGGGGCGGACGCGGCGGCGATCCTGGAGAAGATGAATCTGGTGGACAAGCAGTATACGCAGGCGCTGGAGGCGGCGCGCTATACGAACAACCCGCTGGCGCGCATCCAGGTGGAGACATTGCGGCAGCAGGGGTTCTACTATAGGGCACTGCTGCGGAAACTGGAGGCGAGCCCGGGAGGAGACGGCGGCGCGAGCGGATTGGGAGTGGGGGCGACGAGCGCCCCCAGGCAAGCGGTGAGTGCGCCCCCCGTGCTGACGCCGGGAAGCCCTGCCGCGACCCGCAGACCGGCTCCTTCGGCAACGCCACCCGGCAAGCCTCCGAACGCGGCCTTCAGTCCAACTCCGTCGGCAACGCCTCCGGGGAAGCCGACCTCCGTGCCGACGAGTCGGTTCGCGCCAGCCAATCCGAATGCGCCGAATACCACAATTCGTTAATGTTCAATTTTCGATTTGCAAGGAATGGGCCGAGAGAAACGAAATCTCCCGGCCACAAGAGGGTGCGCGAAGGGGCTATGTTGGCGGTGCGGGGGGATCGTCAGAGGCGTAGCAGGCGACGTTGATGAGCTCGTGGGAGAAGGGCGGCGGAAACTCGGTGAGGCTGCCGTCGCTATGCTGGACCTGATAGGTGTAGTGCGCAAGGGGGCGCAGCAGTTCGGTCATATCGGTCATCGACCATCCGATGCCGTTGGCGACGGTGTAGTGATATTCGTAGGTTAGACTGGGATGGTCTTTGGTGATCACCTCGGTCGCGCCGCGAATGACGTTGGGCTCGTGTCCTTCGACATCGATCTTGATCAGGCCGACTTTCGGGATGGTTCCGTCTTGGCGGAGACTGTCGAGGGAGCGGCAAGTGACCGGTGTCTCCTGGAACTGGATCTCGACATGGGTCTGGTGAAAGGATCCCCATTCGGAGTTGCCGGGGGACGAGTAGAAGGTGAGCGTCTCGTCTTTTTCGCCGACGGCGCACTGGAACAGTCGGACATTGGTGAGGCGATTGAGCGCGAAGGTGGCGGCGGCGAGTTTGGCGGTGGATTCCGAGGGTTCGAAGGCGAAGACCGGCACCCGATCGCCCAGACTTTTGGCCATGGTGGCAGCCAGCAGGCCCATATTGGCCCCGACGTCCAGATAGGCACCGCTATTTGGACGATACATTTTGAGCAGGTTCCGAATGTTGGGGCCGTCCCAGTCCGGGTGGACGGCACAGACGACGGAGTAGATTTCGCGACTGTCGCCGACAAAGGCGACGCCCTCTTTGGTATGGGCGATGAAATACGGCTTTTTCTGCGTGATTCGGCGGATGATGGCATGGATACGATGGGGAAAGCCTTCTTTGAAGCGGCTTCGGAACGCGAGGAGCGACCAGATCCATGTATAATTGCCGACCTGGGGCAGGAAGGTATCCAGGCACTGCTGGAACTGCTGGGGAGGGATTTCCATCGAGACTCCATTCTACAAGCGAAAAATTAGCTGCGGCATCGACCGCGCGATTTTACATTTGAACAAGCCGAACAAGCACTCTAACAGTATATATTTCTCTGTTATGTGGGGAGATTCCTGCGCTTTGGGCCAGAGCGCAGTTCTGGCTTGGGCAGTAGGGTGGGTCACTTCTCTATATTTCTCAATGGGGAATACAGAGAACTGAGGAGGCTGACATGTTTTCTACGGTGAATACAACGCCCCTCTGCTTATGAATTGCCGGTGCCTGGCAGCATGAAAGCCAGCGTGAGGCGCTGGCTTTCGTCATTACTGGTGGGCGTGGGTGGACTCTCTATTTGTGATGTCGGTAGTGATTCCCGGTTCGGGCGTTGCGATAGTGTCCGCCTCCGTGCGAGGAGCCATGACCGCCGACATAGTGTCCGCCACGACTGGTATGGTGTACAGTGTGATGGGAGTGATTAAGATGTGGCGCACGTAGTGGTGTTGCGCCGACGCGTTCGGAAGGGTGGCCACGAGAGCGAGAAACGCTGCCGCACAGGTTAAATATCTGATTGTTATCACTTTCTGTCTCCCTTATCGCCCTGGCCCTCGGCGACCTTCGTTTTGGCGGCTTGTTTCACGTCTTGACTCAAAGATTTTCCGACGTCCGTCTGGTCTTTGGTAAACTTGCCGTTCTCATCGCGGCGCACGAAGCGTTTATCGCCTTTGTGCGGTTCCAGCAGTTCTCGTTTCTGTGCCATCTCGCTCGCGTCTCCTCTCTCATTTTGTATGGTTGTGCGTCACCCGTTACTGTGGGTAGTGTTGCGGTGTCAGCGGGAAGACGGTGAGGAGAAGCGGTGAGTTCCGTGGAAACGAGGGAGCCGGACTTGCGAGAAGTTTTCCGATGTGAGCGGCGTTGCGAACATCTGGGCAAGTTGTGTACCCTACATAGAGTATAATCGTAGCTATGCTACCTACCGACTCTCATTTCAATCCGCCCCCCGGCGTTTCGCTCCCTTCTGAGGAGGTGCTGCACCATATCAACGGTCTGAAGGCGGAAAATCGCTATACGCGTTCTTCTGCGGTGAAGGCGCTGCGGCAGATAGGGGATCGATGGGTGGTCGAGCCCTTATGCGCGGCGCTCCAGGATGAGGACCAGGCGGTTCGCACCTCTGCGGCGAAGGCGCTGGGGGAGATCGGGGATGCGCGGGCGGTCGTATCCCTCTGCAGGGCGTTTGCGGAGGATGACCCGTCTGTTCGTAATATCGCGGCCTGGTCGTTGGGTCAGATCGGGGATGCGCGGGCCGTCGTGCCCCTGTGCGAGGCGCTCAAACTCGAGATCAGTTATATCCGTCTTTCTGCTGCTGAGGCGCTGGGTCAGATCGGGGACGCGCGGGCTGTTGAGCCTCTCTGCGCGGTATTCAAGCATGCGGATCCGTCTGTTCGCTCTGCGGCCGCGAAGGCACTGGGTCGTATAGGGGATGCGCGGGCGGTTGCGCCGCTCTGCGCGGCGCTCAAAGTTGAAGACCCGCCTGTTCGCTCTGCGGCGGCGAAGGCACTGGGTCAGATAAGAGATGTGCGGGCGGTCGAGCCGTTGTGCGCGGCGCTTGAGTCGGGAATCCCTTATATTCGGATCTCTGCCGCCGAGGCTCTGGGCCGGATCGGAGATGTGCGGGCGGTCGCCCCTTTGTGCGCCGTGCTCAAGGTTGAAAACGAGGAGGTTCGCACTACGGCGACCTGGGCGCTGGGGCAGATGGGAGATGCGGTCGGACTGCCCTTGCGGATACTTTCGGCGCCGACTCTCACTCCCGCAGAGCGATTGACGGCCCTGCAGTCCTTGACGGGCGCTTTGCCCAGAACTGCGGGGAAGGCGGTGCGTTATGTGGTTGGGGATGTGCAGACATTCTGCGAGAACTTATGCGGAACGGTTCGTAGTGGAGAGAGTGCCAGAGAGAGTGTTCGACGCGGTGCGGAAGCAGTGCTGGCGGAACTGCAGAACAGAGCGAACGCGAAGGTGCTCCTGCGTGCGAGTGTAAGCGATGATGCCAGGGAGAAGGACGAACTGCTGCGGGGTGTCTCCGACCGATCCAACACGACCGCCTCCGGCGAACTGCTGCGTCCTTCGGAAAACTCGGGTGAAGCGAACAGCCCGAAGAAACCGGGGATACTGTCTCGGATTTTTGGGATTTAGGGATGGACTATGATCTCTGGTCCAACGGTCACAGAGATGGAAGGACAAGCCCCCGACGTTTACGTGGGGGTATCTGACTCTAGGGGCCCAACGTCATCGGGACAAATGTTGTGTTAGGGACGGTTGTTCGGAGGCGGGCCTGACGCGCGAGGGCCTCCTTAGTGTAGACCCGACCGGGTATCGCAGAGGTGGGCCGGATGGAAGCAGTAGTAAGGGACCAGGAGCGGAGGAATGGGATGGCATCTGCAGAGTCGGACGAGGAAGAGGTTGTGGGGCTTCCGCGGGGACATCTGGCACGTTTCACGGCGAGCCTGACGTTGGAACAGAAGAAGCTGTGGACGCCGATTCGTCGGGTGTGGAAGGCGGATGCGCGGCGTGCGGTGGCCCGACCGGCTAGTTCGAACCGGGATCTGCTGTACGACTCGATGAATCAGGCGCAGGGCAGGATCACGGCGGAGAAGATCGAGCAGTTGATCGACAA
The DNA here is from genome assembly GCA_038217285.1 of Chthonomonadales bacterium. Classification (GTDB taxonomy): domain Bacteria; phylum Armatimonadota; class Chthonomonadetes; order Chthonomonadales; family Chthonomonadaceae; genus JANXLO01. Next base: position 8,160 of record JBBQPO010000023.1, read on the forward strand.
TGCGGTGGCAAAAGGGGATGTGCAGGCGCTGCGGGTGATGGCGCAGATGGCCGGAATGGATCTGACGGACCGCCCGAAGCAGATCGTGGGCGAGGGTGCGAAAGTGATCATCATTCGCCCCCACCCGATGCTGCTGACCCCGGTGGAAGAGTCAAGCGTACAAAAACAGAGCGATGGTTGATTTTCGATTGATTCTGATGACCAATCGAAAATCAACCATCTTCTTTTCAGGCTTTTTTGCGGCGGCGCAGCAGGATGGCTGCGCTGGTCAGGCCCGCGATCACCAGTCCAACGACGCCGGGTTCTGGGGTTGTGACGCTGGCGGAGAGCAGTGTGCCGTCGAACTGCTTACCGAAGCCGAAATGGAGTTCGTTGCCGCCGGAATCGGTCAGAGAGGCGGCGATCAGGTTGCCTTCGATGACATTCCTCTGCGTGACCGCCGCAAGGGGAGCGAGCAGAGAGCCTTCGAAAAGGCGATTGTCGATCATGAAGCTATTAGCAGTATTGTCGTTCCAGAGGATGCGATCAAAGTTGCCGCCCTGAACCTGGAGACCAAAGCCACCGACGTTTCCGCCGGTGATGTTGAGCAGAAGGGTGTCTTGCGCTCCGAAGTTGGCGATGCCGAGGGTGCGGTTGGCGCTCAGTTGCGATGCCGGGATGGAGAAGACCTTGAAGTGGCCATACTTCGTCGCACTGCTCAGGTCGATGTTCAGGTTGTTTTGGTCACTTGTATTGATCGTTTGATCGATGAGACCCGCGAGGTAGTTGGACTGATTGACGAAGGCCGTCGGGCTGAAGATGTTCGTCACGGGGCTCTTCTGGCTGCCGCCTCCCTGGAAAATAAGCGGGTTGCCGCTTGTGGAGCCGACATAGGCGTCGTCGGTGATCTGGGTACTGCCGACCGATCTAATATTGCCACGGACATAGGCACCGATGTTGCTGGTGTTGCCGACGGTCGCCGCCGAATAGCCTGTCTGACCGGCTTTGAAGTTGACGTTGAACGAGCCGACGGTGTAGTTGCCGCCGACCGCGATGGGGCCCTCGATTTCGCCGCCGCTCGTGGTGTTGGCATCACCGAAGATGAAGGCGTTGAAGCTTTGTGCGACGCCCAGACCGGATTGAGCGGAGGCATGGGAGGGGATGAGTGCAAGCGCGAGCACGGTGAGTAACTTCCGCATCGAGTAGAGATCCTTTCTTCAGGTGACCAGCAGGCCGAGGAGACACCGTCGGCGACGATCACCATTTCGGGGGCATGGCGAACGTAGAGAGTGCGCACCGTTCGCCGCAGTGAGTTTCTGAGCAGTCCATCAATCCAAAAGCGTTACATGTTGCGAACTCTCAGTGACGTCATGATACCGGTTGAGGGAGGAATAATACATCAGTAGAAATGCGTATATTTCCACGAAATATCACTTAACTGAATGATGTATCGTTCATCGGCACGAAGGATGACGTTTTTGAGAGGCTTTTCCCCGTTGCTTCACGGCAGGGGACATCTCAACTCGAATTTCGATTTTCGTGAAAATCGAAATTCGAGAATGGAGGAGGGAGTGTTATGGCGGCGGTGCTTGCGTGTTATGCGTGGCAGCAGCAGGTTTTCGAGGCGTGCGAAGATCCAGATATCGAGCAGATCGCGGTGGTCGGGAGCCGTGGGCCGGGCAAGTCCTGGACGGCGCGGCATGTGAATGTGGTGCGGGCGCTGCAGCGCCCGGGCACGAACCATATTCTCTTTCGGCGCACGTCGGACGACATTGTGAAGCAGTATGCGCCTGAGCTGAAGGCGCTGCTGAACGATTTTGGCGGTGTGGGACGCATTCCGCACGTCTACAACCAGACGTACAAGACGTTTACGATCATGTGCCCGAACGGAGGCGAGAGCCGGATCTTTCTGGCCTTCGCGGAGTATGCAAAGCATGCGGAGAAGCATATGTCGATGGAGTACGCGACGGCGACTTTCGACGAGGTGACGCATTTCGAGGAGATCATTCCGCAGTTGATCGGGGGGTCGGTGCGGGGCGGGAGCAATCTGAAGAAGCTCTATTTCGGTAATCCGGGCGGGATTGGTCATGGCTGGTGTAAGAATCGGTTTATTCGGCAGGAGACGCGGGACCCGAAGACCCTGGTGTTGCAGCCGGCGCTTAAAGATAATCTGGAGTTGGCGCGCACCGATCCTGGCTACGCGGCGCGGCTGACGGCTGGGCTTCCGGAGTGGAAGCGACGGCAGTGGCTGGCAGGCGATTGGGAGGCGAGCGAGGGGCAGTATTTCTCGGTGCCGGATGGGGCGATCCGCGAGGTGAATCCGCCGGTCTGGGCGCAGTGGTATGCGGGCGTGGACTGGGGTTTCTCGCCTTCAGCGTTCGCAGTGGTCTGGATCGCGGTGTGGCGGGAACTGCATACGGGGCGGCACCGCTGCCATATTTTCGCGGACCTGAAGCTGCATAAGCGGCTGGACGCGGAGCAGGCGCGGGAGGCGTTGGGAGTGGAAGCGTTGCTGCCCGCGCCAGTGAAGGCGCGGTTCGCGGACCCTTCGACGGGCAAGGAGACGGAGAGCGACGGGGACGAGCAGACGCGCACGACGGCCCGCACCTGGGCGCGGAACGGGTTTGTGACGCTGCCAGCGAAGCGCAGGGGGCGGGTGCCGGGGTGGATGCTACTGCGGCAGTTTCTGACGCCGATACCGGGCTACTCGCCGGACCCCGACCGCCCGCACGGGGTGCTGACGATCTCGCCGGAGTGCGGCGCGACGCTGGCGGAGCTCCAGGACGCTACCTTCGAGACGCGCGGCGGCATGATCGTCAGCGATGACCTTGGTGGGGAGGACCACTGCTGTGACTCGATTCGGTACTGCATTGGAATGGTCTATAACATGAATTTCCCTGAGTCACGGCTGTTGCCTTACGCACGGCGGACCGATGGTTAGGGGATTCGGCACACAGGGACCGAAGTAAAGTGCGCGGGACTCTAGCATTTCTTTCGCCGACAGAAGTCTCGGAGGTTTGCCCTGGATCCTTCAAAATGTGCCGGAGGAACCGCCCTCCGCAGGGATCCTGTCTTCGTTTACCGGGTATACAGAGCCGTTGCCCATAGCGCGCAGCGGCCAATGATCAGGTTCGTGTGACGCAAACGTGTCACACAGGAGGCGCCATATGAAAGCTGGAAAGCTAGTTTGCTCGCTCCCATCGCGTTGCTCTGTTTTGTGCCAGGGACACTTGCGCGTACTATGCCCAAAGCGCCAGTAGTTGCCTTCCGGCAACAGCCACTGACCTCGACCGAATTTACTATCACCATCCAGGGCAAAAAGCAGGGCATGTTCAAAGGGGATGGACACGCCAATCAGATCCGTGGCCTGAGCTATGACCTTCAGATTATGTCGCCGCGTGACCCCCAATCGGGGCTGCCTTCGGGGAAAGTTCGGTTCAACCCGCTCGTCGTTACCAAAGAGTGGGGAGAGGCGTCTCCACAGATCCTCATCGCCCTGGCGACCAATGAGTTGTTGCCAGCCGTTCAACTCACCTTCTATAGTGTGAATGGTCCGGGCGAACACCATGTGGATCATGTCATCACGTTAATGGACGCGTCTGTCTCGGAAGTCCATCACCGTCCAGGAGCAGGGTCTGAAGGACAGCTCGACCGACAAGTTCCAGTTGGAGGATATCTCCTTCTCCTTCCGCAAGATCCAGGTAGAAGACAAAGTCGGTAAAACCGTCTTTATAGCAGATGGATCGGTGAGCCAACAGTAGATCGGATCGCGCCATCGCCCGTGAGGTGTCGATAGCGAGAGAGCCTCTAAAGCACGAGCGCAACTCTGAAAAGGGTTGCGCTCGACCCGTTTCAGCGTTGGCAGGACAGCATTTCTCATACGCTGGTCCATTCAGCGATTGCGTTTGCGGTAGAGGCCGAAGGCGGCCATGCCTACGCCCAGGAAGCCTGCTCCGAGCAGGCCCATGGCAAGGGCGCCCTGGTGGGGGCGGATGGTGTCGGCATAGGTTTCGAGGGCTTTGTCGACGAGGGGCTCCCTGGCTTTGCGCTCGTACCAGCGCTGGGCGGCGTGCTGGTTGGCCATGGAGAGCGTCGGGTAGACGTGAATGAGGTCGGCGACGTCGCGGATGGTGTGGTTGTGCTGCATGGCGAAGACCCACTCCTGGATCAGTTCTCCGGCGCGTGGGCCGAGGATGTGCGCTCCCAGGATTTTGCCGCTCATGCCCTGTGTCAGAACTTTGACGAAGCCCCGGCTATCGTTGTCGGTGAGGGCGCGGTCATCCTGTGCGAAGGGCTGGCGAACGACCTCGTAGATCAAGCCGCGATCTGTAGCCTCCTCTTCGGTGAGGCCGACGTGCGCGACTTCGGGATCGGTAAAGGTGGTCCAGGGCGCAACGCGAAACGAGGCTTTGGCGCTGCCGGGAAAGACGATGTTGCGCACGACCGTTTTGGCCTCGAACTCGGCCATGTGCGAGAACTGGTATTCGCCCAGCAGATCGCCGCAGGCATAGATATGTGGCGCAGAGGTGCGCAGAGCGTCGTCGGTGGGAATGCGATCTTTCTCGACGCGCACACCGGCAACTTCCAGGTTCAGCCCATCGATATTCGGGGCGCGCCCGACACCGATCAGGATCTCCGCGCAACGGATCTCGCTTGTCTCTTCACCCTCTCGCAGCGTGACGACGCGCTCCTCACCCTCTTTCCGCACCGCGATCAGCTCTGTGTTCAGGCGGAGGTCGATACCGTCCTGGCGCAGATATTTCTCCAACTCGAAGGCAAGCTCGGCGTCGTCACGGGGCAGCAGGCGCGCGCCTTTTTGCACCAGCGTGACCTGACTGCCCAGGAGTTGGAACGCCTGGGCCATCTCGACGCCGATGGGACCGCCGCCCACCACCAGCAGACTGGCGGGAATGGCGTTTAGATCGAAGATCGTCTGATTGGTGTGGGCGCCTGCCTCGGGCAGACCGGAAACGTCGGGAAGAACGGGGTGGGAGCCGGTGGCCAGTATGAAGTTGGCCGCCGTCAGACGCTCACCGTCCAGGAGCAGGGTATGGGGGTCTGCGAAGTGCGCGTCGCCATGTCGGATCTCGGCGCCGTTCTCGCGCATCAGGTCTTCGGTTGCGTCCGCAATCCGCACACGGTCGATCGTGCCCCGCACCCACGGCAGCACTCCTGCGGCTTCTTCGCGTCCAATCGCGCTATCTTGAAGACCTATCTGGCTGGCAGTACGTAAGATTCGCGCGGTTTTGGCGGCATGGAGCAGGGCTTTGCTGGGGACGCAGCCGGTGTTCAGGCATTCGCCGCCCAATTTCCCCTTCTCGATCACCAGGACGCGCATCTTAAGCGCCCCTGCCATGACGCTCGCGACCATGCCTGCAGAGCCGCCGCCCAAGATGATGATGTCGTAGTCGTAATGGCTCATGTCGTCACCGCCCCGCCGCAGGAAGAGCCGCTGCCGGCCGTACAGCCGAAGCAGTGCGGGCCGGTGATGATGCGCCGCCGGGCGAATGGGAGCAGGTCGAGATCTTCAATCGTCTGCGGCAGGCCGTCGGAAACAGGCAGTTCGAGCATCTGGTTGAAATCGCAGTCGTAGAGGCGGCCGTCCCACCCGACGCTGAGCAACGTGCGGCACATCAGGCTCGGCACCGTACCAGGATTGAAACTATTGACCAGCTTTTCCATATAGCGCTCCTCGTTTCCCGACCGGCGCAGGTAGTCCAGAAAGCGACGTATCGGCATATTGGTGATGGTGTAGAGATGGTTGAACTCCAGATCGTAGCGCGTTTTGAGTTCACGTTTGAAATCGCGCTCGGTGCTCGCCTGATCCGGTGGCAAAAATGCGCCGACGGGATTGTAGACCAGGTTGAGGTTCAGGCCGGTCCCTTCCTGCCCGTAGCCAACGTCATTCAAGCGCCGCATGGCATCGAGGCTTTGGGCGAAAACGCCTTTGCCGCGTTGGGCGTCGGTCTGCTGAGCCAGGAAATAGGGCAGGGAGGCGATCACCTCTGCCTGGTTCTCCCGAAAGAACTCGGGCAGACAGGCGTTGCCGGGTGTGAACTGGACCGTGAAGTTGTGCCGCACCATCACATGCGCGCCCGCCTGTCGAGCCTCGGTCACAAGATAGGCAAAATGAGGGTTGAGTTCCGGCGCGCCGCCTGTGATGTCGAGGATAGGGATGCGGAAGCGCCGGAGTGTTTGCAAGACCTGATCGACCGTTGTACGGCTCATGATCTCGGTGCGCTGCGGGCCTGCTTCGACGTGGCAGTGCTTACAGGCCTGGTTGCAGAGCTTGCCTACGTTGACCTGGAGGGTTGTGATGGCGTCTTCCGCGCGCAGTTCACCCAGATTGTGATCCAGGAGAACGGTATCGAAAGCGGTGATGGTGAGAGGCATAAGGTATTCCTGAGAGTGGTGAGAGTCGGGCGCTCACATTGAGATTTTGTCAACTGTGTTGTGGGCCTGGAGGCCATGGATCAGCGTTGCGCCTCCACGCACTGCGGACGCCATGTGAATAGCTTCCGTCATCTGCTCGGTGTTGGAGCCTGCTTCGAGGCAGGACTGCGCGTAAGAGTCGATGCAGTATGGACACTGGAGGGCATGGGCGACCGCAAGGCCGATCAGCGATTTTTCCCTCCGGGAGAGGGCGCCCTCTTCGAGGCAGGCGTTGTACCAGTCCATGAATTTGGCGAACAGGTCGGGCCGCTCTTTCGCCATCTCACCGAAACGATCTAAATCTTTCTCTTCGTAGTAGGACATAAGGCCTCCATCATGCATTTTAATCCGAACGTGCCCAAACCGGAACCCCTGTTCCTCATCATGGCAAAAGCGCCGCGAGCCGGGGCTGTCAAAACTCGCCTGTGTCCTCCGCTGTCAGAAGACCATGCTGCCTTGCTCGCCGCCTGTTTCGCGCAGGATGTGGTTGCCGCCGTCCGGGCGGTCTGTCCGCGTGTGCTTCTCGCCTACGCGCCTCTTGAGGGCCGTAGCCTTTTGGAGCCACTGTTGCCGCCGGGTCTGCTCTGGACTCCGCAGCGGGGCGAAACCCTCGGAGAGCGGATGCAGGGCGCGTTCGAGGCAGCCGACACGAGCGGGTTCTCTCCGCTGGTTATGCTCGGAACCGACAGCCCGACGCTGCCGCCCACTTTTCTTGACGATGCGCTGCAACTTCTGACGACGGATCGGGCCGATGTCGTGCTGGGGCCGACAGAGGACGGCGGATTTTATCTCGTCGGGGTGCGCCATCCCTTTGCCGGCCTCTTCGCGAATGTGGCATGGAGCACGGCGCAGACGCTGGCGAATACCCTGCGGAATGCCGTTGCCATGAACCTCCGCGTAACGCTCCTACCTACCTGGTACGACGTAGACGTGCCTGAAGACTTAGAACATCTTTGCGCGGAGTTTGGTTCCGAACCTACCGCGCGAGACCGTGCTCCGCAGACCTATCACTGGCTGCGCGCCCATTCGCTGGTCCTACCTCGATGAACATCACTGTAATCGTGCCTACGCTAAATGAGGAAAAAACGTTGCCTGGGACGCTGCACAATATCGCGATGTGTGCGCCGGGGTGCGAAGTGATCATCGTGGACGGCGGCAGTTCGGATAGCACCCGGGCGGTTGCACAGGCGTTTACGAGGTTTCCGATTGTGTGGCTGGAGTCTCCGAAAGGCCGGGGCACACAGATGAACGCAGGCGCGGTGCGAGCGACGGGGGATGTGCTGCTGTTCCTGCACGCGGACACGCATCTGCCACCGGAGACGCCTGCCCTGGTAGAGCGTGCCCTTCAGGATCCGGCGATCCTCGGCGGATTCTTTCGGATCGCCTTCGTCCCGCATGCCCCACTCGGCGACTTCTATGCCTGGTGTTACAACCTGCGCAGCCACTTCCGTGTCTTTTATGGGGATGCGTGTCTGTTCGTGCGCCGTCCGGTGTTCGCGCAGATGGAGGGCTATCGGGCTGCGCTGCTGATGGAGGATATCGAGCTGATCCTGCGTCTGCGCCGCGCGGGCAGACTGGCCTATATTCGGCCGGCAACGGTCGAGTCTTCCTCACGTCGCTTCGCGACCACCGGTGTCGGGATCAAGATGCTGTTCGTCTGGTTCTGGCTGCATATCCTGATGGCCTGCGGCGTTTCTCAGGAGAGGCTGGCGCGATTCTATCCGGACAAACGCTAGCCCTCACCTATGCGGAAGCTGCGGCCCGCCATAAATTTCTTATTGAGGAGACATTCGTTATGAGGTCCGTGAACTTGCCTGAGGCGGAGATTGGGGTTTTTGGCGGCAGCGGGTTTTACTCTCTGCTGCAAGACGTGCAAGAGGTGCCGATGGAGACGCCCTATGGTCCGCCGAGCGACAGTCTGTTTGTGGCAGAGCATGCGGGCAAACGCGTTGCGTTTCTGCCGCGGCACGGCAGGGGCCATACTATTCCTCCCCATAGGATCAACTATCGCGCCAATGTTTGGGCGATGAAGCAGCTAGGGGTGCGCTTTCTGATCAGCCCAGGGGCGGCAGGCAGCCTGCAACGGCACATCGAGCCCGAGCATTTCGTGGTGTGCGATCAGACGGTGGATCGGACATCGGGGCGGGCCGACACGTTTTATGAGGGGCCGCAGGTGGTGCATGTCAGCGCTGCGGACCCGTATTGCCCGCATCTGCGGCAGATGGCGACGGAGGTAATCCAGGCCCAGGGCATTACGGTGCATGCGCGCGGCACGGTCGTGGTCATTCAGGGACCGCGGTTTTCGACCAAGGCCGAGAGCCGGTGGTTCACGCAGATGGGGTGGGAGGTGATCAGCATGACGCAGTACCCGGAGAGTTATCTTGCCCTCGAACAGAACATCGCCCCTGTCAATATCGCGCTTGTTACCGACTATGACAGTGGGCTGGTAGCAGAGGGGTCGGTTGGGCCGGTCAATACGCGCGACGCGTTGGCGGTATTCCGCAAGAACTCGGAGCGCATCAAAACGGTCGTTCTGGAGCTTATCCGACGAATTCCCCTCGATCTGGACAGTCCCTGTCACCATGCGCTGGCCTCGGCGGCTGTCGAAGCTGTTTGAGAGGGGAGGAGATCGGCGCGGAGAGCGATAAATGGCGGAGGTCAGAGAATGTTAATCCCTTTTCTGGTGTTCTGGATTTTGCTGGGCTGGAGCCTGTACGACGGCGACCTTTATCCCCAGGAAGCGGCGATCCTTGTCGCCATCTGGGCCGGGCTGTTGGTGGTATTTCTCATTTTCAAAGTACCGCTGATCTGGTTCGTCGTGCCAACGGTAGTGCTCGACATTGTCTTGATAGTGAAAATATTCGGGCAGGATGTCCAGATCCGGTAACCGGGGACCTCGGTGTCCGGCAACATCTTCGTACGCTTTCTGTCGGGATTACGCCACGGGTGTCGAAACTTTTCTTGCTTCCACTTCTACGTCCGCCTGCCGTAGGGTCAGATGAGTCACATCGCCTTTGCGCGAGGTGTGGAAGGTGAGAGTGTCTTTGCTGTCTTCGCGGAAGAACACGGTATCCGAATCCGGCAGGAAGCGGCTGCGCGCTGTGCCGGAGGTGACCAGCAGGCACCCTTCTTTACCCTCGACTTGCAGCGTCACATGGGGCATCAGTTCGTAAAGGCCGACGTAAGAGGCGAGCACGGCGGCGGCGACCTTCGCCGGGGTTTTCACCTCGGGCATCTCGACCTTTTCGCCGAAGAGGATGGCGCCAAGCGCCTTCGTCACGTCGATGAAGGCGGAAGTCTCCGAGTTGCACAGCGCGATAACGCAGGCAGGCTCGTCTGGAAATCGGACGAGATTGGCGCGAAAGCCGTTGATGCCGCCGGCGTGCTCCACCGTTTTCCGGTTATGCTGCCAGCCCATCCCCACTCCGTAGCCGTAGGGCGCGAGAAGCGGCGCGATCATGGTCATGCGGGCGTGCGCCTGCTCCGAGATGAGCCGTTGGGCGAGGAGGGCCTGGTCCCAGCGGTAGAGGTCTTCGACGGTCGAGTAGAGGGCTCCCGCCGCATATGGGAAGCCCATGTCTAAATACGCGACCCCCGCCCATTCGCCAGCCTGTCGGGTATATCCGCTGGCGCGGTGGGGGAGAACCGCCTCGAAGCGGTCGTAACCGCTGTCGGCCATCTCGAGTGGAGTAAAGATCTGCTCCTGGAGGAAGGTCTCGTAAGAGACGCCCGACGTGCGCTCGATGATGTCGCCCAGCAATATGTAGCCGGAGTTGCTATAGCGATACTGGCTGCCGGGGCGAAATTCCAGCGGCTTTTCCCGGAAGATCTCGACGACCTCGCGCACCGTCTGCGGTTGCCTCGCCGTCGTCTCGAAGATTCCGGGGAAACTCGTGAGATTGGCAAGCCCTGCCGTATGGTTGAGAAGGTGGTGTATCGTGATCTCCTTCCAGGCTTCCGGGCTGTAAGGGAGGTGCGGCAGGAGAGGATCGTGGACGCGAAGCTTGCCCTGTTCCGCTAGGATCATGATCGCCATCGCGGTGAACTGCTTGGTGATCGACCCGATCCGAAATTTGGTGTGGGGAGTGTTCGCAACGCCGTGTTCCCTGTTGGCGAGATCGTATCCGGCGCTATGCAGGATCTTGCCCTTGTGGGCCAGCAGGACCGACCCGGAGAATTTGCCGGCTCGCGTCATGGCCTGCATATAGGCTTCGACGTCGGACACGATCCCTTTCTCGGTCGTCTTCTTTTTTGCATTTGTCACAGGTGTCCCCCCTCCTCGATAAGTTCACGGCTCAGCGTGTGCAAGAGGCAGACGCGCCTCGTCTTCCGAATGCGGGCGTCGGAGGCTGTGCGGACGTTCGCGCGTTGCGTCTGCGGATCGTCGTCAGAGTCGATAGCCCTTCTCACTTCCCCAGTACGACGCCGATTTTGATGGAGCGGTCGGGAGCGGTAAAGATGGTGGGCAGAATCGCGGGGGCCTCTTCGAAGGAGACTATGGGCGTCACGATGCCTTCTCCGGTGATGCGTCCCTCCCGAAAGAGGTCGATGGTCGCCTGATAGGCGCGCTCCGGGTTCCAGAGGGGATGGGATCGGTCCGGATTGCCCCACCCCTCCCAGGCCTGGCTTCCCACGAGGGTCGGACGGTTGTGATGAAACTCCTCGCCCAGTTTGAGGTCGGTTCCATCTTTCGGGCCCCAGGGCACATGCACGACGGTTCCGCACTGCCGGATGCTGCGGATCGCGTCGTTCAGAGCGCGGCCGTTGCCGGAGGTTTCGATGGCGACATCGACGCCCTGTTTATCGGTGGCGTGTTTGATCGCGACTGCCGCATCCTGTTCGCGCGGGTCGAAGACGTCGTCGGCCCCGTGATTCAGGGCATAGTCGCGCCTGGCGGCGAGGGGATCGACGGCGAAGACGCGGTGCGCTCCTCCGGCCTTTGCGATCTGGACGGTGAGCAGGCCGATGGCTCCGAGGCCGAATACCGCGACATCGTCGCCCACGCGGATGTTGCCATCCCTCACCGCGACGAACGCGACATGGGCCGGTTCGGTGCAGACGGCATCCACCGGTGTGAGGGTAGAAAGTAGGCGAAACTTCGCGGCAGGAGCCTGCACGATCTCGCTGATCTGTCCGGACCCGAAGACCCGATCTCCCGGTTGAAACCGTGTGACGTCCGCACCGACCTCCATCACCTCGCCGACCACCACATTGCCGACCCCGCGCGGTTGTCGGGGCGTCGGGACAGAAGTTGGAGGCGTCTCGGGGCGCGGCAGGAAGAGCCGCATTTCCGAGTCCCACTGCTTCGTCTGAAACGGACTGCCGGTGATTACCTGCGATTCGGTTCCGTGCTTGGGTGCGGCAAAGGCGACGCGAACGCGTATCTCGTCTGCTTTCAGGGGCGGCAGTTCGACTTCCGTAATCCAAAAGCGTATTCCGTCTTCTGTGACGATACGACGTGGCATGAGTCTCTCCTTTGTCCGCATGTGTCCATCTCCATAATTCGCGAAATGTAAAGTTTCCTCCTTCCCGAGATTGGCCCGACGCAGGATATGAGCGTCGGCCTCTAAAGGACTATGTGGGGCTGGACACGAATACAGGCCCGCCGTATCGGGGTGTTTGCGCGGTGGCTTTGCCGAATGCAGCAATATTGGCTTTCCCTTTCATGGCAAGAAAAACGATTTTCGGAGCAGGATTTTATTTAGATTGTCAAAATAATGGTTGTATGTTATACTGGACTGGAGCCGGATCGTGGCTGGCTTTGCTGGTAGTTTATCGGTTTTATCGGTAGTCCCGGCATGACGTGGGAGAGACTATTTTCCTCGCGGAATCCACATCACCGGAGGATCAAACGCCTTGCTGAGAAAGGAGAAGAGATGGCTGCTGTCAGTTTCGCGAATGACATTGCTCCGCTGTTCACGAAGATCGATGTGGAGCACATGTGCAATGTCACCCAATGCGCGATGAGACTCAATGACTACACCAGTGTGTGCCTGTCGGCGAATAAGATCTACGGCGCGCTTTTGGGAAAGTATATGCCGCCTGGCGCTCCCTGGTCTGATGCGAACATCGCTCTGTTCGACAAATGGATCAAGGACGGGAAGCAACCGTAGTTCTGCCTCACGCGATTGGATCGGTGCGCTCCGGTCCGGAAGGAGTTCCTGTGCAATGAGTTATGTGGACTTGCCACGAATACACTTTTTCGGTCAGTTCTATGCCGATGTCTCGACGATCGACAACACGATTGGGAACTACGACCCTGCCGTCCAACTGCAGAGTACGGATCCCAACGCGCCGGGCTATGTTTCCTGGAACCCGTTTGGGACGCATAACTTTGCTTTTCGGAACTGTACGGTGAAAAGCGCCATGGGGAGCGATGGAACGGTCTACGAGACCTCCGCAGCGGATCCAGTGGTTGGGGCCGTCGTGGAGAGCGCTGGAGAGAAATTTCCGGTAAATAGCCCGACTTGTGTCTACTACTCCTATCCCGCCAAAATGGTGGATCTCGACGCCGACCAGCAGATGGTATCGCAAATCTGGGGGTTCCAGGTACGGATCACCACGCCCTCCGGCGCGGAGGTCGCGGGGCAGATGTCGGTGACCTCCCTGGCGGACATCTGGCCGCGCTGTTCTTCCTTGCAGCACAGCGCTGCCTATTGCGCCATCTACCAGTCGGTCCTGACGAACCTGACATGGACGCATGTGGAGAGATCTCCCTTGTTGGCGCAACTACAGGCGATCAGCGGCACGGAACTCTCGATCAAATTCATCGTCGATGCCTACAATACCGACAAGACCAGCGCCACGTTTGGGGTCGGTCGGGTCGCGGGCACGATCGGGCCGGCGGCGGCAGGAGAACCTACGCGCTTTCTGGCGGCACGGCGTCTCACCAGTGCCAGTGGGCAGTTCGGCCCGACGCCGGTCAAGGTGGATGCGGCCCGCAGTAGGCTCATCCTCGATCTGGGCAACACCGTCCCTTCGGTGCACACGGCCGGGCAGCCGAAATTCGTCTTGAATTCAAGCTATCCCAGCCTGTTGGTCGCGGTGCAGAAGCAGGCTCTCCCCTTCGGGCTGTTACAACACAGTACGCCAGGGGCGGCGGTTCCGACCTTAGACGCCGCGGCCGGGTTTACCAGCCTGGGTATCGTGGAGTGCTCGGAGAGCCAGTACGAAAGCACCGCCGGGATCGTGGAACTGGCGCTCACGGCAGAACAGCTTGCGCTCATCTCGCAGAGTCGTCTGGCGCTGTTCGCCCCTGCCCCCGCAGGAATACCAGTGCCATCTGTCATCGAACATCTGGAAGGACTCTACGTCAACGCAGAGAATCCGGTGTTTCGTATCTATCCCGGTACCGCCGTGCAGGCGACCGCGCTGGTCGCCACACAGTGGGGCCATCCCAAGGCGGGATTGGCACTGGATGTTACGCTCGTCCCGAATAACGACTGGAACAACCTGCCTGCTGCGGCACTGCAGATCAATGGGCAGTCGCTGCCGGTAAGCGTGACAACCGGGCCGGACGGGCGGGCACCGATCCAATTTACTGCGCTTGATCCCATCCCGAAACCACCGCAACGTCAGTACATCGATAGCCAGATCTACTCGGTCGGCGGACCCTGGCAGCAGTACGGTCAGGTAGGATTGGGCTCGGGCGCGGCCATCAGCGTCATGGTTTGGAACACCGTCCCGGCGGTTACAAATCCGACATGGAGCGATGTGCAGCCCATTTTGGAATACTACACCCGCGTGTATCCTTACATGAAGACAGCCGTGGATATTTCGGACTACGCTACCATCATGCAGTTCGATCCCTTCCAGATTCGCTATATCATCCAGTATGTGCCGGAGGTAGATCCTCACTTCATGCCGGTGTCGCGGGATCTATCGCCGCCGAAGCGGGATATGCTGATCGCATGGCTCAATAACCCGGTGAAGTAGTGCGAGAGGTTATAACGCGCTTAGATCGAGGAGGGAAGACCATGGTACATCGTGTGAGACAGTCGATTCGGCAACACACTTCGATAACATTTCTGCTCTGGGCGGCCCTGCTCTGCAGCGGTCTTTTTGCCCCGCGCTCTGTGGCGGCGGATACGCTCCCGTTCTCGGTCACTCTTGCAGAGGTTCCGATCACGGGCGCATCGCATCCGCTCCAGAGCTACTCCGCCGGCGTTTCCGGGGGGAAATGGCTGCTCCTTGGCGGCAGAACGGCCGGAATGCACGCCTTTACACAGCCGCATAACTTTCCGGAAGACACTTTCAACCGCTTCGCCTACGTGCTGGACCCGGTTACCGGCAAGTTCGTCGGGCAGCCGTTCGACCTGCGGCTGCTCGGAACCGTACTGGGCGATTCGCTCGCAGCCACCAATGCGCAGAGCGTTCAGGTCGGAGATACACTCACGATCATCGGCGGATACGGGATCTACAATAACGTGTTTGTCACCTTCAGCACCGTGACGACGATCAATGTGAAGCAGATGATTCAGTTGATCGTCAGCGGTAAGGCGACAGCCGCGAACGTCAAGCGACTGATCCATCAGAACCAGGATACTCGGCTGCGTGTCACGGGCGGCGGGCTGGAGTATATCGCGTCCCCGAGTGGCGGCAAAGGCGTTTTTTATCTCGTCTTCGGCCAACTGCTCGACGGCGAATACTCGATCAATCCTTCGAACTTTAACGCGAACCGAGGATTTCGTCAGGAGTACACCCAGCAGGTCGGGGTTTTCACCCTCGAAGACGATCTCACCATTACGGCCGGCAGCTACCACCTGGCCGCGCCCTACAGCTCCGATCTTCCCTACAATCGCCGGGATCTGACGGTCATTCCGGAGATCCGACCGACCGGAAAACAGGGCATCAACGTCTATGGCGGCGTCTTTCGCGCCGGTCGGGTTGAAGGGAACCTGACTCCGATCACCATAGACCCGGCCACCGGTTCGGACGGGGGGCCGACGGCGACGGTCGTGGTCAATACCTATCTGCAGCCGCTGAACCACTACGAGTGCGCGGTACTGCCGCTGTTCGATCCGCACAGCAAAGCGATGTACGTGACCTTCTTCGGCGGAATCAGCCAGTATCACTACGACCGTGGGACCAATACGCTGATCCGAGACCCGGTCGATCTCCCAAACGGACTCGATGGGCTGCCCTTCATTCCGACGGTGACAACGATGGTTCATAGCTCCGGCGATAAGTATCAGCAGTACATCCAGCCCTATGACATGCTGGGGTTGGAGGGAACGGAGGCTCATTTCTCGCCCAGCGCCGGTGCGCCCGTTTTCTCCAACGGCGTCATCAACTTCGGCAAGATAAAGAAGGCCACAATCGTCGGCTATATCTACGGAGGGATCCTTGCGACGCAGCCCTATTCCGTGCAGGGGCCGTCCTCTCCTTCCGCCAAACTCTACAAGGTCATCGTGACTCCAGGCAACTCCACCGTCACCCCCACGCCGCCTCTCCCCGCTGGGAACTGACAACAACAGCCCTTCGCATCACGGTTCGATGCGAAGGGCTGTTGTTGTCATAACCTTGATAACACACCGATCACTACGATATAATGAATATGGATCGAACGCTTCTACGTGCGCCACGGTATGGGCTCGGCGGTGAAGCGTCGCGGCTTAGCAGAGAACGGCGAACGGCCATGCGAGGAGTTGGAAGAGCAGAGGAGAAGCGTATGCCGCGCTACGACTATATGTGCGCGTGTGGTGGGGCGGTCGTCCGGGTTTTCGCGATGCGGGAGGTTCCGGCGGTCGTGGCGTGTGGTGGATGCGGCGGAGAGGCAGGACGCGTCTTTGGCGTACCGCAGGTAAAATCGTCGTCGCTCCTTTCGGAGGCGAACAAGCGTGGGCTGGCCGAACTGGACTCCACGCGGCGGGCAGATGAGACGCGGTATGCACGGAACTGGGATCGTCCGTTGCCGCGCCTGTGAATGTTCGATGCACGGCGTCGGACTGGTGCGAAGTTCCTCCCCATTTCACGACAGACCCCGGCCTCTCCAGAGTCGGTGACAGCCCCTTCTGAAAGTTAAGCCCCTTTATGCACCCTGAAGAACCAATCAAAAAGACGAACGGGCAGGCGACGCCGGAGACAATCACAGGGCGTATTCGCACGGGCCAGCGGTTTATCGAGCGCGGCCTGGGGGAGCGGGAGCGGATCGCCTGCAAGCGCTTCCTCGACGGGTCGGAGGCGAGCGCCTATCTGCTCTATGACGACGATAACTTCGATGGCGTGGGCGTACTGCCCGAGGCGCAGGAGGTCGGGAACGTCAACTACCTGGCGATCAACATCCTGACGAAGGTGGCGGCGGTCGCCATCGGGGATCCGGACTTCCATGTGGATACGGGCTCCGACGATCCGGCGATTATGCAGGCTCAGCAGGGCAGTGAGCCGCCCGATCTGTCGCGGCAGGATATGGCGGAGATCGTGCGGCGTTTCCTGCGACAGTTGTGGGAGCTGCGGGGCTGGGCGCGGGTGTTTCGCAAAGTACTGCTGAAGCGGGCGCTCAGCGGTATGGGAATCCTGGCCTATCTGTGGCACGACGAGGACGGCCCGCTTTTCGAGACGGTGCGGGCGCGTGACTTCGCCTGCGATCCCTGCGTGACGGACTGGCGCAATCTGCACTGGGCGGCGCGGCGTATTCGCATGCGGCGTGAGGACGCAAGGGCGCGTTATCCGAAGATCGCCGATATGGTGATGGCTCCTGTGTCCGACATCCCCAACCTCGACGAGCCGTCGCCGCTCTCCCGCGATACCGTGGAGCTCTGGGTCTATTGGGACCGGGCGACAGAGGCAACGTGTTATGGCGAGCAGGTTTTGGAGCAGGGGCCGAACCTGTACGGGCGGGTGCCGCTGCTGATTCTGGAGGGAGACATCGCGCCGGAGTCGGAACTGTCGCTGGGCGACTACGACACGGCTTCACAACTCCAGGAGATGCTGGCGCGGCTGCAGGCGATGATCAACAGCCAGGCAGAGAACGGCGGCGCGATCGGCTGGTACAATCCTGGCCTGCTGGACGACACGAGCAAGAACGCATTCGACACCGGCCGCCCGCAGGAGTTCATCGCCACGCAGGGCGACGGCCGGGAGGTGTTCGGTTATATACCGGGCCAGCCGTCGGACCCGATGCTCATGGAGGCGTTTATACTGGCCCAGAAGGGCCTCGATAGCGCGACCGGCGTGAGCGAGTACCAGCGGGGCGTCATCAACCAGAGCGTACACTTCGCGACGGAGGCGGCGCTGCTGGCGAACCAGAGCGGGGCGCGGGGCAACCAGGCGCGGATCGAGTTCGAGCAGTTCGTCAACTTCGCGGCGCGATGCCTGCTCCATATGGTGGGGGCGTTCGCACCGGCGATGATGGCGGACGGCGCGCCGGAAGACGCGCTGCTATTGCAGTCCATCAAGGCCGTGCAGGACATCAAGGTCATCGAAGCCTCGACCAGTTATAAAGACCCGAGCGCGGAGATGCAGACCAATCTGCAACTGCTGCAGGCGATGATGCCCTTCATTCAGGCAGGGCTCGTGAATCCGACGCCGCTGGTGGCCGACGTCTTTCGCGCCTTCGGGAAGCGGGATGTACACAAGTATTTCCAGCTTCCACCGTCGGGGTCACCGGGAGGAGCGACAGCCCAGCCCTCCCCACCGCCTCCCATTCCACAGGCCCAGACCGGGCGAGAGGACAACAGTAGATGATGACAGGTATAGCAACCGAGGCCGCTGCGGCGCTTCCTCCCATCGAGGAGACGGAGGAGGTCTGGACGGAAGACGACAGTACGGAGACTCTGGCGGCAGACTCGCCGACGGAGAGTCCGAACGTGTCGGAAGAGCGCGCGTCGGTGGAGGAGGGGGAGCCGGACGAGGCGGCGACTGCGGCGGAAGAGACCGTGCTGGAACCGACGGAGGAGCAGCAGAAGGCGAAGGCTTTCGACGACCTGGCGGCCTCGTTCAGCCGGGACACAGTCGGCTATATGCGGACGATGCACGCCATGCTGACGCCTGAGCAGAAGGCGGCGCTGGGTCTGCATGATCCCACCCCCGAGCTGCCCGAAACCCGGACAGGGGCGGGTTGGGCAGACGAGAATCTGACGCCGCCGGAGAAGTTCGTCAAGGACAACGCCGCCTATATCCACGATCTGCCCCGCTTCGCACAGGGCGTGACGCAGGCAGTCGGCACACACGAGCAGGTGCTCATTCAGCACGACAACACGATCGCGGCGTTGACGGCACAGGTGGAGGCGCTCTCGACGGCGCTGGGAATGGCGCTGCCGAAGGCGAACCTGCGGGGCATCGATCCGAAGGCGCGGGAGGCGTACACGGCGGAGCTTAAGGCGACGGCTGTGAAGGCCCGCGCGGCTCGGCATGGTGCGGAGACGGCGGTTCCGAAAACGCCTCGCAATGGCGCGCCGGCCGGGCGCGATCCCGCCGCCGACCTCTCTCCACGCGCCAACGAGAGTTTCACACAACTGTTCCGCCGTGTCGCCGCAGCCTCACGCGGCTAATCGTAGTTTTTTCACCACCCGAGGTGTTTTAAGGAGATCCTTTCATTGGCACAAAATCCGAACTGGAATGAGCTGGCGACCACCACTTTGAATCTGTGGGTCAGCAAGAACTTCGCGAATGTTTTCACCGGGCACAATCCCCTGTTCTATCTGCTCCGCAAGAACGGTAATGTGCAGACGGGCGGACTCGGTATCAAGGCGCTGGAGCCGTTGATGTATGCCGACCCGTCCGGGCCGGTGCTGGAGGGCGTGGTCGATCCCTACGCCGAGATGACGCCGAGCGAGACGGTGGGCTGGACGAATGCGGAGTATGCGTGGTGTGAGAAGCGGCTGTCGGTTTCGATCCCAGAGCTAATTCTGGACCAGCAGGGCAGCGAGACGCAGAAGATCAATCACCTCAATACGGTGAAGGATATCAGCGTCAAGAAGTTTCTCGAGGGACTCAACTTCGATCTTTGGCGTGCGGAGGGGGCAGCGGGCGCCAGTGGCAACACGCGGCAGTACCTGGCTTCGATCCTCTGCTACCTGAACCGGGGAGGGACCAGCACTACGAGCAACGTGACCACTTACATTCTGGGAGAGCAGACCTTCAGTGGGCCGAACGGCGGCGCGGCGGTCGGAACCTCGCCGATTACGAACGTGGGCGGCATAGAACGCAATGGCGCGAACGGCGCATTCTGGTGTACACCGGTCTCGAATCCCGGCAGCAACGTCACGATGTCGCTGGCGGCGATGAATGCGGCTTACAACCTGGCGGTGCGGGACACGGATATGCCGGATCTGATCGTGATGAACCGCAGCGGCTACGGCGACTTCATGGCGATCCTCCAGGGCTTTCAGCGCTTCACGAAGGGCGGTCTGGCGGATGCCGGGTTCGACTCGATGCAGTTCAGAGGTGCAGATATTGTCATGGACGACCACTGTCCGGCGCACACGGTGCTGTTTATCAACACGAAGTACCTGAAGCTGCGCTGCGCGTCAATGGCCCCCAAGTTCGAACTGAAGCCCGATCCGCACCGCACTATCACCAACTGGAACGCCCGCTGGGTCGGTCAGATAACGAGCGGACATTTGGGACGCGTGCACAGCCGTCATGCAAATATTGGGCTGTGATGTGACGTTTGTATCCTGAAATTCGCAATCTGAGGCTGTAGGGGGCGACTCTATGACGTTTGCACAACTTCAGGCGAGGGCACAACTTCTGAGTAGTCTGGAAGGGTGGTCCGATGTAAATCCGAGTCCGACCTGGGATCAGCTTGTCAATCAGGCTTATCTCCAGTTTTCGTGGGACGGCGAGTGCTTGATCACGAATACGACGCTCACGACGGTCAGCGGGCAGGCCGCTTATACGCTGACCGGGCAGTGGCGGCGGCTGATGGATGTGGTCTACGACAGCGGCAGGGCGAACAGTCCGGTGCGGCACTCCTCGGAGGACTTCGAGCGGTATCTGCGGGCGGACTGGCGGGCGCAGCCAAACGGAACCCCAGTTCGCTACACCTTCAACCCATTCAACGCCCTGACGCTGGTTCCGGCCCCGGCAATAGGCGGCGTCACGGTGGCGGTGCGCGGGGTGGCCGAGGCGTCGCCCCTGGTCAGCGGCACGGATGTTCCGGCGGTTCCGGACGTGCTGCACGAGGCCATCGCGCTGAAGGCCGCCATCTTTCAGGGCAAGGTCTATGCGCAAGGCGAAGCGTCGCAGCGGCTGGACCGGTACGAGGCGCAGTATCAGCAGTATGTGCAGGACGCCGTGCGGTACGCGAATGTGGAGACGGCAGGAGACTGAAATCCTCCGAACACAGGAGGATTTGGGGTGAATTGCGCGGGGGAAGAGCGCAATTGGAGTGCGCGGAGCGCGACCGCTTCACGAAGGAGCGACCTATTATGCAGTTTGCGGACATCTGCCAGCGGGCGGCGTTTCTGGCCAAGCAGGCTGGTTGGGGCGAGGCTCTGCCCGCTCCCGATTGGCGAGCAATGGTGAATCGTGGTCTGCAGGACTTCAGTTGGGATACGGAGTTCAACGAGGAAGAGGCAACGATCGCCTCGGTCATCAACCAGGCGACTTATCTGCTGGATAGCAGTGTGCCGCCGCGCCTGTTCAAATCGATCCGCGTGGTGGCGTATGGTACGCAGGCGACGTCGGCGAGAGACTTGCCGCTCTCGAGCGAGAGCGATGAGTACTCCATCGATCCCATGTGGTGGCAGCGGTCTACCGGGCAGCCGATGCGGTTCCTGCTGCCGGGCAGCAACCAGATCCGACTGCACCCGGCTCCCGCGACGGCGGGCGACACGGTGACGATCCGGGGCACGCGGGAAGCGCCGCCGATGAGCAGTGACACCGATTTTCCGGCGTTTCCGGGGACCTGGCATGAGGCGCTGGCGCTGCGCGCCGCCGTCCTCCATTGCGAGGCGTGGGTGACGGGCGATGATGTGGCCAAGGTCCATTTCTATCGGGAGCAGTATGCGGGCATGGTTCGGGCATGTGTGCAGTTTTTGTCGGGCAATCGTTATGCGCGTATCCAGCGCAAGGTGCAGCGCCCATTGCGGCGGCGCACCTATATCAGGCAGAGCGGTCGGTACTGACGGCGGCCGCAGACGAAGTAGAATGGTCACTTTTTAGGGTGGCCAACGGGGAGAAACATCTTGGCATCCAGCAATGCGACACTGGCGATTTTTACGCCGAACGAAACGGAAGTCCCGAATGGGGGGCAGGTGGCGCTCGTGAAGCGGGCGCTTGGGATCGGGCAGCAGGGCATCGCGGCGCTGCAGTTCCAGGGGCAGGACACGGGGCATCAGCAGAGCAGCTACGCTCTGTGGGACGGTGTCCTGCCCCGAGGCGTGAACGGCTATACGGGCACGACGGGCATCAAGGCGCTGGTGACGTGGGCCGGGCCGAAACAGAGTCAGGCGGTGGTGTGGGCGGGCGCGTTCCAGTTGGATGGCGCAACCGATCAGCCTGCTCCGGCGCAGGAGAACTTCCCGGCCTCCGGGGCCGCGAACGAGGTCAGTGCGACCGGCGTGTGCAACGCCGTGACGGCGGCGGGTATGGTGCAGACTCTGCTGACTATTCCGCTGGCAAAGATCCAGAACGGCCAGGCGACCGCGCCGACGGCAGGGGACCACTTCCGCTTCCGGCTGCGCCGCGCCGTGGACAACGCGGCGGACACCCTGACCGACTACGCCTACGTCTATGCGGTCGAACTGTACGACTACTGAGCAGGAAATCGCCGAAATACGCAGGCGATTTGGGGTGCACGCAACGCGACATCTTACGGGCGAAGCAGGGGATGCAACGTCGAAAGGCAGGAGGGGGAGAGAATGAGAAGTCGAGAACCGGCAAGGAGGAACGCATTGGGAACGGGAGGGGGTGCGATGACGGAGACGGCTGCGGCGGAAGCGGGCCATGAGAGCGAACTGCCGGCGATCTCCTTTCTCGGGGTCGGCGTGGCGATGGCGGCGATTATGGCGGGACACGGTTATCACGAGCTCGGCGGCTACTGCGCGAGCCGATGCGGGGAGCGGGCCGCAACTCTCTCCGTGCCGTACCGGGATGGAGGGCACATCCGCTACAGAGTGGAGTTTCCGGAAGTGATGCGCCTCGATGCCGAGAGAGTGGAGTAAGCGCCGGTGAGCTGCGATACCCCGATAGGCGCGCCGGTGCCGGTGACGGTCAACGCGAACAGCGCGGTCTGGCTCGACACAGGCTTGACGGTGCTCGCAGGCGAATGCCTGCAGATCACGGCACTCGGCACCACCGTCAAGTTCGGCGTGAACCCGAATCAGTGCGCCTATCCGGAGGGGTGGTATTCGGCGAGCGGCTCTCCGTGCGGGCCGCAGGCCTACGATCCGACAGCGGTTGCTATGGCGCACGGGGGCGATGCGACGAACCCGTATGTGACCCTGGAGCAGCCGGATTATTGCTTGGTGGCCAAGATCGCCGGCGCGCAGCCGAGCGGTACGCACCTTACAGGCACACTCAGGCCGAACCGCTCGACGGTTTTTCCGCCTGGATCTCTCGGTGGAGGCGGGCGCGTTTGGCTAATACTCAACGATGGACTCGGAGCGTTCGGTGATAACAGCGGGTCGTGGGCGGTCACTCTCCAGCGGCTGACAACCTATGTCGATCCTCTTCTGGGCACGGGGGCTGTGATCTCGACGCCGGGATCGGCCTGGTCGCCTATGACCCACGGAGTTTTCGGGGCGCTCCATATCGCCTTTCCCCACGGCTATCAGGTCGGCCTCGACCTCGTGACCGCTCCTGCGCTGTTCTCCACGCTGTTTCGCTCCGTTCGTGTGCAGGGGCCGTATCGGGCCTATCTTGTCGGAAGCACTTTACATGTCGTGAACGATGCCGGGGAGTTGGCGAGCGGAACGCCGCTCGACGGCGTAGACATCTTGAGGATAGGAGCTTGAATCGTGGCAGACAGTGGAAATCAGAAAGTGAGTCATGCGGCGGAGCCTTCGAACCAGATGGCGGCTATCGGGGCCGTGGTCCCGCCCGCGCAGACGGGCTATCCTCCGACCTACACGCCGGTGGCCGCGCCGGGCACACTCGACAGCCTTTTCAGCGATGGCACGGACCTGCCTGCCTATGCGCTCTACCGGGGCCTCTATATCGGGGCGGCGGGCAGTATCAAGTTCAATGACCACGACGGGAATACCGTTGGTCCGATCGCGGCGCCGCAGGGGGTGCTGCCATTTCGTGTGCGGCGTATCTGGGCGACCGGAACGACGGTTACGTCGGTGCTGGGGCTGCGTTAAGGCCACCGTCGGAACCCGGATTTACAGGAGGAGAGGAGAAACGAGATGGCAAGTCCGGTGATGACACAGGGGGGGTATGGGAACCTCGCCAGTGGGGTTTCCATTGCGGTGAGCGGGGTCTCCACGCCGGTGACGGTGGATGCGACTACAAAGTTCGAAGTGCAGCTTCAGGTCGATGTGCTGACGGGCGGCGCGGCGCAGGCGGCCGGAACCGCCACGGTGAAGGTCTATCGGCTGTTCGGAACGGGGCCGACTTCGGATAACGTGCCGGTCACGCAGATGCAGATCGCGCTTGGTGCGGTGACGACGCACTATATCCAGTCCCTCGCGCTTCCGACCGGGAAGTACGCACTGACGCTCACGAACGGCGATTCGGCGAACAGCATCTCCTACAGTCTTACCAGTTCCAGCGTTGACTCCATAAGTTAGGGGGCAGACATGATTCGCATCGGCTCTACACCACGATGGAAACCGGGAATGGGAGCGCAACTTGACCGCTCCCATCCTGCGGCGCAGGGGCTGCAAGGCTGCTGGCTGTTCAACGAGAGCAGCGGCGCCATGGTCTATGACTTCACGGGGAACTCTCATTTCGTCCTGACGGGTGGGGTTGCGCGGGTTGCCACAGCGGATGGGCCCGCCATCAAATTCGATGGTTCTACCGGGCAGGCGTTAGCGCCTGTTTCGCCGGTCAGCGGCTTGACGCAGTTTACGCTTATTCTGCTGCAAAAGAATCCGACGATCGTTCAAGCGCAACTGTTCGGCGGGAATACGGCCTACAATGCTTCGCTTTTCGCCTACTACGATTCCTATGCCGGCATCTCGATATTCGCTGGACCGAACAAGCCGATTGAAAAAGCCACGCCATTTCCCAGCGGGGGATACAATCATATTGCCGTGTCGATGGCAGGGGTCGGCGTCGGAAATCAGACTCGGTACTACAACAACGGCGCGCTGGCCTTTACCGGCACGGCGGGAGGTACGGCCTCTATCCCCGTACATTCGGGCTTTTTGTTGGGGCGAGACAATACAGGGGCGTCGGCCAGCAACGCGACGATCTCTGCTCTGAAAATTTACAACCGGATATTGTCGCCTGCAGAGATCATGGCGGACTATGCCGCGCCGTGGTCGATGTTTACGCCTGCCAATGCGCGGCGCTTCACCTCTCTCCCTGTGAGCGGCAGCGGGGGAAGCGGCGTTTCGATCTCGGGTGGGTTGAGTATCGGCGCGGGATTGAATATAGGGGTGTAGGAGATGGCGAACGGGATTCTGGCTTCGGCGCTGTTGTCAGGTGGAGACGATCCGGCTTCGGCCGTCGCGGTGGTGTCGCCGCAGGCGGGCCTCTGGGTCAATCTCGACGTGGCGTGGGGAGTGGGCAGCAGCGATGCGCCGACAGTGCTCTCGACGATCTTGAGCTGTCCTGGGGCCGTAATCGATGCGGCCTATGGTCCGGCGATCCGGGGGCACGGCGTGGGGCTGAGCAGACGGCGCGGACTCGACCTGGGCTGGACGCCGAACGGCAAAGCGGCCTATCTCACGGCTCAGGACGCGGCCCTGGGGATCTGGCGCCTGCAGTTTCCGACTGCGGGGAGCTATACGGTAAACCTTTCGGGATTGGGAACCATTGCCGTTACGGCGATAGGCGCGGCTCCGGTCGTCACCTCTCCGACCATTATGGTTCTGCATGCGGTCCCGCTGAACCGGCAGCCATCGAAGCTGCTGCAACTGACGTTTGCCGGCACCTATCCGCTCGGTGGGCTGGACCTCCTTTCGGATCAGATCGGGTTGCGGGGTGTGCTATTCGCCGACCTGAACGACGACACGACCTATCGGTACACCTGGAGCGGCAACAAATTGCGGGCCTGGACGGCGAGCGGCGAGGCGACCGGGACGGTGAGCCTTACGACGGTCGGCCTCTTTTTGGGAATGGTGGGATAGATGGCTCTGG
The DNA here is from genome assembly GCA_038217285.1 of Chthonomonadales bacterium. Taxonomy (GTDB): domain Bacteria; phylum Armatimonadota; class Chthonomonadetes; order Chthonomonadales; family Chthonomonadaceae; genus JANXLO01. Next base: position 33,765 of record JBBQPO010000023.1, read on the forward strand.
AAGAGATACAGTTCGGGGGTCTGGCTGCTCTGGAGGCGGACGAGAAAGTTGCGGTCGGGCAGGCGCTGGATGCGACCAACTGTTATGTCGATGACAACAGTGTACGAGGTCGGAATGGTTATCGGGCGGCGACCGCAGCGGCTGTCGGCAGCGGCACGGCGCAGGGCTTGTGGCGTTACCGGCCCAACGGGACGGCGGCGCGGACGGTCGTTGGACGGGGCGGGCATGTCTATGCCGTTACCGATCCGTTCGGCGAGACGGTTTCGGATGGCGCGGCAACCGACCTCGGTGGGCCGTTCGGTATCTCCTCGAATCTGTCGGCCGCGCAGTTGGGCAAGTACTTATACACTCACCTTACGCAGGCACTCCGATTTGCTTGAGTTCCTGCAGTTGCTTAAACGCACTGGCCAACGCACTCTGGTAAATCTTGGCTTTCATGGCGTGGTGGTTCATCTTGGTCTGAAGCCGAAGCTTCTCCAACTTCACA
>JBBQPO010000024.1:0-33753 GCA_038217285.1 Chthonomonadales bacterium
AGAGTGCTGCCGCATGAAATCAGAAGGCGCGAAGCGCCGAGACCGCTAAACTACAGCGGTGTCATGCATAGTGGCATTATTATAGCCCACAGCCCAAGACGCTCACACACTTTACGGTAGTGCCTAAATTATTGGTGATCAATGTAAGCAAGTAACGTTGAGATACCATGGCTATGGGCGATATACACTTCATCTGGTAAGGGATTACCATTGAGATAAAGAAATCTTAAGTGAGTTAGCTGTCCCAATTCGCGCGGTAACGTGATCAATTGATTGTCAGCTATCTCTAAGATCTCTAGTTGGGTGAGATGACCAATCTCCGGTGGAAGTATGGCAAAGTAGTTACGATTAAGAAGGAGCGCGTTCAGTTGAGTCAGGTTGGCAATTTCAGCAGGGAGAAAGGTCAGTTCATTGTCCGCGACCGAAAGTGTGACCAAATTGGTGAGGTAGCCGATTGCTGATGGCAATGCTGGTATATGATTGCTGGCAACTTCTAGCAACCTCAATTGAACCAACGCAAAAATCTGTGCAGGTAAAGAAGAGAGCGCATTTTTGCTAAGAATTAGCTCCGTTAACTGGGCAAGTTGGCCAATTTCAGCAGGCAGAGATCCAAGTTGATTTCCGAACAGGGAGAGTTGCGCCAAATTTACGAGGCCACCGATTTCCACTGGCAAACATGTTAAAACATTATTTGCGACAGAGAGATCTTTGAGGTTTGTAAGTCGACCGATCTCTGCAGGTAGTGACGTGAGGCTATTATTATTGACAGATAGGACTGCTAAATTGCTAAGTTGTCCGATTTCGGGTGGAAGGGATGTTAGTTCGTTGCGTTCTAAGTTGAGTAATCGTAGATTAGTGAGTTGACCTATCTCAGCAGGCAATGTCGTCAGTTTATGATCGCTGAGGTCAAGGATCATCTCCTGTGTGTGACCAGCATCAGCAATAATTTCGAGGAGTTCTTGTTGATTCATTTGATCGGCTCCGGAATTAGGATTAACAGTGGGTGATGGTGCCGTGTCTAGCGGAATCGGTCTACACTATACCGCCAGACATGGCACCACCACAAAAGTGTCATATTGGGAAGCTATGGCGATTGACCGAATTATTCGGGTTCAGTTTCACAACCAATGCTCGCCCAAAATCCTACGCAAAGGGTTTTCCTATAGTATTCGTGCTCGTATGTTTCGCACACTTTCATTAATGCCTTGCAGCCACCAGTCTTAACTTTACTGCACAGATATTTACAAGCATTCTTAGTGTAAGTTGTGACGATTCCATCTCCGACCTTTCCCGCTGCGAGCTCACAGGCCGCCATGCAATCACCTGTTGGGCATAACAAGCTTCCGAATGGAAACGATCCGGCGGCTCCAATGATTGGTATTGCTGAGATACCACCCGGAGAACCTCCAGGTGCTGGCAGCGGTTTTGAAGGCACATGATTACAATTGATGGAGGTCTGACATTCCTGGTTCGCAATGTAGCATGCTTGTGCCGGAGGTGAACCAGGCAAAGGAGGACCATATCCACCATAGATTGGATTTTCAGCAATTGCCAGAGCGCACCAAAAACAGGCCCCCGGAGACATTAAATAGCACGGCGAAAACGGCGTTGGGTAGCCAGGCTGTTTTGGTCTTCTCGGTGGATTTAACCCACTCGGGTCATTTGTCCCGAGTGGATCATTGCCTATATACCTATATAGGCTCCAATCTCCGCCCTTGAACCCGATCGGATCTCGTGATATCCATCGTCCATCGGGCATATCTAAAGCGCGTGCACGCACTTGCATCTTGGAAATGGTGTCGCGATAATAGCCATACTGTCCGATATGGCGGTAGGGATTGGTTGTATACTGCGCGTTCGGTGAGGTGCCCTGCGCGAGTTCCAAGCCGAACGCCTTGTAACTATAGCTGTCGGTTATCGTCCCGTTGAGGCTCACTAGGAGGCGTGTGCTCTTCTGACTGTCAAAGCCGTAGTAGCTGCTCGTGCTGCCTTGTCGCCCTGACGCCAATCCACCCCACATGCCCGGATAGTCGGTGTACTGAGCCAGCCTTACGTTTGAGACGCTCCTCTCCTGAAGAACATTTACGCCGTCCCACACGAAGTTCGTTGTTTGTGCCAAGGTAACTTTCTTGCGGCGCATACCATCCGCCGCGTAGGTGTAGGTCTCGGTACCGTTCAGGCCGCTCGCCACGCTCAGCAACCGATTCTCGCTGTCCCAGGTGTAAGTCGCGATACCCGTCCAGTCTGTCGCCGTTAGGAGGTTGCCATTGGGATCGAACGTATTGGTGACCACTCCGCTGCCCTGAAGCACTTCAAGGGCATTTATGAAGGCGCTAACGTACATAAATCCGGGATCGGAGGTCAAGGCGATAACCACATTGCCCGCTCCGTCAGCAATGCCGCACACTTCCCGCACAATCGCCTTCAGGTCGCCTCCTGCGGTAGCGTAAACGTCCAAGTGGCTGATCGCCGGAGCGCCGTTGACAAGGACGTTAATGAAGCGCCTGCCTGCTCCGCCATCGCTGTAGGTGGCCCAGTGCAATCGGATCTTGTACGTCGCACCAGGCGTGAGGTTGGGTAGGACGTAGAAGAGCGGAATGGTGGTGCCGTTGTTCATATAGCGCAGTGTCTGGTAGCACGCCTGAGGAGCCGGATTGGTCACGCCGCTGGTATCGATGGCAGCGCCGGTGGAAGCCGTAATCATGGTGCCAGCACTGCTGTAGTAGTTGTCCAGAGAGAAGGGAGCGACCGCTGTGGCACTGCCGCAGTCGATCTGGTAGAAGGTCGAGGAGACAGCGGTCTGACTTTGGGTGAGTTCGTTAGCGGTATTGAAAGTATTGATGGTGAGGACGCCGGTATTGTTCTGGGTCAGGCGGTTGCCCATGCCGTCGTACACGAAGGTCGTGTTGTAGGGCGTGGTGAGGCTTCGCTGCTCGTTCGTTAGCTGGTAGGAGGGATCGTACGCGTAGGTGACGCGACTGCCGTCAAGTTCGAGAACACTGAGGCGATTTCCCACGGCGTCATAGGTGTTGGTGAAGACGGCCCAGGCGGTTCCCGTCGCGCTGAAGTTGCCGAGCAGCGTCTCGCGTCCTGCCGCATCGAAAGTGTGGCTGACGTTCATGCCGTTGCCAAGCACCCGGTGCTGCTCCCGGTCGAGGGCGTCGTACTGGATAGTCGTCCGCTCGGCGAAGGGGTTCACGATACCAGTCAGGCGGTTCTGGTTGTCCCACGAGTAGGTCGTGAGGCCGTTATCTGGATCGGTGAGAAGGAGGCGGTTCCCGACAGCATCCAGGGAATAGGTAAGCGCGTTGCCAGCAGGATAGACTACACTGACCTGCCGCCCGTCCTGGTCGAAACTGAACGACGTGATGCCGGTGACATCCTGCTCGGTAACCTGCTGTCCGGCGGCATCGAAGGTGTTGGTGACCCGTGTGGCGTCAACATACAAGGTGCCTACCGTGCGGTTGAGAGCATCGACGGTGTAGGAAGTGACAAGGTTGCGAGCATCCGTGCGCTTGATTGTGTTGCCGACCCCGTCAAACTGGTAGGAGGTGAAGGCACCGAGTGGATCCTGGCTCGCAGACATCAAACCGCGCGGATCGAAAAGACTGGTGGTGATACCGCCATTAGCCGCAACGATAGCAACTTGCTGGCTCGCGACATCGAAAACGAAGCTCGTTCGGTAGCCTCTTGCATCCTGCTGCGCCAGTGTCCGCCCCACTGCATCGAAGACCGCACTCGTGCGATTGCCCAGTGCATCGACCTGCCCTATGGTCTGCCCAACGGCGTCAAAGACGTTCGTGCTGCGATTGCCGAGCGAATCGACGCTGGCAATCGTCCGTCCATCCGCATCGAAGACGCTGGTCCAGAAGAAGCCGAGGGCGTCCTGAATGGCAATAGGACGGGAAGCGACATCATAGATCGTGCTGGAGCGGAAACCGAGCGGACTGACGGAGGCGATCTGCCGGGACGCCGCATCAAAGATGTTCGTGGTGAGCCGACCAAGCGCATCCTGCCAACTCGCTGACCGTCCATCCGCATCGAAGTTGGTGGTAGAGCGGAAGCCGAGCGGCGACACGGAGGCAACGGGGCGGTTTACGGCATCGAAGACTGTGCTGGAAACCCGGTTCAGCGGATCGACCATCGAGATAGCCCGAGTGGCAACATCGTAATTGGTCGTACCGCGATTGTTGAGCGCATCGACCCAGGCAACGGTGCGATTGGCCGCATCGAAAACGGTGGTAGATAGCCGGTTGAGTGCATCCTGACTGCTTATCGCCCGCCCTGCCGCGTCGAAGTTAGTCGTGCTGCGGAAACCAAGCATGTCTACCGAGGCAATCGCTCGGCTCGCCGGGTCAAACACCGTCGTGTTGGTTCGGCCCAACGGATCAACGCTGGCAATTGGTCGGCCCATAGGATCGAAGTTCGTGCTGTAGCGCGAACCAAACGCGTCTACGCTGGCAATCCGCTGTCCCACAAGGTCGAAAACAGTCGTGCTGAAGAAGCCAAGCGCGTTCTGGAGGGCAATCGGTCGGCTCAGACTGTCGAAGATCGTTGTCGAAATGTTGCCAAGCGCATCGACGCTGGCAATCGGACGGTCTGCCAGGTCGAAAACAGTCGTGCTGAAGTTGCCAAGGGGGTCTACGCTGGCAAGCGGCCTGCTCGCCACATCGAAAACGGTCGTCGTCGTATTGCCCAGAGGATCGACGCTCGCCACCATTCGGCCTGCGCTATCGAAAACGGCAGTGCTCCGATTGCCCAACGCGTCAATGCCTGCGATGACTCGACCCAGACCATCAAAAACCGTGGTGCTCACATTACCCAGCGCGTCCACCATTTTGACCGGCTTGTCGAAGACGTTGAAACTCCAACTCGTCCGAGAACCCAGCGGACTAATCGCCACCACCCGATTGCCCACCGAATCGTAGCCCACTGTGGAAACGTTTCCCAGCGGATCTTGCGAGGTGAGCGGCCGGTTCTGGTTGTCGAAGGTCGTGCTCCAGGTCGCTCCCAACGGATTGGTCTGCGCAATCACATTGCCCGCCAGGTCGAAAACGCGCGTCGAAATATTGCCAAGAGCGTCTTGCTGAGTTATCGGATTGCCGAAACCGTCGTAGCCCACCGTGCTCAGGAAACCCAGCGGGTTTTGCATCGAAACGACCTGGCCTCGGGCATTGAAAGTGCTGGAGGTGATAAAGCCAAGCTGGTTCACCTGAGCCTGCAATCTTCGCTTGGCTCCCGTCGTGTCGAAACTGCTGCCCGCGTAACCCCAGATGTTGGTCACAATCGCCCCGTCCGGAGTCTGTACGCTCGTCAGGTTGTTGAAGGCGTCATACGAGAAGGTCGTCTGCTGACCTAACGGACTGATCCGACCCCTCACATTCCCGCTCCCGTCGTAGAGGGTCGTCCACACCGCTCCGCTCGGCGTCTGACGGCTCGTCTCCTGATTGTTGGCGTTCCTCGTGAAGGTCACCAGCGCGCCCTGCGCGTTCTGCATACCCGACAGCGAGAAGTTCGCTCCAGTCGTCTGCGTGGTGAGGTTGCCGAGCACATCCACCGTCAGCATCACCCCCGGCTGGTAGAGATAGGTCGTCACCCCCACGCCGGCCACCGCCCGCGTCACCACCCGCTTCTGACGATCATAGCTGTAAGAAGTGCCGAACCCGTTCGGATCGACGATACCCGACAGCAGCCAGCCGCTCGACACCCCGAACGAGAGCGTCGAGAGCGTGAACGTCGCGTACTGGTAGCCCGTCTGACAGCCGGTGGGACCGGTCACCGTGGTCAGCAGGTTCAGGGGTGAGGCAGTGGAGGTATCGTACTGAAAAGTCGTGCGCCGCCCGGCCCAGTCCTGAATACCCTGCAACAGCCCGCCCGCATAGCTGAAGGAGACGAAGCGACCGACCGCGTCCTGGATGGTCTGGAGCAGCCCGCTCGCATACGCGAAAGTCTGGGTGTTGCCGACGGCGTCCTGGGCGTAGGTGAGGCTGGTGATCTGACCGGTGGTGTTGAGCGGATAGGCGGTGACGATGCCGTCGGGGGTGGTCTCTTTCCAGAGGCTGTTGGCCACATCCTTGGTGAGGCGGTTGAGGAGGCCGAGGGTCTGAGCGATGAAGGTGCCGGAGCCGTTGTCCTGGAAGCTGACGATTGCGCCGTTGCCTCGGGTGAGGGTGACGAGGGCGGGACTTCCGGACGCCTGGGCGGTGAGGTTGGGGCTGGCGGTGCGGGAGTATCCGAAGGGTCCGTTGACGAGGCTGGTGGCGTTGTAGTAATAGGCAATGTCGAGGTCCATGCCGACGGAGGGGAGATGGATCTCGGGATCGACCTGGAGGTTGCCGGACGCTTGGGGATCGGGACGGTAGGCTTCGCAGCGGTGGCAGGCAGTCGCCTTGGCCGCGCCGCTCTCATCGAGAGGTAGCACCAGGGTGGGGATGTTCGCCAACTCCTCCGCACTCAACAACTCCAGCATCGCTTTGCTTCCTTCCTTGCAAGCCCGCGTCAGGACGCTCGTGCCCTGGACAACACCCTCACTCTTTTTCCTTCTGTTTCAAGTGCCGCAGCGGACCCTCATACACGAAAGTTACGATCTGCCCGACAGCGGGCAAAGGCTTGCGGTGATCGCCCGAAGTGACTTGCTTGTTTTGGATAATTGGGGTCTGGCTCCCTTCACCGACGACCAACGCCGGGATATGCTGGGGATCCTCAACGACCGTTAGGGGCGTCACTCTACACTGGTAGCAGGTCAGGTTCCGATAGAGAAGTGGCCGAATTGACAGGAGCGCACTCGGAGAGAGTTACTTTGCTCGCTTGGAAACCCGTTTTATGCCATCAGCTAACCCTGTCAGCGTTGTGGCTATTTCTAAGTTACCCTCTTCACGTTCAAGATTAGCAAGATCGATTAAGGCACTGCCGAGCCATTCGGCCTGATGCTTCGTTATCATACTTACTCCTGCACGTAGATACATCTCACGTGCCTCGACTAGCTGATCATTCGCTTCATGGGCTTGAGCTAGAAATTTGTAGGAGTAAAAACCATCTAAGCGGCCATCCGTAGAGGGTGTGCGCCTCAATGCATTATGAAACTTTTGAGATGTGCGTAGTCGTTCCTTCGGACGCTCCAGTATCGTATATGCCGACATTAAATCGAGCAACGCCTGTATCCTAAGGCGCTTGTTTTCTAGGGTCGCCGTATCGGCAGTAATGGCCTTGCGGATCCGTCTTTCTATAGTTTGACAGTAGTATATCATTTCTTCCCATTCTTGACACTTTCGGAAATGGTTTAACTGTTCGTCATATTCGCTTAATTCTGTGGATTCATCCATTGATATTGTTCCTGGCGGATCATTTCGCACCTACATGGTTCGTGGCCACTTTGATACGTTTACCAGCCGCCTAGGTTGGCCCTAGACGTACTGAACTGGCCCTGAGCGACAGTGACTCAACCCCATGATCTTCTGCAGATAGCGGATCGTGACCCTTAACGAAGCCGTACATCGCGACCGTCACCACAAATCCATTTGCGGGCATACGCAAGGGTACACTTGTCCATTTTGCCTGGCTTGTAAGGTGGCCTATTGCATCCCTCGAAACAAGCATTCCAGCAATCATGCAACCACGATTGCGGCTGTTGAAATAATATCCTCTTGCACTCTTCAGACATCTGTGATTCGGAAAGGTCGCAGTAGTTAGCGGGCGATAAAGTGGCCGACCTCGAAATAGTGTTTGCCATGTCTACTTTGAACTACCTTACTCATCGTCCTGACGAGGTTCTCGACGCCCTGCGATGCGGCGAAATTGTCGCCCTGGAATCGGCCACCGAGGAAATGCCCGATTTCTTCCTGCTCTACGCTCTTCAGAGCCGATTGCTGGACCGCCTCGCAGAAACCTTTCCCGATCCGCGTCATCAACAACCCGAAATACCCATGCGTCTGCTTCTGGCAGCAGGGATGGCGGGACACTTCGCCGGGCTCTATTCGCTCTCGCAGTCGCCTTACGCTCTGCATTCTCCCCGCCTCCTCGCGGAGTTGGGAGTGCAGGTACAGGTTCTGCAACCAGGAGAAGGGCTCTCCCGCAAAGGAACCAACCAGCAAGTCGCCTTCCATGCCGATGTTCTCCGGAAAATGCTCGATACCCTCGCCTGCAAAGAAGAGCAAGCCCAACAGACTTCGGGAGAGAGCCTGCTCGCCTGGTATAATCAGTTTGTCGGAGAGGCGTTCTGTCAGGTCATTGATGCCCAACCCATGCTGCATATCCTCGACTGCACCGATATGACGGTGCCTCTCAAAAACAATCGCTACGAGGGCAGCGCCGTTAGCAGCAAAAACAAGCAGGCAGAGCGCGGCTACAAATTAGGCACACTGCGCTCCCTCTTGGATCAAGGAGCCCTGGTCACCGGGATCGGATGGGGACCCCTCTCGGCGCATGATCTCACCATCACACACCACCTTTTGCGGACGAGCGTCCATCTGAGACCCGGAGACACCCTGCTGCATGATCGTGGCTTTCTGGACGGAGGCGAGATCACTCACCTCAAAAGGGAGCGTCATGTCGATGTGTGTACGGGGCTCAAGTCCGATATGCTCCTCTTCAAAGGAGCGGTCGTGCAGGCCGAGGCGTGTCCGGGCTCCTGGCAAGCGCATCCGACCCGCAAGCACCAACAGATCCAGTTGGTGCAGGGTCTGAGCGGGTTGTGGTCGGAGTTGGGTGTAGCGATGAATGTCTGTGTGGTGAAGAAGATCGATCCCAAGACGGGCGAGATCGACTACCTTTGCTTTGTGTCCACCGACCTTTCTCTTTCGGCCAAGCAACTCATCGCGTTGTATCAGATCCGCCCTGAGATCGAAGAAGGGTATCGTCAACTCAAAGGCGAGAGTTGGCGGATCGATCTGTTTCATGCGACGCGTCAGGTTCCGATCCTGTGGCATGTGATTTTGACCCTGTTGGCCTACAATCTCTTCCAGGTCTATGCCAACACCGCTGTCGGTCGGACGTTTGCTCAGAAAACCAAGCAACAGTTGCAGCGGGAGTTGGGCCGCAATCCGCCGACCTACCTTCTGGTGTGTACGGAGAATGCGTATGGCTTCTATGAAACCAAGTCGCTCCTCTACGTGCTCTTGGATCTGCCCGATAAAGTGCGTCAGAAGATCCGCAAATTACTGCCCAGAACACTCGGCGCACCGGGATGACGAAACACAGAGCAGTTTACTGCGACCTTTCCGAATCACAGATACATGGAGGCAGGAAGGATCTGATGCGGTATGCTCTCTTCCCAGTAGACGCAGACGTGGCAGAGGCTCTTGACGGCGCCACCGGGGTCTTGTGCGCCTGCGTGGGTGAACACCTGACGGTAACAGTGCTCGAAAACGGCAGGGCTCAGGTCGAAGATGCGCCGGGGCTGCGCAAAGGCCATCTCCGTCGCCGTCTTGGGCCGAAACAAGAGTTCGCCGCCCGCCACATCGATAAGCCACTTATGAAACGGACTGCTGTCGACGAACTCAAACCAGGCGCGCGGGCACTCGATATAGCCGCGCGGGGCGACCCGCATGAGTTCCCCCAGAGCACGGGTCGGATCGGTGACGTGTTCTACGACATGGGATGTATAGACGAAGTCGAACGACTGGTCCGCAAAGGGCAGCGCCTCGATATCCGCGACAACCAGGGGCCTGCCGTGGTGTACGATAGAGCCGGAAGGGTTTTCGTGCCGTACCTTATCCCCGGTCGTATGGCTTCGAGGCATGCGGTCTGCCAATACGGTCGCGAGGGGAAACGGCGAATCGCCGCTGCCGACGTCCAGTACGTGCCATCCGCTGCCGATCAGGGTCTTGATCTCGGCACGGCTTGATATTTTCAACATCTCGAATATTCCTCTGGTGAGCTCGTTGTGGCATATCCGGGATTTCACTGCTGCGAGAGACCTGATTCGCACTGCCGCAAAGGCAGCACAAAACAGGCCCTACCGCGAACGGCGAACCAGGAAGACAGGGCGCGAAGTTATCCCATGCCGAGGGACGGGAGAGGGCGGAGAAGAGTCGAGAGGCCGATCAGGCAGCAACGCAGGCGACACAGCATGCATACCGGCAACCGGCTTATGGCACCCTAAGTCTGAACGGCAAGGGCGGCCTGCAAACGACACAAGGGACAGCGGACACATCGTTGTAATCATCGCTATGTACCACCAATCCGGCTCTGATTGAGACCCAGTACAACCAATACAAAAACAGATGAATAATCATCTGACGAAGAAACCAAAAGCAGGATGGAAGCAGGCTCGACGGGATACGGCAGATGGACGAGCGACCAACCTTGCATAATGCACAAGTATACTCGCCCTTTTTACGGATAGAAGAAGCATAACGTTTCGCAATTTTTTGGAAAATGCAATAATCCTATATGTGGCTGGAACATTTCTGTTCTCTGAAGAGGCTAAGGTCTTGTTACCTTACAACTAGTCTTCTTGAGACTGTCTCTTGACGGCAATAGATCGTTGGCACCGACCGTCAGGGGAGTTTCTTGAGCATATCGCGGCAGACGGCGGCGGCCACCCGGCGACCGTAGCCACCGTTTTCCACGATACAGGCGAAGGCGTAGCGTGGGGCGGCGCGGTCGGCGTAGGGGGCGAAGCCGATAAACCACGAATGCGGCTCTTTGTCGAACTGAGGATTCTGGGCGGTGCCGGTCTTGCCGGCGACGGCGTAGGGCAGTCCGGCGAAGACGCCGGCCGCTGTGCCGCTCACGGTCACGCTGTGCATCATCCGCTGGAGGGCAGCGGCGGTTTCGGAGCGCATGGCCTGGGTGGACGGGGCGGAGAGGGGATAGACAGGTTTGTCCTTACTCGCCGGGTCGGTAAGCCCGGCGACGAAATGCGGGGACTGCATCCGGCCGTCGTTGGCGACCGTCGCGGCGAGCCGCCCCATCTCCAGGGGAGAGGCCCACATCGCGCCCTGCCCGAAGCCGATCTCCGCGAGGCCCGCATCGAAGCGCTCGCCCTTCGGGGTGCGATGAAACTGGAGCCTGTCGCGCAGCGTCGTCTGCAGCGCCATCGGCCCGACCGCGACCGCGAGGTTGGCAAAATAGATGTTCGAGGAGACGCGGAAGGCGGGCGCCAGCGTCATCGGGCCGAACTTCGGGTCGCCTTTGTCGTCGTGTACGACGCGAGAGTAGGTCTTGCCGCCCGCCTGCCAGCGCAGCGTGTCCTCCTGATTGCAGACGACTTCGAACTGCATCGCGTTCGTCAGGTTGTCGAGGGCGCAGGCGGCCGTGGCGACCTTCAGGGTCGAGCCGGGGGGATAGAGGCCGTCGGTTGCCCGGTTGACCAGCCAGTGCTCCCGCTCCGCGTCCGGCCCTTTGACCAGTGCGCGGAACTTCTCCGGCGTCAGGCCGTTAGGATTGAAGCTGGGAATGGTGGCAGCGACCAGCACCTCCCCGGTGCGCGGCACGATCAGGACAAACGCGGCACGATCTTTCGGGAGCCCTGTCTTCAGATCTTTCAGTTTCGAGGTCGTCTGCCAGAGCACATCCTGCGCGGTGCGCTGCAGTTCGCCGTCCAGCGTCAGGCGCAGGTCACGCCCCCGCCGCGGCTCGTAACCTGGCAGATGCCGACGGCGATAGTCGCTCAACAGATCCGTGTACTGCCGGAAGCCGCGCAGTTCGTTGTTATAGGCTTTCTCGAAGCCGAAGGGGCCGCCCACGCCGGGATCGAGATAGCCGACGAGATGTGCCAGCGCGGGGCCGAACGGATAGAGACGCCCTCGCGAATCGGCCAACCGTTGGGCCGTATAGGTGTCCGTCACCGTCTGATGGATCTCGCCAAAACGTGAGGTCGCTACGACGCGCCCCTTGCGGTCGTAGATGCTGCCCCGTTCGATCTCCCGCTCGACCGCCAGCAGGCGCGGATTCAGGTGAGGCCGTCGCACCCCATCGGCATCCGGAGTGACGACTGCCGCTACGGCGATCCCGTCCGCGCCCCACCCTTGCAGGCTGCCCAGACGCCATATCCCGATACCGCCCAGAAGCACGACGCCGAGCGCCAGGGCGAAGCGGGTGGCCGCTTTCACCACCTCTGCACGCGGCACTGGCCTGCCGACGCCTCCGGACGGCGGCACGGAGATGCCTCGGAGCAGGCCGATCAGGATGAAGTTGGCCACGAGCGCGGAGTTGCCATAGGAGAGAAACGGCAGCGCAATGCCCGCCAGCGGCAGCAGGCCGGTCACACCGCTCAAAATCAGCAGCGTCTGGAGGCCGAACAGGGCGGTCAAACCGAAAGCGAGCGCGCGGTCGAGGTCGTTGTTGGCGCGCAGCGCGATGCAGGTTCCCCGCCAGACGATCGCCGCGAAGACCAGCAGCACCAGCCAGGCCCCGATCAGGCCCGTCTCCTCGGCCCAGCTTGCAAAGGCCAGGTCGGAACCGCCGCGCGGAATCAGGCCCGGCATGCCCAGGCCGGGTCCGCTGCCGCTCCAGCCACCGGATGCAAACGCCCAGTAGGACTGTCCCAACTGTAAGCCGTTCGGATGCAGGTTCGCAAAGGGATGCTGCCACATATCGACGCGGGTCACGAAGACACCGATATGCCGCCAGTAGCCGAACAGACAGCCGAGCAGCAGCAGGACGCAGCCGACGCCGATGAAGCTGGCCCGCCCGGTCGTCAGATAGAGCACGGAGACGAAGGTGGCGAACAGCAGAAGGCCAGGACCGAGGTCTTTGATGACGTAGAACATCGCCAGGGCAAAGGCGAACATGAGCACGACAGGACCGAGATCCTGCCGGCGTGGAAGGGCAAGCCCACGCCAGCCTTTCTTGACGGCTGCGCCCGTCACCGCCCCTCTGCCGCGCTCCGCAAGCAGGTCGGCCCGGTCGGAGAGATAAGCCGCGAGAAAGAAGACGAGCAGCAGTTTGATAAACTCGACCGGCTGGACTCCGAAGAGAGTGATTTTCACGCCTTCCGGCCCTCGTCCGAAAATTAACAGGCCGAGGACGAGTACGAACGCCGTGAGCATCCAGACATAGAGATAGTTTTTGATCCGCAGCCGCGCCAGCGGAGCGAGCCGAGCCGCAAAAGCCATGGCGATAGTCCCGATCAGAACGCCGATCAGATGGTGTTCATAGACAGGGTAGTCGCGCAGCGGGTCTTTCAGACTGAAGAGCATCGCGACCCCGAGGCCGCAGAGCAGCAGCGCCAGCGGCACGAGATACGGGTCGCCGCCTACTCGCAGGCGACCCCGGAGCAACGGCGGAACGAAGAAGACCGCCAGCGTCAGCAGGAAGACGCCAAGGAAGTAGCGACGGAAGACCGTCTGCGGGGTTCGCACCAGGGTATGTTTCAGCCCGAGCGCACGGGTCTGCGGGTCGAGCAGGGGCGCATGGCGGAACCAGCGCGGGGAGAGTTTGCGTCTGTCCGGCGGCGGCCTTCCGGCAGCGACGGGAGTGTTCACAGGCGTCAGCAGGCGATCCCGATAGGCGGCAAGGCGGCGCGCGACAGGGGGCGTGACCCCCAGAGCGGTCGCCATCTGCCCCGCACTTGCGCTATCCAGACGCCCTTCGACGAACTGCGGCGCGAGGCGGTCGGCCTCGTCAGGCGGGAGCAGCGGCAGATCCCAGAGCAGATCCGCGCTGCCGAATCCGCCCAATCGGGAGCGCGAAGCCACCAGGCGGGCGGCAATATCCGGCTCCAGCGCCAGCGCACGGGCGAACTGCTCCCCTGTCGCCTCATTGACCAGCACCGCCTCGGCGGGCGGTTCGCTGCGCTTGCCCATATAGACCGCTGCCAGCGTGGGCAAAAGCACAAAGAGCAACACCGCAATGGTCAAGACACCTTCGACCTTGCGCCCGGAATCACGTAACGCCAAATTCGCACTCCTCCCTGCTCGGCTCCAGGAAATTCCCGGGTGAGGCTGTCGTCCTCTACAAGCAGAGATACGCACCAACCGTTCCTATGGCTTCAACAAAAAGACGCGACCGACATTTCTGTCTGCTGCATTTCCAGGCGCGGCAAGAGGCTATGGCGTCGGAACAAGATCGATTCGGGTTTTGTCGCTGCGGTCATAAGGCACCTGGAGTGGCAGCCAGAGGCCCCACTGTTGTGCGAACGAGTTCAGAAGGTTACTGTTTGCACCGAGCTTCCAGTCGATATGAATCGAAACGTTTTGCGGAGGCGAAGACTGCGCAGCTTTCAGCATGTCGGGCGTGTATCCGGAGAGCATCACTGAGAAATCCCGCAGGTTCTCCGGAGTGTTCGCCAGTCGCTGGGCATTCAAGAATCCTGTGAGCAGTGGAACCATCTGCGGAGACGGAGTTCCATCGGGCAGAGCGGTCTGCCGCAGCACTTCGGTCGGCGTTCCCATAGGCAGAGGCACCGTGGCAGGGTTGGCGGCCTGTATCAGGCGCAGCATCTCGTGCAGACCCTCCTGCCTGTCCAGATCGATGAGGGCGTTCTCGCCGTCTGCGCGCGTACTGCCGAGGACGCCGTTCAGCCCACTGATCTGCATCGGGGTCAGGTCCAGCAACTGATAGAGATCGCGATAGGTCGGAATATTCTTCTGCCGCTTCAGCCGCTGCTGCATCACGCGCAGCCACGAATCCGGCACTTCGTAGCGGCGCTGCGCATACCAGTCGCGTTTCCGCAATAGCAGGGTCCCGGCCCGTGTCCACCATAGAAACCCACCCGGTCGACACATCGCATCCATGGCGGCGACGTTGGGGTCGGGAGCCGATGCCCCCGGTATGGCCGCCGCAGAGGACATCTCGTGCAGGAGGGCCGGACTGCGGTAGTAGTCGGAGAGGATTGGGATAGACTTCGTTGCCGAGAGGGCGCTCAAGCGGTCGATCCAACCGGGATTTTTGTCGGCTACCGACACCGTTTGCGACGCAGGGAGTTCGGCCACCGCGAGTTTTTCTTTTGGCAGGTAGGGGTTGCCGTGAGCGGGCAGCAGCCACTGATCCTGGCTTTCGAAACTGCCCATCGTCATGAAGGTGTTCGCGCCGAGAATCACCTGGAGCACCTCTGCGCTCAGTCCGGCATTGTTGGTATGAGTCAGACGAAACCGCAGTCCGTGGCGCACCAGCATATCCGGGTTATCGATAACGATATGGACGTCGGGGAAATTGACCCGCTGCGCCTCGTCCAGCGCCTTTAACGTGGTAATGACTTCGGCAAAGGCTTCGCGTGCCATCGCTTGCTGCGCCGGGGTCGAAGAGGCGAACGAGATATTCAGGAATCCTGTTGCGAACAGACGGTCCTTTTGTGCTCGGCTGAGCTGGCCATACAGGCGGGTCGCCTGCTTTCCATGGGTCGAGGGGTGCTCCAGATTCCGGCGGATAAGATCCGTCGTGGGCCGCTGTGCCCGCTGCTGCTCCGTCTCGTCCAGAGCTTTGACCTGGGCATCGAGCAGCGCTTTCAGGCGCACCGTCACCTGTTGCTCCAGGTCGTCCTCATAGCGCTGGGCCTTGAGGCCGCGCACCAGCGTATAACGCATTTTGCCATCGGGCAGGGGCGTTTGCTGCCAGGTGTCATTAGAGAGGGCCGCCAGATCCAGAAGGGTCGCACGCAGCGGCCGGGCCGGACTGAAAGCGAGCACTTTGTCATCGGCAACGTACGCCTCGGCTTCCAGGGCCACACCGGTCTTTCGACTCAGCAGTGCCAGGAGATCGCGCACTGGAATGCCTTCTGCGTGGATGGCGACTGTCTGTTTCAAGCGCGGGTCGGTGCTGAATCCCTCTTCGGCGGCAGGCGCAGCAGCCTGGGCGGCGGCAGGAACGGGGATAAAGAGCAGTCCGCAGAACGCAGCGATGGGGACAAGGTCGGAACAGCGCATAGATCTCTCCTTCAGAACGGCTTACCGGCAACGAACCGATTTCGTCATTCGACGGAACAGAGAGGAGCGAGGTTACAAGGCCACGCATTGTTTGCCGGGCAGCAGCACAAAAAGACAGGCAAGAATGCCTGTCTCCTGTCACTGTTACCCGGTGTTTGAAGGGCAACGACCCTGCAAGTTCTGAGCAGCCATTGACGAGGCAGCAGCCGCAAAACGGGAACTGCCTTCCTTCAACCCGACATTGAGAAGGTTAGTTTTACCAGAACCGAGAGGGTGTGACATTCCAGCGGCTGGTGCCGATGGCTACCAGGACGCTGACCGCGAAAAAGACGACCGCGATATTGCGCGTGTAGAGGGTGAATCTTTCCTCTTTGCCCGCTTTGCCTTTGAACGCAGAAGTTGCCGTGGTGCCGATCTGGCCGGTCAGGCCATCGTTTTTGCTCTCCTGCATGGTGACGATCGTGATAAGCCCAACGCCCGTCACCATCTGTACCAGGAGCAACAGCCAGTATAAGAAATTCAGAAACGTCATCGTGATTACAGGTTCCTTGTCTAATCGCGAAAGAGAGGTCTATCCCTTCCGCATCTCCTCTTCGACACGTCGTCGGACTTCGGCTTCTTTCTCTTTCTGTTTGCGAAGTTCGTCGTCTTCATCTTCGCTCATGCCCTTCTTGAACTCTTTCATACCGCTGCCGAGTCCCTTCATCATCTCGGGGATCTTTTGCCCGCCAAAAAGCAGCAGGGCGATGACACCGACTACGATCCATATCGTGGGGTTCATTGGGTTTGCGATATAGTACATGACTCAGGTTCTCCTCTTCCGGGAAGGCCGCAGGGCCTTCCTGTCAACTGCGCGGTACAGCGGCATCCGCGGGGCGCGGCGTGATCGGCTTCGGCGCCGCCACCGGGTCCGAGGGTGCAGGCGAAACTCCGTACTCGGACGACGTATCCGCGAAGGCGGACGCCGCGAAATCGCCGCGCGGCGGCTCGGTCGTGTGCGGCGCGGTCGTCGTATGGGTCAGGTCATCCTCCGGAACCGACGAAAAGACGGGTGGCTCGGAGGCGTTGCCGTAGCTATCGTACTTCGGCGGATCGTAGGTCGGCTCGTAGCGGCTGCTATCCATTCGAAACGTATCGGTCAGTTCACTGGTCGAGCGTTTGAACTCCCGCAGGGCGCGTCCCAACTGGCTGGCGATCTCCGGCACTTTTTGCGGCCCGAACAGCAGCAGTACCGCCACAAAGATCATGCCCAGGGCGATGGGGCTATCAAAAAATGCGAACGTCATCATAATCCTTCACCTCAATACCGGTTCACGCGATTTGTTGGACATCGGTGCGTTGCGCCAGGGTCGTGATCGATTCGCGGGTACAGAAACCGGCTCCGATCACCGCCGCATTCGCGGCTCCTGCCCCTGTCGCCAATCGCAGGGCGGAGACGGGGTCGGCAGGCGGGCGTCCCTCTATCCACTCCCAGAGAAAGGCCGCGAGGAACGAATCCCCGGAGGCGACCGCGCTGGCAAACTCTATCGACGGCGGAACGGCGAACCAGGCGCCGGTCGCATTGGCAAGCAGCGCACCCTCCGCGCCCAGTGTCAGAACCACCATCTCGATACCATCGTTCAGAAGTCCCTGCGCCGCTTGCAGAACCTCACTCCGGTTCTGTAAGGGCCGGACGAGCAGCGTTTCCAGTTCGATCCGATTCGGCTTGACCATCCAGGGTCGCGCTTTCAGACCTTCCCGCAGCGGCTCCCCACTCGTATCCAGCACTGCCGGCGTTTTCCATCTTCGCGCCATTTCGATCAGTTCGGCATAGAGTGTGGGCGGTGCGCCCGGAGGAAGGCTTCCACTCAGTACGACATACGAAAGTGGCTCCTGTGACAGCAGACGTTCCACAAGGTCAAAAAGTTTTAGAATCTCCGCAGGCGACACTTCAGGACCGCTCTCGTTGATCTCTGTCTGAGTTCCCGTCGTCGGATCGATCGCGGCGATGCAGAGCCGCGTCTCGCCCTTCGTATCGACCATATTGGCAGGGATGCCCTCTTTCTGCAGAGCCACCCGCAGGACCGTTCCGAGAATACCGCCAGAAAAGCCCGTGGCGAGCGCCCGCCCGCCCAGAGTACGGTAGACCCGCGCGACGTTGATGCCCTTGCCGCCCGCGACCGTATGGGTCTGCGAGGGACGGTTGACGGCGTCGAGGCGAAACCCTTCCACGCGATACGTCTTGTCCACCGCCGCGTTCGGAGTGACCGTCAGGATCAATTTTCACGCTCCACGAACCGGTTTTCGAAAAGGGAGCGGCCTCCAACCCCCCTGCGAAGCGGCCCCGGCACACCCGCGCTCAAAAAAACGTCTGCTCCGACCTTGACAGAATTGTACCACACCCCGTATAATTTGGCAAGAACGCACGTAAGCTCGTTACGTGGTGGGAGTTCGGTTCGCCCAGGTGGTGAAATGGCAAACACGCTGGCTTCAGGTGCCAGTGCTCGCAAGGGCTTGGAGGTTCAACTCCTCTCTTGGGCATCCTCATACGAACAGGTCAGTCGCTCGACTGACCTGTTCGTTTTTGCGCTTTCTGTCCCCGAAACAGCCCGTTTGTAAGGGAGCGAAGACGCCAAAAATCTTTCTTTCGGCCGCGCATTTCTCCCTTGCGTTTGGGAGGAGACTGTGTTATCATAGCCGCATTCAGGAGTCTCTTCTTCAGGAGGAAAATTTCGATGCTCTATTCCTACAACAGCGCGAAGCGCGGCACGCGTCGATGAGCGCCCCGTCCACCGAGAAACGCCCGGATCCCGATGTCCAGGCCTACTGCGTTCACTGCCGCAGCAGTCGCCCCATGCTGGGCGCCATTCAGGTCTGTAATCGACGCGGAGGGCGCGACCTCAAAGGACATTGCGCCGTCTGCGGCAAGTCCATGTATCGCCTCGGCGGCTGGGACTCGGTCGCCGCCGCAGCCTTGAAGGCCACTCCCCCCTCGCCCCCCGACGAAGAGCCACCCTCCTGAAGCGCCGCCCGAATGCGAACGGACGTCCTTACCAGTCGGCGACCGAGCCATCGTCGTCGTGGAACCAGCGGCCCGGATCGGGCAGCGGGCCGAGCGGGCGCGCTGCCAGAAACTCCTCGTCCAGTTCCACCCCGAGGCCGGGGCGCTGGGGCACTTCCACATAACCGTCCTTGACTACAAACGGCTCCTTCAGATAGCCGACGCCGAGCCCGAGCGGGTCCACAAACTCCTGAATGAGGAAGTTCGGGGTGCAGGCGTCTATTTGAAGGCAGGCTGCGAAGTTGATCGGGCCGTACGGATTGTGCGGCGCAAGGGAGGCGTACCAGGTCTCCGCCATGCTTCCGATCTGGCGGGTTTCGAAGATTCCGCCGCAGATACAGGGGTCCGGCTGCAGGATCGTCGCCGCGCCTTTCTCCAGGATCTCCCGAAATCCCCACTTTGTGAACAGGCGCTCACCGGTCGCGACAGGCGTCTTCGACTGCCGGGCGAACTGGACCAGCGCATCGACATTTTCAGGCAGCACAGGCTCCTCGATAAACATCGGATGATAGGGCCGGATCGCCTCCTCCAGCCAGATCGCCATCGTCGGGCTGACCCTCCCATGAAAATCGAGCAGTATATCGACCTGATTGCCGACCGCTTCGCGCACCGCCTGTACCCGCGCCGCCGCCTCTTCGACGATACTGTAGTGGTCCACCAGATGGACTTTTTCAAACGGGCAGAACTTCATAGCGGTGTAGCCCCGCGCCACGACGGCCTTCGCGCTCACCGCCAGTTCTGCGGGCGTTCTGCCGGTCGGGCGCGTGTAGACACGAATGCGGTCGCGCACCGCCCCGCCCAACAGTTGCCAGACCGGCACCCCGAGCGACTTGCCGAGAATGTCCCACAGACACATCTCGATGCCGGAGATCGCCGCGCAGAGAATCGGCCCGCCGCGCCAGAACGCGCCGCGATAGAGGTTCTGCCAGTGATGCACGATTTTGCGGGCATCCTCCCCGATCAGCGCGTGTTCGTAGCTGCGCACCGCCTCCGCCACCACAAATGCCTTGTCGCCCAGACACTCCCCGTAACCGACGATCCCCGCGTCCGTCTCGATCTTGACGAACAGCCAGCGCGGCTGCACCGGGATCGTCGTCACTTTCGTAATTTTCACCTTTGAAAACCTCCTGTCCTGATGGGATAGTGTCTGCACTATTCGGCAACCGTGTCCGAACTCCTTCCTCTCGATGGAAGGAGGGCCTGGTGCGGAGAAAACGGCCCTTCTGGAGGGGGTTGCGCCTTGACAGCGCAACCCCCTTTAGGTATACTGGCAGACAACTGGCAGGGTAGACGCTCCGGCGAACTACCTCCTATTTTTTGTGACAGGACGACCGGCCCGCTATGGCGATACTTGGATTCGAACTTGAGGAGATAGCCCGCCTGATAGCCCTCGTAGAAGAGGGGGATCTGGATGAGATCATCCTCGAAGAGGAAGGGCGCAAACTGCGGATCCGCGGTCCCCGTTCGCATCGGCAGGCAGGATCGCAGGCTGCGGAGACGCCCTCTTTTGTAACGCAGTCCCCGGCTCTGCCTCCCGCCCCGCGTCGAGCGACTGCCGAGAACGCCCTCCCGGTGCAGGAAGAGGGCACGATCGCGCTGGTTTCGCCGATGGTAGGCGTCTTCTATCGCTCCGGTAAGCCGGGCGATCCGCCGCTCATCGAAGTGGGGCAACGGATCGCGGTGGACCAGACGATCGGGCTAATCGAGGCCATGAAGATCTTTTCGGAGGTCCCGGCGGAACACGCAGGCATCGTCGTCGCGATTCCGGCAATAGATGGCGGACTGGTGCAGGCCGGAATGCCGCTCGTCATCGTCAGGTCGGATGAGAAGGCAGAGACGCCGGAGTAAGAGATCGATCCGTCGTGCCCTCTCTTTCAAAAGGGACCACGACGGGACGCGGCAAGGGGAGGTAAGATGAGCGGAGAGGCCGCCAAGCGGTGGAACAAGGAGCGCGTGGAGATCGGTATTCTCGGTCTCGGCGTGGTCGGTTCCGGCACGGTGCAGTTGCTGGAACAGAATCGACAGGAGATCGAGCGCAAGATAGGGATGCCGATCCAAATCAAGCGTATCGCCGTGCGAGACGTTCATAAGCCCCGTGCCGTGGTCGTCGACCGCTCCCTGCTGACCACCAACGCCTACGAGATTCTGGACGACCCCGACATCGACATCGTTTGCGAGCTTATCGGTGGGGTGGATCCGGCGAAAGAGTTTGTCCTCCGCGCCCTCCACAACCGTAAGCAGGTCGTCACGGCCAACAAAGAGATGATCGCCAAAGAGGGTCACGAACTCATGGAGGAGGCGAGCCGGCACGGCCTCGACTTCCAGTTCGAGGGCAGCGTGGCTGGCGGCATCCCGATCATTCAGCCTATGAAAAATGCGCTTGCGGGCAATCGCGTCTTTGAAGTGATGGGCATCATCAACGGGACGACCAACTATATTCTGACGAAGATGAGTCAGGAGCGGGTCGATTTCCAGGAGGTGCTGCGCGAGGCGCAAGAGCACGGCTACGCGGAGGCCGACCCGACCAGCGATATCGAAGGTTTCGACGCGCAGTATAAGATCGCCATTTTGGCCTCCATCGCTTTTACCAGCCGCGTCCATGTGCAGGACATCCATGTCGAGGGCATCACGAAAATCGAAGCCGCCGACATCGAGGCCGCGCGGGAGCTCGGTTACGTCGTCAAACTGGTTGGCATCGCCCGCAGAGTGGAAAATGATCGTATGCAGGTACGCGTCCATCCGGCGCTGCTGCCGCAGGCCCATCCGCTCGCCTCGACCAATGGCGTCTACAACGCCGTGCTGGTGCGGGGCGAGACGGTCGGCGATGTGATGTTTTACGGACGCGGCGCAGGCAGCGGGCCGACGGGCAGCGCCGTCGTTGGAGACATCATGGATGTCTGCCGCAACCTGCGCTACGGCTCTACAGGCCGCGTCTCCTGCACCTGTTTCGAACATAAGCGCATGCAGCCTATCGCCGAGGTCGTCACGCGGCACTACCTCCGGATGACCGTGCAGGACAAGCCGAAAGTGCTGGCCTCCATTGCGACCGTGCTGGGTCAGAACGATATCTCGATCGAATCCGTCGTGCAGAAGGCAACGCACAGCGGACTGGCGGAGATCGTCTGGGTCACGCACGAAGCGGCAGGCCACCATGTGACGCAGGCCCTGGAAGAGATCAAGCGCCTTCCTGTGGTGCTGAACGTCGCCAACTGGCTGCGCGTCGAGGCCTAACGAACGCTACGAGGAGAGAAGAGCATGGCGGAAACCGAGAACGGACATCTGACCCGCAGCGCGCCGGCGGAGACAGTGGCCGAGATGCCGACAGACCCGGCCTCCTTTGAACTGCGCATCCTGGAAGCGTCGCAGATGCGCGTCTTTCGGCATGCCGGCGTGGCCAGGATGACCCTGGAAAACGACCGATCCTGGACCAAAGTCGCGGTCGCGCGCGCCTTTCCCCTTTCCGACCCCGATCACTATCTGGGCTTCCTTGATGGGGCCGGTAAGGATATCGGCCTGCTGCAGGATCCGACTCTGCTCGACCCGGCGTCGCGACAGATCATCGACGAGGAGCTGGACAAACGCTACTTCGTGCCGGTCATCGAGCGCGTCCATTCGGTCAAGGAAGAGTTCGGAACCATCTACTGGAAGGTAGAGACGGATCGGGGAGAAAAAGAGATCATCGTTCGCAACCTGCGCGACAACATCCAGGAGTTGAGCGCCAGTCGCGTCATCATTACCGACATCGATGGCAACCGCTTCGAGTTCGTCGACCTGCTGAAAATGGACACCAAAACGCAGGGCTTCATCCTGCGCAACCTCTAACGCTGAAACCTGGGGTCAGGGCAGGACGGGGGAGCGGCGGAGGGGCAGGCTTATCTTGAGGCTGTCGAGGGTGGAGGTGTAGGCGGCGTGAACGATCTCCAGGGCGGCGCGGGCGTCGGCGGCGGTGACGCGAGGCGGAGCCAGATCGCGTACTGTCGCGGCGAAGTGCCGCAGCATTTCTGCCTGGCGCAGGGCGGCAAGGGGCAGCACATACGACGGCGCCTCGGGTGTCAGAAGTTCTGCCTTGTGCCCGGTGCGCTGAAGTTTCAGGACGGGCAGTGCGTTGGGACCGGTCTCTCCCGCACTCAGCGTCAGTTCCATTTCGCCCAGTGTGCCGGTAAAGAGATAGCGTTCCAGAGGATGCAGTCCGCGGGAGCGGGAGAGGTGATGCGTGGACTGCCCGCGCGCGTGTGAGACGATCATGTTCGCGAGCGTCGTGACGCTGCCGGGACGGGCCGGAAGGCCGTTGGCGTTGCCGGGCAGGTCGATGTCGGCGCTCACGGTCTGCGCATCGCCCAGCCACCGGCGGCAGAGGTCGGCGGTCTGACATGCGAACTGCGGCACCTGCGCGATCCACGAGCGCGCTTCGGCCTCTCCCCCATTCTCCACCGCAAGCGTTCCCCCGGTCGCAAAACTCCAGTCGCAGCGCACCTGACGCAGCGTTCCGATGGCGTCCTCCGCCAGCCGCTGAGTCGCTAGCTCTATCCACAGGTCGAACGGGCGGGCAAAGGCCGGGATCAGGCGTACTCCCGCCGTCTCTGCGGCCTGCAAAACGGTATCGAATTCGGCCAGGGTCGTGGCAAACGGGGCGTCACAGAGGATGGGCAGACCGGCGGCGAGCGCGCGGAGCAGAAAGGCGGCGCGTTCCTGCGGCGGAAGGGAAACGAGCAGCGCCTCTGGGCGTATGTCCGATTCCAGCAGCGCGGTCAGGTTCGGAAAGACGACGGAGCGGCCTAACTCGCGCGCCAACACGCGGGCCAGACGCGCATCCTCTTCCACCAGGGCAACGACCTGGATCTGTTTGACGGCGTTCAGGGCCGCGTCGTAGCGTGTACGGCTTTCCAGCAGTCCGACGCCCGCGACACGCAGCGGAGGCAGCAGTCCGACAGCCTCGCTCATCTCACTCCCGACTTACGAGCGCGGCGAACCAGGCGCACGAAACGCGGCAGCAGCATGACCTTGCTGATTTTGCGCGGATTCGACAGCACCCGCCACAGCCATTCGAGGCGCGCCTTCTGCATCACTTTCGGCGCGCGGCGCACGTTGCCTGACAACACATCGAAGGTGCCCCCCACGCCGATCAGCACCGCCGCGCCCAGGCTCTCCCGATGCGCGGCGATCCACTTCTCCTGTTTCGGGATGCCCATCGCCACAAAAACCGCATCGGCCCGCGCCTCGCGTATCTCTGCCACCAGGGCGTCCGTCTCCTCGGGTTGAAAATAGCCGTCCCTTGTCCCGACGATCTGCGTGCCGGGATATTTCGCCCGCATCTTCTCCGCCGCCTGCGCGGCCACTCCCGGTCCGGCGCCGAGGAAGAAAAGCCGATAGCCTGTCTCCGCAGAACGCCGACACAACTGCTCCACGATCTCAACACCGGAGACGCGCTCCTGCAGCGGCTGGCCCCCCTGCTTTGCTGCCCAGAGCACACCGATGCTGTCGGGCGTCACCAGATCCGCGCCGCTGACGATGGCATGCAGGGCCGTGTCTTCCTGCGCCAGCACGAGCATGGAGGCGTCCGCCGTGATCACATGATGCGGAGAGCCGGCCTGAAAGAAGCCATCCATCGCCGCAAGCGCGGTCTGCATGGTGACGTTGTGAACGGCCAGGCCGAGGATAGCGACGCTCGGCGGCGACTTCGGTTGGGGAGGGTTGACAGACGACGTAGTCATTCGGAGACTCTCTTGGCGCGCGTAGAGAAACGCGCAGATAAAATCGAAAATCCGGCAGCGAATCGCGGCAGATAGCGGGTACTATATGGTTCAGATTATACCCTATTTCCCAGGTGCGCTCTCGGTGACGCAGTGAGGCGGAGCCTGTTCTCGGAACTCTTCACGCGGATTTCAGGAGGCGTCATGCTTTTCAGACGGTCGATGATCACTCTCTCATCTGTGCTGCTCACGCTCGGAGCCACAGTGGTGGCAGGGGCGCAGGTACCCGGCAACGGGTTTGCCAGCAGTTTCGCCGTCGCCGGTACGACCAGCGGTGGGGTCACCTCGTTCGGCGCTCCCACGCTGCTTCAAGCGGGACTGACCACCTACCATACCCTTGAGGGCAACGGTACGCGCTGGGGCGACTACAGTGCGACGGTACGCGATCCCTCTACGCCCGGCAGTTTCTGGACCATCCAGGAGTTCGCCGCCGGCCCTATCACCTGGGCGACTCAGGTGACGCAGTTGACCGTCGGTGTGGGCGGTCAGATGACCATCGGCAGAAACTTCACCTCGACCATCGTCAGTTCCGGCACAGTCACACCCCCGGACACGAATGGCGCGGTCGGCCCCAATCACTACGCTCATCTCCTCAACAGCACCTTCTCCGTCTTCGATAAGAACGGCTCCTCGTCGACTCCCATCTTTTCGCAAGGGCTCATCGCCTTCTGGACCGCTGCCGGAGACACGGTTTCGACCAACGGGATCTTCGATCCGCGCCTTGTCTATGATAAGAGCAGCGGGCGCTGGTTCGCTTCCTCGCTCGACAACGCGTTCCAAGCAAATCACTTTCTCCTCGCCGTCTCCAACGACTCCGATCCGACCCACGGCTTCAAGATGGTCGCCATCAACAGCGATCCCACCGGCCAGTACTGGGCCGACTTCGACACTCTCGGCGTCAACTCGGACGGCGTCTACCTGTCCGGCAATATGTTCCGTATCGGGAACACGAATGATGTGAAGACGACCTCGCTGGTCATTCCGAAGGCCGATCTGCTGTTGGCCACCCCGACCGCTGCCAATGCGAAACTATTCGGGTTGACGGACCCCAATCAGACAGGCTACACTCAACAGCCGATCGTCGATGTCGGGGACACCCAGGGCGGCTCCCCCGAGCAGTTCCTCAGCGACGGTATTCTGACGAACGCCCCCAACAACACCCTGCGCGTCAGCACGATAACGGGTACAGGCGCGTCGGCCACCATCAACACCAGCGCCGGTCTGGTGACGCTGCCGCAAGGCTTCCTCCCGCCCCTGAATGCGCCGCAGCCGGGGAATACCAGCGACCTGCTGGATACCTCGGACGGTCGCTTCGCTGGCAGCGTGATCCGGATCGGCAGCGATATATGGGCCGTCAACAGTATCGATGTCGATGGCAACGGTAAAGCAGGCCTGCAGTGGTACCAGATCGACGCCAACAACTATGCCCTGAAGCAGTCGGGCCGGATCTCCGACCCCAACCTCTACTTCTTCGAGCCGTCCATCAGCGCGGACAACAACGGCCGTGTCGTGATCGGCTTCAGCGGCAGTGGAACGGGCGTGGTCAGCACCCCCGAACCGGGAGTCAATGCGCTCCTGCTCGGACTGCTCACCTCCGGTGGACTGCTCCTGCGCCGCCGACGCCGAACCGTGTAAGACGTGTGCAGTTCGTTCGGACGCGCAGGGGAATTATGCTATACTGTGTGGCATGACCAAGACCGAATCTGCCGCGTCCGAAGCCGGACGCAAATCACGTTTGACACCCCGAACACTGCTGGAAGTAAAGCGCCTGAGCGAGCCGCAGATGCACCCGGATGGGGAGCGCATCGCTTTCGTCGTCACCGAACCTGATTTCGAGGAGAGCCTGAATGTCAGCCATATCTGGCTGACGGAGTGGCCGATTCACGACGAGGAGGAGGCTCCTGGCAGCGGAGAGAAGGCGGAAAGTGGCTCCCCACCCCCTGCGGCTTCTCCGGAAGATTTGACGCGACAACTCACCTTTTCGCGCGACGGGGAGGACTACCCGAAATGGTCACCGGACGGCAGGTATCTCGCCTTTCTCTCTGCCCGCCCCGATCCGACGAAATCGGTGGACGACGAGGACGAAGACCCCACCGCGCAGGTCTGGGTGCTGCCCGAGGATGGCGGCGAAGCCTACTGCGTCACGGATGCGAAAGAGGGAGTTCTCGACTACGCCTGGAGTTCCGACAGCGCCTCCGTGGTCTATCTGGCCCCGGAGCCTCGCCCGCGCCCCCTGGAGAGCGTCCGCAAAGACGAACGGGACCGGCGTAAGGTCGATCCGGTCGTGGAGCACGAAGACCGTCTGCGCCGACAGTTCTGGCACATCGAGGTGGAGAACGGGAAGCCGAAGCTGCTGCACACGGCGGACGTTGGCGTCTCGGAGTTCGCGCTGGCCCCCGACGACACGCGCCTCGTCTACGTGACCAATCGCACCGGGGATCCGAACGACTACCATGTCGGCGATCTGACGCTCGTGACCCTGCCTGATGGCGCGAGCCGCGATTTGCCCGCCCGCCCTGGTGACAAGACGCATCTGCGCTGGTCGCCCGACAGCAACCATTTGGCCTTCCTCGCCTGGCTCGATCCCGCCCTCTCCTACTCGCGCCAATGCCTCTACGCGCTTGACCTCTCCAATTCCGAGGCTGCGCCCGCCTACCGTCTGCTCACCGACCCGGCCTTCGACTTCGACCTGACCTGCTTCGAGTGGTGCCAGGAGGACGGCGCGCTCTACGCCCTGGCGGCGGTCGGCACCGGCAGTGAGATCGTGCGGATCGACGCGGCGACCACGCAGCGGCTCTCCCCAAACCACGCGACCGTGATGGAGGATCTGGGCATCGATCCGGAAGGCGACGCGCTGGTGTTCATCGCGGAGTCGGCGACGGCCTTCCCTGAAATCTTCGCACGGGACACGGACGGCATCGTGCAGCAGCTCACGCGGCTGAATGCCGACATCAGCGATCAGCACGTTCTGCCGCGCCAGGAGGTCGTCGCCTGGGACAGTCCGGACGGAACCCACATCGAGGGTGTGCTTACGTATCCCAACGACTATGTCGCGGGCTCGCGCGTTCCGCTGATCGTCGATATTCATGGCGGGCCGAAAGGGCGCGCCATGCACCGTCTGCGTTCCTACTCGTTCCCACCGGTCTGGGCGGCGGAGGGCTATGCCGTTCTGCGCCCGAACTTCCGGGGCAGCGAGGGGTACGGCAACGCCTTCGCCATCGCCAACCGGCGCGACCTGGGCGGCGGCGACTTCGCCGACATCATGGCCGGGGTAGACTGGTGCATCGCGCAGGGAATAGCAGACCCCGAGCGCATGGGCGTCATGGGCGGCTCCTACGGCGGCTATATGACCAACTGGGCCATCGGCCACACCGACCGCTTCCGCGCCGCCGTCTCCATGTTCGGTATCTTTCATTTGCAGACCGACTACAGCAACTCCGAGCTCTCCCGTTGGGACAACGACTATCTCGGTGCCTACTACTGGGAGGACCCGGAGATCTTCCGTCGCCTCTCCCCCGGCTCTTACCTGACGCAGATCAAGACGCCGACCCTGATCCTGCACGGCGACGAGGATACCAACACCGTCCTCAGCAACTCTCGGGAGCTCTATCAGGCGCTGCGCCATCGCGGCGTCGTCACCCAGTTCGTCCACTACCCCCGCGAGTCCCACGGCCTGAACGAGCCGAATCACCGCCTCGACGAGAGCCGCCGCTGCCTCGCCTGGATGGACAAGTATGTCCGTAATCCTGGCCAGGCCACCGCTGCCTATCGTGTCGGCGACAAAATCCCCCACAGCAACGGCAAGTTCGAGATGCAGATCACGCGTGTGGAGATCACCTCGTTTCTCGGTCAGCCGGAAGACAAAGAGAAAAACAGTCCCGGTTCCTCCGCCTTGCTGGAGGTCATCTTCACGATCTACAACACAGACACGCGCCAGACCGTCGAACCCATCAAACTGTCACTCTCGGACATCCGGTTAGAAAGCAAGGGCGACGGGGCCGCCGACATGCCGCTGACACCCGTAGGAATCCCGCTCGACATGCCGGGCGGAAAGCTGTTGGTCGAGGGCGAAAACATCCACATCCTCCAACACCCCAGCGCCGAAACCAAACAGTTGGCCTTCACCTTCGGGGCCGTCTTCCGCGTTCCAAAAACCGGCGACCGCCTGCTCCGTATCGCCGATTTCCCCCTGGCATCCGTCCATTGGACAGAGCATGATGACGCCTCCACCGACGATCCTACATAACGCCTGTATCAAGAGGAGCAGCAGGACGACGCAGAGATATGAACATAGCGACCCTCAAGAATCTCATTCAAACTACGCCGTGGTTTAGCACACTCGGACAACCCTACCGACCGAAAGAAAAGGTGATAAGCGTTAGCGGTGAGCAATGGACACCTTTTATCTCTGCCTTAACGGAGGCTGAATTCGGCCTGCTGCATGATAGAATAGCGCTGGAAACCTTTCCTTTCGCAGACTTCGATTGGCTCCCAACGACAATTTATGACGATGATCCTGTTCACAAAGAGAGACTAGTCGAGAAGGCACGCCTGGAAGGAAGAGAGAAAGATTTCAAGGCCGTTCGAGTGGAGATCTTTCGACTGACGCAGGTCGCGTTGCGTTCGGCATCGGCGCATCCTCTGCTCGTGGTCGGCCCGACCGACACGACTGGAGCCGCACGGGGCGGGGCGCTGTTTGCCTGTCGGGCTGCGGCGGCAGAGTTACTGGTTGATCAACCAGGTTTCTGGTGTGATATCATTCTGCTTTATCATGCAGGTCACTGGCCGTTTGGTAGAATGAAATCTGGAGAAGTGGTTATTCTCTAACAGCGTTTCTCGTCATCCATGATGGACGCCGTGCCTTTCTGAGTTCACCGGACAAGGCAGTCCTACCGAAATCAGGCAAGAAAGCTATTTTTTACTCTTTCAGACCCAGTTGCACCTTTAGTTCGGCCAGGATGAGTTCAGGTGTGTCCTCGGATTTTTTAGCGCCTTCAATAATGCGCTCCAAGAGTTCGGAGGACACAGGGGCCTTACGCTCGAACATATCAGGCATGTTCAGCCTTTCGAGATGGAGCAACTTTTCCACTTCGAGCTTTTTGAGAGAGTGAAAACTCACTACTGTCGGGCGGTTGATAAACGGGTGATCACCAGGGTGGAGGATAAGAGTGTTATCCGAATCGTATTGTGCTGTGTTGAACCTGAGAGCCAAAACAAGGAGAGGTTTCCCATAGGGGGCGCAAAGGACCACATAAAGATGGCCCTTATCTGTCCCGACCTTATCGCGCACGAAAAACGTGTCTCCTGCTTGAAAACTCGCCATTACACGAGAGCCAGGACACGCTTTAGGGCGACATCAGCCCCAATGTCATCCATAGTGTCCTCAATCTCTTGCTCTGTAAAACCCGCGCCCCGCATCACCGTCTGGTAAGGTATCTCGATGGTACTCCCATGCGGGTTTTGCCACTCGGGGAGCTCATGGGTGAGTCTTACCAGTTCTTGCCAGTTCAGGCTCCCGTATTGTGTGAAAATGTCGGCGATGATCTTGCCTTCGGCTCGGGACAGGTCTCCTGTGCCAGGGTCGCTCTGCAAGACCACTGAGCGGTTGATCGTCTGTATGTGTTCGCTCCACAACGATGCAGGGTCGTTACCTTTGATCAAGTGGTAGGTGTTTGATAACACAGGCCCGTTGTTCATACTGACCCAGCGGTCGTAAGAGATGGGCCGCCCGCGCGTGATGAGCATTTTCCTATCGGCAAGATAGAGCAGCTTGATGAGCTTGAGGTAGGGCAGGCACCCTTTTGAGAGCTTCAAAAAACTCGCGGCCATTTGTGTAGTTTTGTCTTCTCGAAACATAATTGTCCCTCCCAACTGCACCGCAGGAACCAGCACACCGCTCACGAAAAACTATGCCTGTCTGTCACGTTAACCACTCTATTGTAACACATAGGTTGCGCTTTCGCGGAAGGCACAAAGGGCTGCTGATACCGTTCAGGCTTTTCAAAGTGAAGTTTCGGACTGAAGGCATAAAAAAGATCGGAACCAAGATGAGCTTGGTTCCGATCTATTACAGTGTCTACTGCGAGGCTGACTACCAGCGGCTGTTGTTGTTGCCACCACCGCCGCCGCCGCCACGGCTTCCGCCGCCGCCGCCGCCGCCATAACCACCACCGCCGCCGCCACCGCTGCGAGGACGATCCTCACGGGGTTTGGCTTCGTTGACGGTCAGGGTGCGTCCGCCCATAAGCGTACCGTTCAGGGCATTGATCGCGGACTGAGCCTCGGCGTCAGTGCCCATTTCCACGAAGCCGAAGCCCTTGGCTTGGCCGGTGTACTTGTCGGTGATCACGCTGGCCGAAGAGACCGTGCCGTGCGAGGAGAACAGGTTCTGCAGTTCCTGCTCGGTTGCAGAGTAGGGAAGTCCGCCAACATAAATACGTGTCGCCATTCTGTTATGGCTCCTTTCATTCTCTTTCCCAATGTTGGAAAAGGGTCCGATGCCGCGCGAAATACAGCCACGCACCACATCAAAAGTAGATGAAGCCTGTTGTTGTCTTCACCATCTGAAACGAACGTCAGGAAAGCCAGAAGTAGCCGAACAGAAGAATGCACACAAGGATCATAGATCGCGGATCAGTCCAAAACTTCATGTCGATCGGATAGATGCTGTATTATACCATAGAAATGTTAACGTCGCCCTCTTTTGAGGGCATCAGGAGAAAAATTTTGTCGAAATCCTCGAAAAATCCCATGCACCAGGACGCAATCCGACTGCTACTCATCGCAAGTGTGGGAGCAACAGGTCTGCTGTTGCTCTGGAAGAGTCGTGCCAGGGCCCGACAACGGCTCGACGATTCTTATGTCACGCCCACGACGTTCGACAGGCATCCGCAGCCCGGCGATCTGCTGCTATTTCATAGCGCGAAGGGTCTGAACCGCATGATCACCGCGTTTACCGGCTCGCCCTTCTATCATGTCGCCCTCTATGTCTCGAAAGACAGGGCCATCGAAGCGAGTCTGAAGGGCGTCGGCTATCGCGATCTGCGCGGGCCGGAGAACAGTTACGTTGTCATTCGCTCCCCAGCGGACAATGGGCATGCGGCGGTCGCCTGGGCCGAGACTCAGCGCGGTGCGAAGTACGCCGGTCTCGATCTGGCGGTCATAGTGCTGGACAAGTTCTTCCGGTTCCTTCACTTCAACTACACGCCGCCGGGCAAATACTCGTGCGGCGAGTTTGTCGAAACCGCCTACGAAAAGGCGGGCGCGCGGCTGATCCCGGATCGGGATCTGGACGACGTCGTCCCCGGAGATTTCGCCCGCTTCGTGCCCACCACCGAGCGTAAGCAGCTCCGCTGACATCACGACAGTATTTTGCCGACTCAGTAACACGATAGCTCCTGCCGAATTGGCGGGAGCTATCGACTACCGTGTATTGAGGGGAAAGCCTCCGCTCAGATTCGAACTGAGGACCTACTGTTTACAAGACAGTTGCGCTACCACTGCGCCACAGAGGCGGGATACCGCCTTGAGCGGGTTCCCAACCTACGTATTGTATCACCGTCCGCCGTACCTGTCAAGATTTGGCGTGGAAGGAATCCTGGTTTTGCATGGCGAATCAAAGCAGGCATCTGCCACAATCTTGCGTTCCCGTGCGGGACGCCGTTTCAGGAGAGAATGAATCCATGCGCAAACTATCTTTCACACTGGCGTGCGCGGTTCTCGTGCTCGGTCCCATCACCGGTACGCTGGCCAACCCGCCGAAGAAGCACACCAAGCCCGCCGCCAAGTCGGGTACCGCGAAGACCATTACCACGAAATCCGGCCTGAAATATGTCGATCTGAAAGTCGGCAAAGGGCACTCGCCGAAATCCGGTCAGGAGGTGACGGTGCACTACGTTGGTATGCTGACGAACGGCACGAAGTTCGACAGTTCCCGCGACAGAGGGATGCCATTTACCTTCACCATCGGGCAGCAGCAGGTCATCCCAGGCTGGGATGAGGGCGTCATGACGATGAAGATCGGCGGTCTACGCAAACTCATCGTGCCGCCCAGCCTCGGCTATGGCCCTGGCGGCCAGGGTCCCATTCCGCCGAATGCGACGCTTATTTTCGAAGTGGAGCTGCTTGGCGTAAAATAGAACATTGGCGCAGGCGGCTCCCGGCTTCGATACACCGACTCTGCTATGTAAAGGATTCTCACGCGCTTTATGAGCACACCACTCCCCAAGAAGAAGATCGTACCGGCGCTTGCTGTCGCCATCGGCATCGTCGCGGTCATCGTAGCCTATGCGTTTTTCTCGCCTGCCGGTAAGCTGACCACCGAGAAGGTCTCAGAGAAGGCCACCGCGCAGACCGTTACGACTGGCTCCGGTCTGAAATATACCGATCTGATTGTCGGTACGGGACCCTCGCCGACAACCGGGCAGGAAGTGACCGTCCACTATGTCGGTACGCTGACAGACGGCACGAAGTTCGACAGCTCCCGTGACCATGGGACTCCGTTTACCTTCACCATCGGAACGCACCAGGTCATCAAAGGCTGGGATGAGGGCGTTCTGACCATGAAGGTGGGCGGCAAACGCAACCTGATCGTTCCTCCCGAACTTGGCTATGGCGCCGCTGGCACTCCGGGCGGACCAATTCCGCCGAACGCGACGCTCAATTTCGAAGTAGAGTTGCTCAGCGTAAAATAGAGCGTCCCCTTCCGTTCCGTGGCCCGGCACACACTCTGTGTACCGGGCTTTTTGGTGATTCCTTCTTCTTACCCGGCAAATTACAAAAAAATTTGTGGATTCCTCCGTTTTCAGAAACGCTGCGCGCGTTTGAATGCGTATTGATAAATAGCTGGCAGTTCTCCCACGAACGCTTCCGTTGATTTGTTTCTTCGTCTTGAAGCGAAACCGTGGGTACGCTTGACTGCGTCGATGAAACCCTTACAATACTTCCCTTTGAGGTACAAAACGAAAATGAATACTTCACCAATACGCAACCGCGCCTCGCGCGCCGTCATCATCCCGGTCGCTTTCGCGCTGGGAGCCGCCACCGTCATGGGACTGCGCGGCAACGCCGGTTCGCAGCAGAACAGTCCGCCGTTACAGCCGCCGGCCCAGGCCCTGAGCATGCAGACGGCGTTCGAGCAGGTGGCCGTGAAACTGCG